>JBDHCY010000015.1:0-56669 GCA_039591795.1 Gemmatimonadota bacterium | reverse complement strand
ACGGCGCTTCGTAGATGGTTACCGTCCATGAGTCCATTCCCGTCCAGCTGCATAGGGTCTCTGGCTCCGCTACTTGACGAGTTGGAGGACCTTGACCAGCGAGCCGGTCGTCGATCCAGGCGAGCCTTCGCCCGACGCGTAATACAGAAAACGCGCCTTTACAGGAGCCTGGTTGTTCGCCTGCTCCTCGAGAAAGAGCAGCGCGAAATTGTTGAACATGATCGTCTGCATCCCCGAGCCCTGAATCTGCGTCGGGTCGATCAGCGCGATCTTGATCACCCGAGGGCTGTTCATCGCATCCCCAAACTTTGGATCCGAATTGACGATCTGGTTCGTCGCGTCGTCCCAGGAGGCGTTGGGATCTTCGTTAATGAGCTCGTCAACTCCCTGTGCCGTCGGCCCGATCATGTTGCCTGGCTCCACCTCGTAAGGGACACCGAGCTGGACCGGGCTGTTGTTGCAGCTACAGATGTTCTGCCGGTATACCGCACCGCCGGCGTCCTGTCCGCCGCCGCCCCCATTGTCGCACGGTTCCTGATCGGGGTCGATGGGGAGCCGCCACGGGTAGAAAATCCCCGGGGCCGCGGAGTACTCGTCATTGGGGTCGGGCGACTTGATCTGGATCTGCCGGCCGTAGTCATCGACGGGCTGCGTGTACGGCGGATTCCGCCACTCGCTCCCGTAGCCAGTCTCGTCAGCGGCGCCGCCAGGGCCGCTGAACGGCTTGTAGACGTCCCCGGGGTCGTCGCCGAAGACCCACTCTTCGCCCGGGTCCCACATGCGGTTGTTGTTCGTGTCGCTGTTGTAGTCGTGCCAGACGTCGGGCACGGCCCAGGGCTTGAGGCACTTGGCCTGGCCCGCGCTCACGGCGGCGGCGGCGGCGAATGCTCCAATCGGCACATACCGGATACCGAAGATTCTGGCAAACCAGGTCTGAACCGAGTCGCGATACACGTACACACCGACTTTGAAGCTGTCGGGTATGACCTTGATGTAGATCTCGCCGGTGTCGATGGGGCCATTGAGGAACGTGTTCCGTAGACCATATTCCGTTGCGCGATTCCGCGCCGGCGTGACCGCCGTGATCTGGTCGAAATCCAGAAATGCGCTGGCTCCGGCCAGGGCCGCCGCGTCGGCCGCACGCTGCGCGTCGACCCGGGCTTTGAAGAGCATCCCGAGATCGATGGCGAGGGCCGCGAAGCCGAGCATCGCAGCGACTGACACCGCGATCAGTACGGCGGCGGCACCTCGCTCGTTGCGTACCATCGACGTCCAGCATTTCATCGTGCGGCCCTCCTCCAATCCCACGTCGGCTACTTGCGAGTGCGTCCGTCTTTGAGCGCCCCGTACCAATCCCACGTCCCCGGCTCGCCTGTAGGCATCTCCGGCGCCGTAGCCGTGGCCGTCACGAGCGCGGGAGTCACCACGATGAGCAGTTCCGATCGGTTCTGTTGTGCGTCGTGTGACCGGAAGAACGCGCCCAGGATTGGGATGTCACCGAGGAGCGGAATCTTCGTCACGTTGTCGGTCAGCGTGTTGTCCATGAGGCCGGCGATCGCCAGGTGCTGGCCCTCGCGTAACTCGACTGACGTTTCCGCCTTCCGTGTACGCAGCGTCGGAATCTGAAAGCCCTGGAATGACAGGCCGTTGGCGAAGTCGAGGGACGACACCTCGGGCGCCACCTTGAGCCGGATGTTCCCGCTCTCGGTCACGTTCGGAGTGAACGTCAGCTTCACGCCGAATTCTTTGAACTGGATCGTCACCGTGTTGTTGGTGCCGCCTTGCACGATCGGGAACGGGAACTCGCCGCCCGCGAGGAATGACGCCTCTTCATCCGGAAGGGCCAGCAGCGTCGGTTCGGCCAGCGTCTTGAACTGACCGTTGGACTGCAGGACCTTGATCGCCGCCAGGAAACTGGCGTTGTCGTTGGACAGGAGAAAATTGATGAACCCGTCGGAGATCGTCTCGCCGAACCAGTCGCCGTCGCTTGTCAGCTTGTGCGGGTTGAGCGTCGCGAGCTGGGAAGCCATCTCCTTGGACGCACTACGGCTGACTTCGGCGAAGCGCACCTTGAGCGCCACCTGTCTCGCCGGTGGGGCCTGGAGGCGGTCTACGACCGTAGCGCCGGTCCCTTCCGCGATTTGCACGATCTGCCGGGCCACGTTGGCCGAGCGCACGCGCCCATACAGCGTGACCGTGTTGCCGCTTGCTGCGACGGCCACAGTGTCGTCGGGGAACAGGCCTCGGAGATAGCGCTCGAGTGCCGGTGCGTCGGCGGTGACCTGAATCGAATACATCCGCACGTCACCGCTGGCGTCCCACACGAGCAAGCTCGTCGTTCCGAGTTTCTTCCCCGTGATGAGGAGCTCATTCGGTGAAACTGCGGCCGCGTCCGCCACCGATGGGTCGCCGATCGAGAACCGTTGCATCGCCGTCACTTCGACGAGCAACGCGGACTCGCCGAGCGACACAGTGATCACCTGTTGTGGCTCGGTAACGACGCGCTGTGCCAGCGCCGTCACAGGACTCACGAGGAGCCCGAGCCCCGTCAGGGCGAGCCACCACGCGCGGCCGCGCCCGCGCGGGTTACGCTCGACTGCTACGCGATGCATGATCGGTTATCCCCTTCCCCTAGAACTTGATGAGAGTTCGGACGCCGCCCTTGTATGCTTCGACGACGGTCGACGTATCGCCGCGTGCCACTACACGTGCCGTGTTGTTGGGGCGCGGCGCGCGCGGGATTCGGCGCAGCAGATCGCTCACCTGCGCACCCCGCGTTTCGATATCGTCCAAGTCCAGTGTGTTGCGAAGTGCCAGCTGGATCTTGCCTTCGTTCGCGCCGAGGACGAGGAGCTCGCCCTGTTCGGGGCTCACGAGGAGTGTGATCACTGCGACAATCACCGGCTTGCCTTCCGCATCCTGCTGCACGAGCTGCCCAGCAGCGAGCGCCTGGATGTTCTGGAGGAACACCTGCGTCATCGTCTCGCTGCGAGGCGGCCTGGGCGGAAGCGTCACCATGACGTCGACCCTGGTCGCGGGCAGGACGAAGCCCGCGACGCCGATGACCTCGTCCACCCGCACGCTGACCGCTCGCATGCCCTCCGGGATCGAGATCGCGAGGCCGCCTCCTGCATCCTTCGTGGCGAGCTTCGTCTCGAGAAGCACTTCGTTGGCCCGTACCGGCGCGATCAACCCACGGCCCACGATCGCCTCGGCCGAAGACACGTACCCGGGCGGCACCGCCTCCTCCGGCCAGTCGATGAGCTTCACGTCCTCCGGCCCGAGAATCGTACCGAGGTTCATGTCGCGCGCCGCGATCGCGACGCTCGCACGCGGCGTTTCGGACGCGATGAACCGTGGCGTCTGTTGACGCAGGTAGCGTAGGGCGAAGAAGGCGGCGAAGCCGCCCGAGCCCAGTGCCAAAACCATGATCACCCACAATCGTCGCTGTCGCATTGGGCAGCCCTCTACTCGTTCCGCATGGTGAACATCGTCGTGAGCGTGAAATTGGACTCGGCGGCGGTCCAGCCCATGAAGGGCCGGAGGACAACGAACTCATACGGCAACTGAATCGTCACCGTCGCCGGTGTTCCTGTCCCAGTCCGAAAGCCCGTTACCGTCACGGTGGCCTTGCTCACGTTGATTGCGCCACGCGCCATTGCGTTCTGCGCGATCTGGATGACGGAATCCTGGGTCACCGTGGGGTCTGCAACCGTTGCACTGCGAGCCGCGTGCCGCGCCGCGTCGGTCAGCACCTGATAGACGTTCCATGCCCGGCCGAACTCGAACACTGCTACCATGAGCATCAGCAGCAGAGGCAGGACGATCGCGAACTCGACCATCGCCTGTCCGCTGTCTTCACTCCGACGTCTGAACATCCTCATAACTGCGCTCCCGTCAGAAACCACCACGTCAGCGCCCCTCCTGCGATCGCCACACCGTACGGCACCGTGAGCGCGTGCGGCGAAGCAATCGTCGGGGCGCCGCCAGCGCGCCCCAGGAGCAACCACTGCTTTGCAAAGCCGTATGTGTTCGCCACGGCTTTGATCAGCACGCGGCGTCGCAATGCCTCGAAGACAGCCAGGCCTCCGCCGAGCACCGCAATCGCCAGCAGTGCTCCAAGGAGATGGTCGATGCCCATGAACCCACCGACCGCCGCGAGCAACTTCGCGTCCCCCCCTCCCAGCATCCCAAGCGCAAACGGCGGCAGCGCCACGAGCAGCGCCAGTCCAGCTCCCCCGATTCCCTCGAACACCGCCCCCGCACCCAGAAAGCCGCGCAAGACGAGCGCAGCAATCACCCCGACCACCGTGAGGGCATTGGGGATGCGTCGCGCACGAACGTCGAACCAACACGCTCCGAGGAGCACTCCGACGAGCACGACGCTGGCTACTATCGAGAGCACTCAATCCCCCAGTGCACGGTCGCGGGCCGGAGGCCGAACCACGGCCCGGCCTCCGGAAACCCGACGATTCCGCATCGATAAACCCGACTCACGGGGTCGGGACGTAGCCCGCCGTGGGCTGCGCCGCCAACGAGTCGGCCGCCGTGTCCAGCACCTGTCCCGCGGAATTGCGGAGGTACAGGAACACAGCGATTAGGCCAATTGCGACCAGCGCGACGATGAGGGCGTACTCGACCATCCCCTGGCCTGACTCGTCGCTCCACAGTCGGTTCCACAACTCCTGCATGGTGATGCCTCCTGGCCCGTCAGGCCGTTGGTGAAGATCGGTTGCGCGCCCGACCCAGTTCGGGCTTTCCAACCTGCCTTCGCGCTGCAAGCCGCGGAGTCCACGCCATCGGGTTTGGGCGAACCTGATTCCGCCCTCCGCCACGACAACTCACACGGCCAATCGTGGACTCAATGCAACTCCTGTTCCCCACGCCGCCATCCGGCGGTCTCGCGCCATTTGAGACGACGACATACCTCGCAGCGTCTCGGTGACCTGGCGCACTCAGGGGAGACTGGCGATGGCCAGCCCCCCCTAGAGAGCGCGACCGATCTTCGACCCAGCTACGGGGTCGGGACGTAGCCCGCCGTGGGCTGCGCCGCCAACGAGTCGGCCGCCGTGTCCAGCACCTGTCCCGCGGAATTGCGGAGGTACAGGAACACCGCGATTAGGCCAATTGCGACCAGCGCGACGATGAGGGCGTACTCGACCATCCCCTGGCCTGACTCGTCGCTCCACAGTCGGTTCCACAGCTCCTGCATGATGATGCCTCCTGGCCGTCCAGCCGGTGGTGAGAACGGGTCGCGCCCGACCCAATTCGGGGTTGCGCCCCTCCCCAGTTACTGCGACCGACGAGGCCGTCGCCGATTGGCGATTGGCGAGACCGATCTCGCCAGCCACAGCGTTCTCGCTCGGTCGACTGCGACGAGTTGCAACTGTCATTCCAGGAGAGACCGTGCCAAATGCCATGATCGGTATGAAAACAGCACGGATTGGGCATTAGAGCGCAGCAGACGCTCAACAAACCGATGAGTTTCTCGACGCGAATGTCGGATGGTTGCAGCATTCGGAGCGACGCCGGAGGACATCGTTGTAGTGTGCCAGCCACACCCAGGTCCTCGAGAAGGCTTCGCGCAATGACCATGTGCACCTTGCAACGACCGTTTCGGGGATGCGTCCGCGGTTCTGATCGTCCCCCAAGACCGGGTGGGCCAGCCGCGAGCTGGGCGCGTGTCAAGTCGTTGTCATATAAAGCTTTGAAATGTCGCTGGAAACCGACGTTGTCACAGATCCCTATCCCTTAGAGCGTGGCATACGCATTGCCGCTGGATCTCGCAAATCGCATCATTTGCGCGTACGCAACGATGACAAGCGCGGAGCCTGATGCAGGCAACTGGAACGGATTGGAAGCGGATGCAGGACGGCTATCGCCGGTCCATTGGGGATCGGATTGCCGAGGTGCGCTCGCTCCTCGAGGCGCTGAGCGGCGACGAACACGGCGCCGAGCGTGATCGACTCGACGCTTTGCGGCGGGACCTGCACAAGCTGCACGGCTCCGCCGGCACCTGGGGCTTTGGGCAGGTCGGTGAGGTGGCCGGACGAATCGAGACGCTCGTGGGAGGCTGGGTCGACGGCGGGACGAACCGTCCCGTCGAAACGCAGGTGGATGCCCTTCGAGCAGAGCTCGAGGCCCTAGAGGCTGCGGCTGCCACCGGCCCGGAGGGGAATGGCGCCGTACCGCTCGGCGTCCACGCGCTCTTGGTGCACGACGATCCCGAGGTCCGCGGCATGGTCTGGGAGACCGTCTCGACTCGGGGCTGGCGACTCGAGACAGCTGACTCCGTCGAAGCGGCCGTTTCACGCTCGCTCGCCGGCGTGCAACTGATCGCTGTGGGTGGAGGGGGATCTGCTGCCGGGAACTCCGCTTGGATCAGCAAGCTCCGTGAGGCCGCGCGGGGTGTCCCGATCGTTGCCCTGCTCGAGACCAACAGCGCGACCGAGCGAATCGCGGCGGCCGGGGCCGGGGCCGATCTCGTCCTCGCCGGCCCGCACGACGGGCACGCCCTCTTCGACGGGTGGGCCCGTCTTCTCTCCCCGACACAGGTTCTCGGCGAGCGCGTACTCCTGATCGACGACGACCCGGGCTTCCAGAAGTTCCTCCGCACGGCGCTCGAGTCCTGGGGGTTGGAAGTCGAAGTGCTCGACGACCCGCTCCAGGTGTTCGCCCGAGCCGCGGACGCGCCTCCCGACCTGCTCATCCTCGACCTCGAGATGCCGACCGCCCGGGGCCCAGAGATCCTCCGAGCACTCCGCAGCTCACCGGAATGGCGCGATCTCCCCGCCGTGGTGGTCACAGGCCACGAAGATCCCCATCGCCGACTGGAAGCGTTCGAGGCAGGAGCGGACCGAGTGTTGGTGAAACCCGTTCGGGCACATGAGCTCAAAGCGGCCGTATTGGCGGGAGTGCGGAGGGGCCGCAGTCTCGATGTATTCTCGGCGGCGCCCTCCCACCGAGGGACGACGGCAGAGGTTGACGTCTACCTCATCGAGGACGACACCGCCCTCCTCGAAATGCTCGAGTACGCACTCACGAACCGTGGCTTCCGGTGCCAGGCATTCACGAACGGTCGCGAAGCGCTCGATGCGCTCCTCGCAAGCGATACACAGGACCGGAAGCCGGTGGTGCTCCTCGACGTCGACCTGCCGGGCCTCGACGGTTTCAGCGCACTGCAGCAGATCCACCGTGCTCGGCCCGGGGATTTCCAGATTGTCATCGTGACCGTCCACTCCGGCGAGCGCGAGCAGATCAAAGCGCTTCGTTGTGGCGCGGCCGATTACCTCGTCAAGCCGGTGAGCATTCCGGTCGTGGTGGCAAAAGTCGAGCGACTGTTCCGCCCCGGGGGGGCCGCATGAAGGCCTCCGTCCTCCTCGTGATCGCCGTGGTCCAGCTCGCCTTCCTCGGCGGCACGTTGTTTCTCTTGATCGCCCACCGATGGCTGCTCCGTCGTCGGTTCGAGCGAACGATGGTCGACGAAGGACAGTTCGTCGGAGTAGTCCGAGCGTGGCTCGCGGGTGAGCTCAGCGCCGATGACTTCCGCGCCGACATCGACGGCCGGGGCCCTGCGACGGTCGCCTCGGTGTTCCAACAGTATGGGGCGCAGATCGAGGGTGAGCAGTGGGAACAGTTGGTGAGCGTGATCCGCCCGACTAAATGGTCGAGACGCATTCGGCGCAATGCTCGCTCTCGCCTGTGGTGGCGGCGGCTCGGATCGGCTCGGCTCCTCGCGGGTGTGGCGACCGAGGACGACCTCGATCTGGTGCGTGCACTCGTGGCCGATGAAAACCCGGCCATCCAGATCGCCGCGATCTCCGCGCTCACTCGCGTGCGCACTCCCGATCTCCTGGCGACGATCCTCGACAAGGCCGTCACCGCGCCCAGGGTGGTGCGGGGGTTTGTCTTCGACACCCTGGTCTCTCTACGAGGGCCGCTGGGGCCCATGCTCATCGAGCGCCTCAAGGGAGAATACGCCGCCGTGCAGCGGCAGGCGTGGGTGACCCTGGCGGGCGAGCTCGCCGTTCCTGAGCTGTTTCAGTACGTGCTGCCGTACGCCAAGGACGAGAACCTCGAGGTTCGCGTCGCTGCAGCACGAACGCTCGGAAGCTTCCCGCATCCGGCCGCGACGAAGGCTCTCCTCACGCTGCTCGGTGATGCCGCGTGGCAGGTGCGCACACAGGCAGCTGCAGCCCTCGGCGCGATCGGCGCCGTCGAAGCGTGCCCGGCGCTGCACCGCGCTCTGAGCGATGAGAACTGGTGGGTGCGGCTGCGCGCGGCGATCGCCCTGCGGCAGCTGGGCCAGCCCGGCCTCGAAATCCTCGCCGCCGTCCAGGCCGGCGACGACCGATACGCCCGAGAGATGGCGAATTACATCCTCGGCCTGAGCGCGGCGGCCGTCGCCGACTACGCGGCATAACCGGGCCCACCATGGACTGGATCCGCGAAGCGCTGCTACCGACGGTCGATGGGGCCATCATCTGGTACTTCCTGGGCCTGAACTCGTTCTATGCGCTGCTGCTGTTTCTCGCGATTCCCGAGATCTGGAAGCACTGGCAGATCACGCACGACGACGACCTCTCCCGCTACCTCGGATCGCAGGCCCTGCCCCCGGTCTCGGTGATCGTCCCGGCTTACAACATGGAGGCCAACATCCGCGACAGCGTCGCCGCCCAGCTGTCGTTGCAGTACCCCCAACACGAAGTGATCGTCATCAACGACGGATCGCGGGACGGGACGATGCAGCGCCTCATGGAGGCGTTCGAGCTCTTCGAGGTGCCGCCGGCCTTTCCGCGTCGGCTCAAAACGCGGCCTGTCCATGGCTATTATCGCTCTCGGACCCATTCGAATCTCCTCGTCGTCGACAAGGAGAACGGCGGTAAGGCGGACGCTCTCAATGTGGGACTCAGCGCGGCGCGCTACCCCCTCGTCGTGGCTGCCGACGCCGACACGATCATCACACCCGACGCGCTCGTTCGACTCGCGCGCCCGTTCCTCCTCGGCGCACGCGTGGCTGCTGCCGGCGGCACGATCCGCGTGGCGAACGGCTGCGCGATTCAGCACGCACGGGTCACGGACGCCCGTCTCCCACGCGAGTACCTCGCCGCCGTGCAGGTACCGGAGTACCTGAGAGCGTTTCTTTTCGGCCGACTCGGCTGGAACCGCCTCGGTGGCAACCTCATCGTCTCGGGCGCGTTTGGCCTCTTCCAGCGCCACTACCTCCTCGAGATCGGCGGGTACACCACTGGCAACGTCGTCGAGGACCTCGACCTCGTCGTTCGGTTGCACAAGCACCTCCGAAATACGCGCGTGCCGTACCAGATCCCGTTCATTCCGGATCCCGTCGCGTGGACCGAGGTGCCGACCGACGTCGGCACGCTGGGCCGCCAGCGAGAGCGCTGGCATCGTGGTCTCGTGCTGACCATGCTCACCCACCGCGGAATGCTTCTCAACCGGCGCTATGGTCTCGCTGGACTCGTCATGTTCCCATTCTTCGTCTTCGGCGAAATGATCGCGCCGGTCATCGAGGTCCTGGGCTACTTCCTGACGCTTCTCGCCGCCCTCTTTGGCATCATCAACACCGAGGTGGCGCTCCTCTTCCTCGTGGTGGCCCTCGGCTACCAGATGTTCCTCTCGGTGTGGGCTGTCATTCTCGAGGAAAGCACGTTCCGTGTCTATCCACGCTTCGGCGATTTCATGCGCATGCTGTTCTACGCATTCCTCGAGCCTTTCGGGTACCGCCAGTTGACTGTCTTTTGGCGCCTGAAGGGGTTTTGGAATGCACTCCGTGGCGAGCAGCGTTGGGGCGAGATGCGACGCCGCGGGTTCCGGGGCTGAGAATGGGCCGCGCTTCGGTCGTGTTCCTCCTCGCCACCCTGCTCGGCGCCGGGATTGCCAGGGCCCAGGAAGGCTGTGGCTACCTGGTCGATGTGCTCGTCGACAGTGCGTGGATGGCGTACCGGGCAGGGGAGATCACCGTCGCGACCGAGGCATTCACCGTGGCCTCGACCCGTTGCCCGACTCACTCCGGGGCGCGGACGGGACTGGGCTACGCAGCCCTGCGTCGGAACCAACTCGGCGAGGCCCGCACCTGGTTCGAGGGTGTACTCGCTGATGAACCGGATGTCGTGGATGCTCTGGTTGGGATCGGTCTCATCGCGTGGCGCGAGGCCGACCACGCAGCTGCCCGGACCGCCTTTGAACGTACACTCGCCATCGACCCGGCGAACGCCGAGGCGCGGTCATACCTCCCGAGGCTCGCACCCCTCACCTACCCCGCTCGCGTGAGCGGCGACCGGTTTGAGGTGCGCACCGACGAGGGCTGGACGCCGTTCTACGTCAATGGCGTCAACCTCGGTGCCGCGGTCCCCGGGCGATTCCCGAGCCAATTCCCCGATTCGGCGGTCTACGCTCGGTGGATCGCCGCTATCGGTGAGATGGGCGCCAACACGATTCGCCTCTATACGATTCATCCGCCGCATTTCTACCAGGTGCTGCGGGAGTACAATCTCGCCCACCCGGATCGCCCACTGTGGCTACTCCACGGTGTCTGGATCGAGCTCCCCCCCGACGACGACTACGACGACCTCGAGTGGAACCAGGAGGTCGATGATGAGATCCGTCGCGTGGTGGACCTCGTGCACGGGCGCGCACGCATCGAGCCGCGCCGTGGTCATGCCTCAGGACGCTACCAAGCGGACGTGTCGCGCTGGACGCTTGCCTACGTGGTCGGCCGCGAGTGGGAGCCTCACTCAGTGGCCGTCTATAACGAGCGGCAGCCGGATACTTCTGCGTGGTCTGGCCGCTTTCTGCGGCTCGAAGGTGGGACGGCGATGGACGTCTGGCTCGCGGCCAAGTGCGAGACGATGATTGCGCACGAGATGACGACGTATGGAGCCCAACGGCCAATCGCCTACACCAACTGGCCCACGCTCGACCCGCTCACGCACCCGACTGAGCCCACGGCACAGGAGGAAGTGCAGCTGCGCGTGGCTCTCGGTGAACCGTCCCCCACCGCGACCGCCGAGTACGACAATGACGGAGTGACGCTGGACCCGTCACTCGTTCGTACGACCTTCTCGTTCCCAGCGGGCTACTTCGCCGCATATCACGTCTATCCATACTACCCGGACTTCATGGTGCTCGACCCGGGCTATGCCGCTGCATACTCGGCCGAAGGCCCCTCTTCCTATTTCGGGTATCTGGTCGATCTCAAGAGCCATCATGACGATCTGCCGGTCCTCGTCGCGGAGTACGGAGTACCGGCCAGTCTGGGCATTGCGCACCTCCACCCGGATGGTTGGCACCACGGGGGGCACACCGAGCAGGCGATGGCTGACCTCGACGTGCGCATGACACGCGAGATCGCCGCGGCGGGAATGGCAGGTGGGGTCGTCTTCGCATGGATCGACGAGTGGTTCAAAAAGAGTTGGCTCTTCAACGATTTTCTTCTCCCCGCGGAGCGCAATCGGCTCTGGCTGAACACGCTCGACCCCGAGCAGGCGTACGGGGTGGTCGCGATGGAGCCGGAGCCGCGACTCCCAGGAGAGTCGCTCGCCGAACGGCTCGGTGAATGGCAGACGATCGAGCCCCTCTACGCCGATTCCACGGGAGCGGGGCTGCGCGCGTTCGCTGACGAGGCAGCGGTCTGGCTCCTTTTCGAGGCCGGTGACGGGCAGCCGGAGGACCTCTTCATCGGCTTCGACGTGATACGGGCCGACGCGGGATCGTTCAGCTGGCCCGGCCGACGGGGGCCGATCCTCCCCGTAGGGGTGGAGCTCGTGCTACACGCCACGGCTGAGGGGGTCCGGCTCCTGGCCGATCCGGCCGCGAGCCTGTTCCGGTACCTCCCGATCGAGGTTGGACCCGCCGCCGAGGAGAGGTTGCAGGTCATGCCCTTGGCCGAGGGTTCGGAGCCCCCAGGCTTCTTCTCCGGGCGGCTGATATGGGAGATGAATGCGCCTTTTCTGTCGGCGCCGCGAAGCGACGGCCAATTCGACTCATTGCGGGTCATCACGAACAGGAGGCGGGTGGGTCGCGACACGACCGAGTATGCGACGATTGGCTACGATCGTGGCGTGCTCCGGTCGGCACCTGTCGCGGACGGTTTCTGGGAGTCTTTGCCCGACGCTGGGGTCATCGAGATTCGCATCCCGTGGGCGTTCCTCAACGTGACCGACCCGAGCTCACGGCGAGTCCTTCAGCACGCACCGGATTGGGTGAATGACGGCGGTTGGATCGGAACGCTGTCAGAGGAAGAGGCGGCACAACCGGTCACGGGCATCCGCGTCGTGGCGGCCGTGCAGTCGAAGGGTGCGTGGTATGCTTGGCCTCGCTCTGGGTCGTCGTTCGACGTGGCCGAGTTCTCGTGGCGGGCGTGGAACGAGCCGCTATGGCGGGAGCGGCGTCGGCCGGTGTTCGACGCCCTGAGGAAAGTCTTCGAGGGGAGCTCGAACTCCCCAGTTCACAGCGGAAACGGGCGATGATGAGGCATCTGCGGATCGGGGCCATGGCGCTGTCGCTCGCCGTGGGGCTTTGTCTTTCTGCCGCCGCGCAGACGGCCGCCGACTCGGCTTGGGACAGTGGTGACGTCGAGACGGCCGCCCGGCTGTACGCGCAGCGGCTTGTCGCGGACTCGACAGACCAGCGGGCGCTTCATCGAATGGCGATCATCCACGCATGGGCTGAGCGCTACGACCAGAGCCTGGCACTATTCGATCAACTGGTTGCCATCGCACCCGAGAACCTCGAGGGGAGAATCGATCGAGCGCGCACGCTGGCCTGGCAAGGTGACCCGCAGGCCGCAGTGGCGGCCGTCGAGCAGATCATCGACGAGCGGCCGGACCATCTGCCGGCGTACAAGGCGCTCGCACAGTTCGCGTCGTGGACCGGAGATTTTGAAGTCGCGCTCCTCGCCTACGACCGTGTGCTCGAGGTCGCTCCCGACGATCGATCGATCGGCCGCGATCGTGCTCGAGTCCTTGGATGGGCGAAACGGTTCGAACAAGCGGCTACTGCATTCGCAGCGTTGGCGGCGAATGATCCAAACGACCTCGAGGCGCTGCTTGGCCTGGCACAGGTTCTCTCCTGGGGAGGTGCATTCGACAGCGCAGAGACCGTGTACACCGAAGTCCTGGCCCAGCAAGCTGACAACATAGAGGCCAAGCGTGGGCTGGCGCGCGTGCGAAGTTGGAGCGGCGATCTGCGTGGCGCAGAGCAGGCGTGGCTGTCGGTGCTCGGTGATCGGCCCGACGACGTCCCTTCGCTCGTAGGCCTTGCCCAGACCCTGCGGTGGCAGGCACGGCCTGGCGATGCGTACGACGTCATCGAACACGCGCATCGGCTCGCGCCGTCCGACCCGGATGTGCGCATCGAGCGGCAGTGGACACTTGCGGCTCTCGCGCCCCACATCGCCCCGGCGCTGCTGTACGAGAGTGACTCCGACTCGAATCGCATTCGAACCGTAGTCGTTCGCGGAGACTGGCACGTGCGGCCGCGGATAAACGTCGGAGCAGAGGTCACGGCACGGTCGGCACAGGGCTTCGGAGGCGAACGAGATTTCTGGCGAGTCCTGGTGAGCGGACGGGTCCATGCCGCTGGGGGATGGGCCTTCTCACTGGGGCTAGGTGTTGGCGACGGTGACGACACCACCGCCTCAGGAACCGTTCCCGAGCTGCGAGCCGAGATCGCCAGCCCAACCCACGTCGGAGTGGGCGGCACACTGCGCTACCGCTCCGGCTCGCTGGGCGCTACTGCCCCGATGATAGCGAACGGAGTGGAGATACGTGAATGGGCGGTGTCAGGTCGCTACGAGCCGGCGCGCCGCTGGGTTCTCGTCGGAGGCGTCGCCTACGCGGACTACCAGGGCACGTTCGGGAACTCGCGCTTCGGTGGTTATGTCGGCGTCACCCGGCGAGTGGGACGGCCCTGGACCTTCGGTGCCACCCTTCTCGCTTTCGGCTTCGCGGAGCCGAATGTCGACTTCATGCGGCCAGATCGAAACGACGGCTACTTCAATCCGGATTTCTACAGCCTTCTCGAGGTCGGCGGGCGGTGGATCCGCGAATTCGGTGCGTGGGTAGCCATCGCCGAGCTCGCGCCAGGCCTACAGCGCGTAGGGTCAAGCGGTTCCCTTAAGGCAGCCGCCCGTGGATCGGCTCGACTGGCGTATCTCATCGGCCCCAGCCGGGAGATCGGAATGTCGTTTGCGTTCTCGAGCACGGGCCTCAACTCGTTTGCGACGGGAGACGCCGACTACCGCTACCGGCAGGTGATCCTATCTGGGGCGTGGGCGTTCTGAGACCGCACTTCGCTGAATAATGGGTCGCTGACCTGTAGTTGATGGTCAGAGTCCCGTCGGCAGGTCGATGAAGCTCCAGGGCAGACCGAAGCGCTTGGCAACGAGTTCAGCGAGCGCCTTCACACCGAATGTCTCCGTCGCATAGTGGCCAGCATAGATCACGGTGATGCCCAGCTCTTGCGCATCGAAATAGGTGTGGTGGGAGCCTTCACCCGTGACAAACGCGTCGAGCCCGGCTGCGTGGGCCTCCGAGATCATCGAGCCACCGCCCCCGGTCACCACTCCGATCCGTTGCACCTGACTCGGCCCGAACGGCATGACGAAGACATCGCGGCCCACGGCCGTTCGGACGCGGTCAACCAGCTCGTCGCGCGTGAGATCTGCCTGTCCCCACCAGCCAATCTCGAGGTCTTGATACGCCCCGAATCTGCCCCCTGGGAGAGCCCCGAGTGCGCGCAGCAGAAGGGCGTTGTTCCCCACGTCAGGATGTGCGTCGAGCGGAAGATGGGCACCGTAGACGGCGATGTCTCCTCGGATGAGGGTTGCGAGACGTCGATAGTCACGTCCAACCCACGGGCGCCCGCCTCCCCACAGGAGCCCGTGGTGAACAAGGAGGAAGTCGGCTGCCGCGCTTGCCGCCGCTTCTACTGTCGCGACACTTGCGTCAACCGCAGCGGCGACGCGGGTCACAGTTCCGGTGTTTGCCAGCTGAAGTCCGTTGTGCGCGTCGGGGTAGTCTGGTGTCGTGGCCGAGGAGAGGATCTCGTCCAATGCAGCGACAACGGCGGTGGTATCAACGGCAACCGACATGACAGTAACTAAATAGTGAGCAGACAGTGAGAAAATAATCCACAGGTTGCACACCCCCCTGTGGATAATGGTCAGGGTTCGGCAAATTCAGGATGGGCGTGGCCCGAGCGCTCTGGCAGCTTGGTTGACTGGCTTGGCTTGGGGGCTTCGGCAGAATCTGCCATCCGCAGGGCGCCGTTGAGCTGGCTGCCTTCCTCTACTAAGACCCGGCGCGTGGAGATGTCACCGGCCACGGAGCCCGTTGTCTGGAGTTCGACCCGATCGTCTGCGTATATCGACCCCTGGACGTGACCCCCGATGATCACTTCGGGAGCGTAGATATCACCTTCGACACGGCCGTCGCGGCTCACAAGTACCTGGCGTTCCGCGTGGATAGCACCCACGACCTCGCCCTCCACCTTGACGACGCCGTCGGCGGTGAGGTTGCCCTTGACTGAGGTTCCCTTGGCGATGATCGAGAGGCTTCCCTCGCCGACTGGCGGGTGTCGCTCGTCACGGCCCGATGCGCGAGCCATCAGGGAACCTCCTTCAGAACGGTGATGGGGTCGAGTTGGCTGCCGCTCCGTCTTACCTCGAAGTGAAGGTGCGGGGCGGTTGAGCGACCCGTATTACCCGATAACGCGATTACTTGGCCGGCTTCGACTCGGTCTCCCACGCTTATGAGTACGCGAGAAGCGTGTCCGTACATGCTCTGGTAGCCACCGGGGTGCCCAAGAAGCACGAAGAGACCGTATTCCGGATCGCTGCCGGCCTCTTCGACGGTGCCGCCGCCCGAGGCTCGAACGGGGGTACCGCCCGGCACGGCGATGTCGATTCCGAAGTGCGATTCCTCATCTCCACCCGGCCCAATGAGGCCCCGCGTAATGAATCCCTCCGCGAGTGCAACCGGCCAGTAGGTTGGAATGTTCGGCCCGGCACTGAACCGTGGTGCAGCGTTTGGGTATGCCGCGACGATTGCTGGCGCCACGGTCGGTCGTTCGTTGCTGGCCGTCTGGACAGCGGGCACGATGTCGGCACCCAGCACTTGGCGCAGGTCGACGTATCGGGTTTCGGCGCGATCGAGAGCCGCGGCAAGCGCCGTGACCCGCTCGTTCTCTGCGCTCAGGCGCTCGACATCGCGCTCGAGCGCAGGTACGCGTGCCGCGGTTCTCAAGAGCGGGCCGTAGAAGGCCACACCGAGCAGCACCAAGACACCCGTGGCGATTGCCAGCCCAAGGGCGAACCGTGCGACCCACACGGGGATACGGAACGTGCGCGACTCAAGCGCTCCGTCCCGGTGCACGATCAGTGTGAGCGTTTGCCGCTTGGTGCTCTTGGGGGGGTCGGTCGTCTTGCTCAAGCGAACGGCGCTCCGAGTATCAATTCGGTCACGCGGGCGAGGTCGTCGTTCGAGTAGAACGCGATCTCGATTCGCCCTTTCTCGCCGTGGAGGACGAGACGGACGTCGGTTTGCAATCGCCTACGCAGCCCATCTTCGAGTTGGCGTTCCTCCGGGCTCCGAGCGGAGTTTCCGTCGGCCGTCTTGCGAGGGCGGCGACGTTGGCGTGGGCCCGGTTTCGCGCGCGCCTCCATCTCGCGCACCGACCACTGGTTCGCCACAGCCTGACCGGCCAGCCGTCGGACGAGCTCTGCGTCCTCTAGCGTCACGAGTGCGCGAGCGTGCCCGACGCTCAGTTTCCCTTCGTGCACGAGTGCTTGCACCTGGTCGGGCAGGCGGAGCAGGCGCACGGCGTTGGCCACGGTCGACCGGTCCCGTCCGACCGTCTCCGCGATCTGCTGCTGGGTGAGTCCGAATTCCGCAAGTAGCCGGCGGTAGCCCAGCGCCTCGTCGATGGGCGAAAGGCTGTCGCGCTGGAGGTTCTCGACCAGCGCCAGGGTGAGCAGCGTCCGGTCGTCCGCCTCGCGAACCAAGGCAGGGATCGTGGTCCATCCGAGCGCTCGAGCTGCGCGGAGCCTCCGTTCACCGGCGATGAGCTCGTAGCGGTCTGCCGCTACCGGCCGAACCACGATTGGCTGCAGCAGCCCCGAGACTCGGATCGACTCCGTCAGCTCATTGAGCTCACCAACGCCGAGGCTTCGACGCGGCTGAAACGGATTGGGTTCGACGGCCGCAATGGGGAGCTCGCCATGTGCCTCATCGCCAAGCGCGGCCTCCCCAGTTGGGCCGAGTAGCGCTTCGAGGCCTCGTCCAAGTCGGCGCTTTCCCGATCGCTCGGTCATGCAGACACCTCCTCCGGCTTCACCGGCTCTGCTTCAGGCAACGCCAATGTCCTCGCGATGAGCTCCTGTGCCACCGCGAGGTAGCTCCGCGAGCCAATCGACTGGACGTCGTAGAGGAGTATGGGCTTGCCGAAGGAGGGGGCTTCGGCAAGCCGCACGTTTCGGGGAATCGAGTGTTTGAAGAGCTTAGGACCGAAGAATTCGCGTGCTTCGGCAGCCACTTGTTTGCAGAGGTTCAGGCGAGCGTCATACATAGTCAGCAAGGCGCCATCGATCCCGAGGTTCGGATTGAAATTGCGTTGCACGAGGCGAATCGTGTTCAAGAGCTTGGAAAGCCCCTCGAGTGCGTAGTATTCGCACTGAATCGGGATCAACACGCCGTCGGCAGCAGCAAGCATGTTCAGCGTGATTAGACCGAGTGATGGTGGGCAGTCGATCAGAACGAAGTCGTAGCGGTCTCGGACTGTGGTGAGCGCTGCACGGACGAGGCTCTCACGGTCCGGCCGCGAGACGAGCTCGATCTCGGCACCGACGAGGTCCTGTGTGGCCGGAACGACATCCAGGAACGGGAAGTGGGTCGCGCGAGCCGTCGCTTCGGCGAGTGCTCTCCCATCGAGCAGGACATCGTAGAGTGAGTTCCGGATACTGGCACGCTCGACACCGATGCCGCTTGTCGCATTGGCCTGCGGGTCGCCATCGACGAGAAGCGTGCGCTTCTCCGCCGCAGCCAGCGACGCAGCGAGATTCACGGCGGTGGTTGTTTTGCCGACGCCGCCCTTCTGATTGGCGATGGCGACGATTCGCGTCATAACACCTTAACTCGTTGTGCCACAACAGGTTACATAGTAAGTCATGTGCCGGAGCGGCCGGGCTGGATAAGCTCAAGCGCACACGAATATAGGCCAGCCGAACAAACCGGGAAAGCACGAATCACACTGTTTCACGTGAAACGAGTGTGGTTATTGGGCAGTCCGCCGGCTGGTGCCTCGGACCGTTTCACGTGAAACGTGCGGTACGTGGAACTCGAAGCCGATTCTCTGCAGTGTCAGTTTACTGCTCAGATCGCCCAAAGACACTCGAGGACAATAACTTATGTCCTCCAGGATGTAATGAGCCAGTGGGCAATCTCACCAACCGTGGCGCGTTTCCCGTACATCAGAATCCCGATGCGGTAGATCCTAGCCGCCATCAAGATCCCAATCCCGGTCGTGGCGATGAGAATCCCTATCGACCACGCGAGCTCTCCGAACCCCACAACGCCGACCACCCAACGGGCTGGCATGATGATCGGTGAGCTGAAGGGAATGAAGCTCATCGCGGTTCCGAGGCCTCCGCTAGGATCATCCAGCACTGCGGGAAACACCAAGATTCCGGGAACTAGCAAGAGCGTCACGGGCAGCTGCGCGTGCTGAGCCTCCTGCTCGGACGTTACAACCGCCCCGGCGGCCGCATAGAGCGTTGAAAAGAGAAAGAAGCCCAGCGTAAAGTAGCAAACCGCGACAGCCATAGCGCCAAGCCCGACCCCGGGTATGGCAAGCGACGCAACATCCGGCGTGTCGAGCAACGTCGCCAGCTGATTCCGGAGTGTGTAGGCCACGATGCCGCAGAGGACCCAAATCGAGAGTTGAAATAACCCGACCGCACCTACACCGATCACCTTGCCGACCATCAGTGTCTCCGGCCGCATGCTCGAGGCAAGCACCTCCACGATTCGCGTTGTCTTCTCCTCGATCACAGACCGCAACACACTCTGCCCATATACAAAAAGTGCTATATATAGCGTAAACGCCATAAGATACGCCAGGACGATGGCACCCTCACCAGAACTCTCGCGCCCGCCCCGCCTAGCCAGAGCTACCGCTGCGAGCTTCACCTCGGCCGTTGCCTCAGCTAGAAGCACAGCGCTCACTCCGGCTTCCCGCAATCGCACCGACGAGACCGTTTGTTGGACCACAGCCTTCAGCTCTCGCATCTCCCGAACCGACCCAGCGTTCGATCCGTGGTACTCAATAGCCCCATCGGTGATCGCCCGTTCACCCACCAGGATAAATCCGTCCAGAATCCCGCCGATGGCGAGCTCGCTCAGGGAATCGACGAGTATGCGCTCTCGCCCGCCCTCATCGCTGGAAATGCGGCTTACGACCCACCGACCCGTGCGCGCCAGCTCCCGCTCCAGAGCGGGTCCCAAACTGGAGCGTGTCGCGTCCAGCACCGCGATGCGGCGTACACTCCCCCCCTCCCTGCCACCCGCCCAGAGCGGGATGACAAGCGTTCCAAAAAGCAACGCTGGGACGGATATCGTTGAAATGACAAACCACCGCGTCCGCACTCGCGTGACGAACTCCCGCCGGATCACCGCCCATGCCTTCGCGGCCGTCACCCTTCCCCCCTGCCCACTCCTCCGTCGCCCCCAGCGAGGTCGACAAATACCTTGTGCAGTGTCGGCTCCGCCACCTCGAATCGCCGCAACCGCGCTCCGCCTGCAACGAGTTCCGCCAAGAGTTCGTGTGGTTGCACCTCTGGGCCCAGCTCGACTTCGGCATAGCTCCCGTAATCGTCAACGTGGGCGACGATTCTCCGGTCGCGAAAGACGGGAGGGACAGCGTCACCACCAGCTTCAAAGCCGACGACCACGTGCCTTCCCCCGTGGCCACGCTTCACGTCCGCGATGCCCCCCTCAGCGACCTTGCGACCACCTACCATGATGCACACCTCATCGCAGACCTTCTCAGCTTGCTCCATCACGTGCGTTGAGAACAACACCGTGGTGCCGCCACGTTTCAACTCGACCACCGTGTCCTTGAGTACTTGCACGTTCACCGGGTCCAGCCCGGCGAAGGGTTCGTCGAGTACGATCAAGCGCGGGTCGTGAAGCACGGTCCCAATGAACTGTACCTTCTGTTGCATGCCCTTCGAGAGTTCTTCGACGCGACGGTTGGTCCAATCCCCTAAGTGCATTCGTTGCAACCACTTACGCGATCGCTGTTCGGCTTCACTGCGCCGGATCCCCCTCGCCTCTGCGAGGAATACCAACACCTCGAGCACACGCATCTTCCGGTAGAGCCCACGCTCCTCCGGCAGGTAGCCAATGAGATGCGAGAGATCACGGCTGGCCTCCTGCCCGAAAAGAACAACCCGACCGGCGTCTGGGAGCAGGATACGCACAATCATGCGGATCGTTGTGGTCTTGCCCGCACCATTCGGCCCGAGGAGACCGTAGACGATGCCTTCGCGAACGCCCAGCGAAAGCGCATCAACTGCTCTGTGCTCTGTGAAGTGCTTTGTCACACCTTCGAGCAGCACGACCGCGTGACTCATTCGGGCTGGCCTCCCCACCGCTTCACCAACCGCGCGTAGGCTGCGGGCGTGTCGATGTCCTCAATCACCGCCTCGTCGTCTACGTCGACATGCAGCACCGGAATGCGTCGCGCGATCGCTCGTGCCCCCTCGCGCTCCGTCGCGGGGTCGCTTCGCAATGCCTCCCACGTCTCACGCCCCCAGATCATTGGATGACCGCGGTGACCGCTGAACGACGGGGCCACGATCGGGGCCCTTTCACGGCCGTAGGCGGCCAACAGTGCCCTAGCAGTATCCGGCTCAACGTGCGGGTGGTCCACCGGCCAAACCAGCATGGCCTCCGCCCAGTCGGCTACCGCCATTGCCGCGCGAATCGAATCGATAGGCTCCGGCCCGGTGCCCTCGGCGACGAGGCGCACATCTTCCGGCACAAAGCCCTGAAACGCCTGCGAATTCGGGCCTGCGACCACGACCCGTGACTTGACTCCGGCTCGATGCATGGCGGCCAGCACGACCTCGAGAAACGAGCGTCCGCCGAGATCCAGGAGCGCCTTGGGCCTTCCCATGCGCACCGAGCGCCCGGCTGCCAGCACGACACCGATCACGCGCACGCCGTGGAGGATACTCCCCATTGCCCTCTCGAGCCATTCTCCCATATTCGCGCCATGGCCCGACGCCGAATTCGAGTGCTTGGCGACCCAATTCTCCGCGTCCGCTGCGCGCCCGCCTCCGATCCACGGAGCCCGGCGGTACGGCTGGTCGCCGACGACCTGCGCGACACGCTCCGTCGCGCGAAACAACAATTTCACATGGGCCGCGCCCTCGCGGCACCTCAGATCGGCGCACCCGTGCGCCTTGTCTTCGTCGAACTCTCGAAGCACCGCATGACCATGGTGAATCCCGAGATCGTCGATATCGGTCCCGACGACTTCGAGGTCTGGGACGACTGTTTCTCGTTCCCACAGCTCATGGTTCGCGTCGCTCGCGCACACGATGTCACGCTTCGCTACCTCGACCTCCGCGGCCGCGAGCATCGTACCGACCTCAGTGGTGACATGGCAGAACTCGTGCAACACGAGATCGACCACCTCGACGGTGTCCTTGCCATCGACCAGCCAGTCGGGGCCGATCCCTTTTGTCTCCGGTCCGAATGGCTCAAGCGTTACGAGCCACCCGGCCGCTACGGGGCACCCTTTGCCCGCGAGCATGCGTCACACTAGGTGGCCCACATGCACTTGACGGAAGGCCTACGACAGGAGATTGTGCTCTACTCGATTGCCTGCGTGGCGCATCGGAGAGAGCCTGCATGACCTACGTGATTGTCGAACCGTGTATCGATGTGAAGGATCGGGGCTGCGTCGACGTGTGCCCGGTCGATTGCATATACGAAGGGGAGGACATGCTGTACATCCACCCTGACGAGTGCATTGACTGTGGAGCCTGCGAGCCGGAGTGCCCCGTAACTGCCATCTTCCCCGAGGAAGATGTGCCACCCCAATGGCAGGACTACATCGCCAAGAACCGCGAGGTCTTCGAGGGCCCGAACCCACCCGGTCCTCCGCAACACTGAGCGCGAACCGCTCCGCACCACACCCCATTCAGATTCACCGGCCCCCCTCGGGCGCTCATCCCACGCGGCTGACAAAATCCGCGAGGAGTCGTGTCGTCAGATGGGGACGCTCCAACGGCGGCAGGTGACCGGCTCCGGGCACGATTGCCAGCGTCGCTTCGGAGATGCGTCGAGCCAGGTCAGTTGCCGTGGCAACCGGGGTCACACGGTCTTCCGCGCCTACGACGACCAGCGTAGGCACCCGAATCTCACCGAGCCAGTCGCGGGCGTCTGCCCGCTCGCGCATCGCGCGCAGGGCGGCAAGCACCCCAGGAACCGGCGCTCCGAGGATCATCGCCCGCAGCTCTCCGACGACCTTCGGCCGCCGCTCGGTTGTGCCCTCCGCCAGCAGTCGCGGCGCCATCTCTCGGAAAATCGACCCCATCCCCTCACTCGCAGCCGCCGCCATATCGTCCCGTGCTTGCCTAGCCTCCGGAGAGTCCCCCTCCGCACGGGTGTCCATCAGCACGAGCCCGCGCACTCTCTCGGGGTGCCGGCGCATGATCTCGAGAGCGACGTAGCCACCCATCGACAACCCGCACACGATGACCCTTTTCAACCCCCATCGGTCCAATAGCCCAATGAGGTCGTCAGCGTACGACGCCATCGTCACCACCCCGGCACCCAGCTCGGAGTTTCCCAGCCCACGAAGATCCGGAACGAGCCTTTCGAGGTGGCTGAGCGCGCGCACCTGCGACCGCCACATCGAGCGGTCGAAGGGGAACCCGTGGACGAAGAGCACCGCCGGCCCTTTGCCAAATCGGTCGAACGCGATCTTGGCATCGCCCAAGTCGATTTGCCGCTCCATCAGCCGACCTTATCCTTCACCGCCGTGTCCCGCTATGTTCCTACGCCGTCGCTTCAGCAGCAGATGATGGGAATTGGTCGAGGAACGCCGTGACTGACGTGCAGGATGTCATTCTGATCGAGTCCGCCGGGGCGCTTCAATCGTTCACCGATCTGGCTCGCGCCGAGCCGGTCATCGCAATTGACACCGAGGCGGCCAGCTTTCATCGCTACGTTGACCGGGTCTATCTGGTGCAGGTCTCGACTCGTGCCACCAACGCGGTACTGGACCCGTTGGCGGTTCTCGACCTCGAGCCGCTCGGTGCGCTCCTCGCCGACCCAGACATCGAAGTCATCTTTCACGACGCCGATTACGACCTTCGGATTCTCGACCGCGACTACGGCTTTCGCGCGCGCCACCTGTTCGACACGAGAATCGCCGCCCAACTCCTTGGCGAGCCCGCCATTGGCTTGGCTGGTCTCTTGGAGCGCCATCTCGGCGTGCGTCTAACGAAGCGATTTCAACGAGCGGACTGGTCGCAGCGACCGCTGCCCGCCGACATGATCTCCTACGCCGCTGCCGACACTGCCCACCTGATTGCGCTACGCGACGTCCTCCAGGATCTTCTAGATGAACGCGGCCGCCTCCAATGGGCTCTCGAGGAGTTCGAGCGAGCCGAGGCGGTCCGCTGGACTGGCGCCGACACCCGGCCCGACCCGCATCTGCGCATCAAAGGAGCCCGACAGCTCGGGGCGCGTGAACGGCTCGCCCTCCAGTACCTATTCGAGTGGAGGGAAGGGCAGGCCCGCCGCCGCGATCGGCCACCGTTCCGAATCGTCTCCAATGACGCGCTCCTGGGGCTGGCCCGGAAGCTTCCCCGGTCCAAACAAGCGCTGGGCGAGGTGACCGAGCTTCCGGCCGCGCTCCGATCTCGCTACGGCCCGGACCTCATCCGCTCCGTCGCCAAGGCGCTGGCAGTGCATGAGGACGACTTGCCCCGACGGGTCCGCGTTCCCAGAGCCACCTACGATCCCGACCACGTGGAGCGAGTCGAGCGACTCAAAGGCGTGCGAAACCGGCTGGCTGACGAATTGGGGCTGGACTCGGGGGTCTTGTGCGGAAAACCGCTGCTCGAGGCAATCGCGCGCGCGCGCCCAGGCAGCGCTCACGATCTTTCGCGAGTACCCGACCTCCGGCGGTGGCAGCTCGACTTGCTGGGCCCGAAGTTCCTCGACGCGCTGGGGAACTAGAGGCCGAGGACTGCCCGGACCTTTGGGTCGATCCTCTCGGGAGTCCAGTAGGGCTCCCAAACAAGCTCGACGTTTACGCTCGTCACGCCATCGAGCATCTTGAGCGTCCGCTGAACGTCGTCCATGATCTGCGGACCCGCTGGGCAGCCCGGCGAGGTCAGCGTCATGCGGACCTCGACGTCGCCCTCCTGCGCATCGACGCCGTAGACCAGGCCCAGCTCAACGATGTTGAGCCCCAACTCCGGGTCTATGACCTGTCGCAGCGCTTGCTGTAGCTCGTCTGTTTCGGGCATCCACCCTCCTCCAGCAACCTACCCCTGGACAAGCCTTTCCTCAACGCCCACGCGCGGCCGAATCAAAGAAGCTTGGCAAGCTCCGGAGCTGTCGCTTGGAGACGGGTTGACTCACTCGCATGTGAGCCGGCTGCTCCGCATCCCTGACGCGCATAGCTCGGCATCGACCCAGATCGCAGCAGCATCTGCAACCGATCCGCGCACACGCTTGAGTGCAGTAAACGAGTTGCGGACCCGAGGACCAAACACGCGGTTCGTCAAGAGGATCACAAAGAGATCACGCTCTCGATCGATCCAGATCGAGGTTCCGGTGAAGCCCGTGTGTCCGACCGATCCTGGGCTCAGCCAGCGGCCGGCGCTGCTGGTTTCTTCGAGCGTCGGTACGGTTTCCCAGCCCAGGGCGCGATTCCCGGCGCCGTCCTGTCGGGTGAGAAACTGATCGAGGGTTTGAGCGCGCACCAAGGGCTCCCCGCCGGCCAGCACCCAACGAGCAAACCGCGCGATATCGAGCACCGTGTCAAAGAGGCCTGCGTGTCCGGCGACGCCGCCGAGTCGCACGGCGTTTTGGTCATTCACCTCACCGCGAATTGCGTGACCGCGCCATTGGCCAGTAGGAACCGTGCGGGGCCAGAGTGCGCGACTCGGCCTGAACCAAGCGTCGCGCATCCCGAGCGGAGCGAAGATTCGGCGCTTGACGAATTCTTCGAACGGTTCACCCGCGACAGCCGCAACCAGTTCACCCAGCAGGATGGCGTTGAGATCGCTGTACTCCATTCGCGCGCCAGGCACCGCACGCAACGGCTCCGCGTAGACGAGGGTCAGCATTGAGTCGCGCGTGTCCGCCAGTTGGAAAAAGGGGCGGTAGCTCGGCAGCCCTGAGGTATGCGCCAGTAGTTGCCGAACGGTAACCGTCGTCTTCTTCCCACCTTGAAACCGCGGGAGGTACTCGACAACAGGCGCGTCGAGCGCAACGCGGCCCTCGTCCACCAATATCATGACCGCAGTCGTGGTCGCGATCACCTTCGTGAGCGATGCGAGGTCGAACAGCGTGGATTCAGGTGTGATCGGCGCCGACGATGTGTTCCAGGTATGCCGTCCGTACCCGCGTGCGAAAAGAAGTGAGTCGCCGCGTCCCACCGCGAGCGCCGCGCCCGGATAGACCCCCTGGCGAATCCCCGCGCTCACTGCGGAATCCAGCGTCCCTGTGGCTCCAGCGAATTGCGCGACGAGGACCGCCGCCACCAAGCTCACAAGACTACTTCCGGTCCCACGGCAACACCCCTCTCGGCGGAAGAACGCTTACGCTGCCCACGGCTCTTGCGACAGCTTCTCGGTCGCGCCCAGACCGAATGGTGCAAGTTAAGCGCCACCACTCGATTGTGAACTCTCTGCGTCAGCGGCGCTTTCGCCTTTGCCGACGTCCTGACTGCCCAACTCATGGGGGTTGCGCCGGCCGTGGCAGTGTTGCAGTGCGCCCCTCGGCCGGCCAGCCGACGTTGAGAGGACCCTCGCGACCGTACACCGCGAGGAGCCCCGGTAGGCCGGTACCGCTCTGTCCGACATTCCCCAGCACCACGATCGTCGTGCCGTCGGAAGCAACGGCCGGGGTTGCCGAGCTGCGCGCGCCGAGATCGACGCTTCCGAGCACGGCGCCAGTGGCTCGGTCAACCCAACAGAGGAACTGATTGCTCTTGCAGAGCGATAGTACCTCCCCGTTGCTGAGAGCAACGGGTGCGGGGCTCACTCCGGCACTTCCCGAGCCGAGCGAGTCGGCCAGCCACCGCAGCTGCCCGTCGGAGCTGTAGCTCGCGAGACCACCGGCAGTGAGCACGTAGACGTTTCCGTCGCTGTCGCCCACGGGCGTAGAGACGATGTCGCCGGCCGCACCGGCCGACCACGCTAGGCCACCAGTCCCGTTGAATGCGAACAGGCCGTCGTCTGTGCCGACCAGGATAGCGCCGTTCGCCCCAAACGACACGGCACGACCCGTCGGCGACGCGGTCAGCGTATCGACGAAGATCTGGGCGCCGAGCGAGTCGAACGCGCCGAGTACGGGCGTACCGTTCGTGAGCCATGCGAGCACGGGTCCCCCGTTCGCGGCCACGGCTGGCGTGGTGGTTGGAAGCGCTATCGACGCCGCCGTGTAGACAGTATCCCGTCGGAGCTCAGCCCCGACCGAGGAGAACCGGCTCACAGCAAGCGCCTCGGGCTCCCCCGCTCCACCAGACGCCACCACGTGGGTCACAAGCCAACTCGACGAACGGCGTTGGGCTGCTCCAGCACCTGCCAGCCCCAGGCTCAACGACCATGCTTCAGCTCCGTCCCCCGGCCCATGGGCACGCGTACACCCATCCCCCGATGTCAGGATCAGCCCAGCCGACGACGGTGCGACGGATCCAGCAGGGCAGGTTGCCACCTCCCACACTTGGCTGCCATCGAGCGACAACCGGCGCAGGAGACTCGACCCCGTTCCCCCACCATGGATGACGAGAACCGCGAGGGCTGTGTCAGCGAAGCCGACGCTCGCTGCGGAAGCCGACACGTTGCCGGTCAGCTGTGCTCGCCACCTGAACGAGCCATGGTCGACCACACGCATGAACTGGCTGTCGACGAAAGACTGAAATGTTGCTTTGATGTACACGCCTCCGGTGTCCGTCCCACCTGTCACCACTCCTTGGGCACTCACCGCGGCGCGCGCAGGGTTGGTGGACGACCACGATACCTGACTCGAGAGCAAGAGACACGGATTGGGCAGTGAGCACGGCGCAATCGCGAGCATCGATTGACTCCGCTGGCGAAAGATCACTGAGTCCTGGACCTGTACTTCCAACCCGAAGTAGAGAACTGCAAACTCTTCGAACCCATCCTGGCACGCGAGCCCGAGGGCAACCAGTGCGCAGGCGGCGACGCGGCGCCAGGACAATACGCTCACGGGACCTCCAAAGCCTTTTAAGCGGTTGTTTCAGTGACTGGGAGTATCGTCAAGCAGGACTCGTCGCCGCAACCCGGCGCCTCAGGAGCAGACGAGAATTCCTTCCGTGAGGGCGGGTCCGATCGGTGCCGCACCACCGACGAACATGTAACACCGCATGGCAGGCGGCGTCGCCTCCAGGTGAGCATGGGTGAGTGTGGCGGACCAGCCGGCGGCCGTTGCCTCGTTGACGGTGATCGTCACACCCCGCGAAGGAATGACGCGCAGGGCCACGAGGTTCCCGGTGTACATGCCTGTCTCGTACAGATAAGCCTCCTGCGCCACCGCGAGGTTGCGCAGATCGCTCTTCATCGTGGCCACGAAGGATTTCTCCTTCGTGTTGGCGAACTTCGGGATCGCGATCGCCGCGAGGATCCCGATGATCACTACCACGATCAAGAGCTCGATGAGCGTGAAACCGCGTTCTGTCGACCCGGGCATCGGCCCCCTCTGAAGTCCAAACCGCCGAGGGTGTACGTACGCCCCCGTGGGCTCCGATTGCAAGAGGTATGCTACGCCTTGGCTTCGAGCCAACTCGTTGCCACACCGACATTTACGACCAACGGCACGCGCAGTTGTGTGACCGATTCCATCTGATTCTGCACGACACTTCGCGTCATGTCCACCGCACTTTGCTCTGCCTCGAGCACCAGTTCGTCGTGCACTTGCAACAGCAGCCAGGCCGCCAGTTGGCGCTCTTTGAGGGTTCGGTGGATTCGGATCATGGCCAACTTGATGATGTCCGCCGCCGACCCCTGAAGGGGGGAGTTCGTCGCCGTACGCTCCCCAAAGCTCCGCACGGAGTGACTCTGATCCCTGAGCTCCGGGATGTACCGGCGACGGCCCAGGATCGTTTCGACATAGCCATTCGCGCGAGCATCGGCAACGGTCCGGTCGAGCCAGGCTCGGACGCCGGCGAAGCGCTCGAAGTACTCGCGAATGAACTGCCGCGCTTCGTCCTGCGCAATGCCCAACTGGCGAGCGAGGGCGTAGGGACCCTGTCCATAGATCGTCGCGAAGTTGATCGTCTTCGCGCGGGCGCGCATCTCGGCTGTCACGTTCTCAGACTCCACCCCGAACACGACTGACGCGGTCTGGCGGTGGATGTCTCCGCCGCGGGAAAAGGCGTCAACGAACCCTGGGTCGCCGGAGAGATGTGCCAGAAGACGGAGCTCGATCTGCGAATAGTCCGCAACGATGAACGAACAGCCAGGTGCAGCGACGAACCCGCGCCGGATCTCCTCCCCGCGCGCCGTCCGGATCGGGATGTTTTGCAGGTTTGGGTCTGAGGACGACACTCGCCCGGTCGCTGCTCCCGCTTGGTTGAAGCGGGTATGGATTCGGCCCGTCCTCTTGTTCACCCTGGCCGGGAGGACGTCGACGTACGTGGACTTGAGCTTCGCGAGCTCACGGTACTGCAGAATCAACTGCGGCACCTCGTGTCCCTGTGTGGCAAGTTGATCGAGTACGTCGGCGTCAGTCGATGGGCCGGTCTTGGTCCGCTTCACCACCGGCAACATCAGCTTCTCGAACAAGACGTGTCGCAGCTGTGCCGTTGAGTTCACGTTGAACTCGACCCCTGCCGCCTCGTGAATTCGACCTTCCAGGTCCCGGAGCTCCGCAGCGAGCTCTCGAGCGAGCCGGGCGAACCATTCTGGATTGATGGCGATCCCGCGCCACTCCATATCGACGAGCACCTCGATGAGCGGAACCTCTAGATCGTTCAGAAGTCCACCCAACCCGTAAGTCACGAGTTCGGACTCGAATCCGTCGGCCAGCTGGAACGCCAGGCGGCACGCTTCGCCAAGGCGAGCCCCGGCGTCTGCTGGCGTTCTCTGTGCCGGGGGTGTCGTGTTCCTGGCTCGCCCCCGGTTCGCACCGTCTGCGGGGGCTGGCTGTCCAAGACGCTCAAGTGCCAAGGCACCGAGTGCGTGTGACCTCCGGCCCGGGTCGAGCACGAAGCTCGCGAGCAGCACGTCGTAGGTTGCGCCCCCCAATTCTGCACCGGCACCCCTAAGTATGAGCCAGGAGTGCTTGAGGTCGTAGCCGAGCTTCGAAACACGCGCGTCTTCGAGCAGCTCGACGAGCGGGCCGACGCTCGTGTCGCCCAGGGGCGGCAAGTTGCACCACGGCACTTCGGCCATGAGTAATTCAGGTTCTCGCTCATGCCCGAGCGGGAAGTACCACACCTGTTCCGGACTCACGGCCATCGCGATACCGACGAGGTCCGCGGAGATGGGATCGCTCTGGGTTCCCTCGACCGCCAGGGTCACGCGGCCGCTCGAGCGGGCTGCGGCGACGGCTCGTTCGAGCTCTGCAACGTCCTGCACAACGGTCACAGGAGGGGATTCGGCAGGCGCCCCTCCCGACGCGACCTGTGGAACGAGGGTGTGAAACTCCAGCTCAGCGAGGAGGCGCAATAGGGCGTCCTGATCCGGGGGTTGAACGGTCAACGCGTCGAGGTCGAGCGACACCGGCACGTCGCGCCGTATCGTGACGAGCTCCCGTGAAAGCCGCGCAGTATCTGCGTGACCGAGCAGCGCCTCTCGGACCTTTCGCGAGGGAACGTCACTGGCCTGCCCGAGCACTGCATCGAGGTCGCCGAACTGTGTGAGGAGTTGGCGCGCAGTCTTCGCGCCCACACCGGGGACCCCCGGGACGTTGTCGGAGCTATCTCCGACGAGCGCCAGGAAATCGACAACCCGATTCGGGGGAACGCCCAGGCGCTCGCTGGCGTTCGACTCATCGACCCACTCCTCGTCCACTGCCGCGGGGCCTCGCCGACCTGGATTCAGGAGGGTGACGTCCTCGTTGATCAGTTGGTAGAAGTCCTTGTCGCCAGAAACGACCACCGTCTCGACCCCGGCACGTGTTGCCTGCGAAGCCAGTGTTCCGATCACGTCGTCGGCCTCGTATCCCTCCACGGTGACGACTGGCACCCGCCAGGCCCGTAGCAGCTCGGCGGTGCGCTCCATCGAGCGATCGAAGTCCTCTTGCTGCGCCGCGTCGAGCTTCTCACGGGTGGCCTTGTAGGCTGGGAACATCTCGTGGCGGAAAGAGTCGCCCTTGTCGAAGATCCACGCGATGCGGTGCGGCTGATGCTCTCTGAAAAGCCGGATCAGGAAGTTTGCGATGCCCCAAGCCGCTGAGGTGTTCTCTCCTCGGCTCGTCGTGAGGGGGCGCCGTGCCATGGCAAAGAACGCCCGGTAGACGAGAGCGTGGCCGTCGATCAGAAAGAGCCGCTGCCGCTCGTCCGTCACAGGTTTCGGCGCAGGCGATTTAGGGTGCGCTGGTACTCGATTCTCGAGTCAGGTGTCAATCGGAACCTCCCAAAGCCCGTCTCATCCTGGAAGAGAAGCAGCACTTGCAGGTCGTGATAGGCCCACCTGATTCCCTGCGGCCTCCCTGAAGCAGACTCCGCGCGTGTCTCGGCGACCTCGTCCGGCTGGCCGAGCGTGATGTATACCTCTCCACGTTCGCTCAACCAGCCCGGCTGCCCGCTCAGAGAACCGCCGGTTGGCGTCGACGAGACGTCGAAAATAGGCGTCCAAGCCCTCGTGCGCCGGAGTGTCCGTGTTCGGATCGGTCGCTTGCAAGAAGCGGGACCACTCGTCCGCTCGCTGATCTGCTGGCGTCCGCTCGAGCGAATCCACCGCCGCCGGATGCTCATAGTACCGCAGAAGGCTCAACATCTCTTCGAAGGTCAGCGTGATCCACCGCTCTGAGAGGCTCATTAGTAGCGCGAGGCGATCGCTGGGCGGCCGGTCGAGCCACTGCGCCCTCACGTCGATCCTGCCCACGGGCAGTACGTGCGGCGGCACGTCGATCACCCATCCGCTCAGGACGCGAGCACGTTCGACCGTGAGGCTGTCACGCCACACGATCCTGCCCTGCGGGTCAGTGGCCCACACCCTGGCGACCGATCCTACAGGCAATTGATAGCCTTCGAGGTACAGCCGGAGCGTATCGACCCCGTACGCGCCGGAACCTCGCGGGTTCACGACGAGCCGGGGTGTTTCGGAGAAGGAATCGCGCGCTGTACCGCGGTACACGGGAACGGGAGCCGCGAGCCCCGGAGTCACTCCGACTGGTGGCACCGTCACAATCCCTTCACTCACGCCCTCCGTGTCATTACGGAGATCCCTCACGCGCACGCGCACGTCGTAGGTCCCTGAGGGCACGGCCAGGAACCTTTGGAATAGGATGCTCTCCCCCGCGCGCCGTGTCTCCTCGTAACTGCCAATTCGCACAGTCTCGTCACTCTTCAGCGTCAAGCGGGGGTCGGCGCCGAACTCAACGCTGACCCGGTAATTCGCGACATACGTCGTATCAGTGCGGCGGAATGCGAGCGATTCACTTGCCAACGAGATGGCGAGCACCAAGAGCGTTGAATCGGGGGTTGGGCCGGCGAGGACACGAAGAGACGCCACGAAAGGGAGAGCTCCGCTGGTGGCGAGGAGCCCCATGTCGTGATACAGCGCGGTCGGGTCGCGCAGTTCTGCAGGGCCGCCCGCTGCGGGCGTCGACGCCCGGCTGGTCAGCGCACACGCGCCGGCCAGCAGCAGATAGCTGGCGGTGTGCATCAGCGCCCCGTGCCGAAGAGCGGTCACGCGGAAATGCTTTGTCAGCCTTGACATCGGCCGGTGTCACCCTTGCTCAAGCCCAAGTCACTACGTTACTTTCGCCCATTCTATGGCTCAAGAAGACCTGTCTGGAACGACGCTCGAAGGCTATAGCCTGACCGAGCGAATAGGCGAGGGCGGCACTGCGACGGTGTACCGCGCGGAGCATCCGTCGCACGGTACGTGCGCCGTCAAGGTTCTGCGGGAGAGGTTGCGTAGCGATCAGACCGCTGTGAAGCGCTTCTTGCGCGAGGCGGGCTACGGGTCTCGCGTGGAGCATCCAGGCGTGGTGCGAACCTACGATTACGGCTCCGCCGACGGTGTCTACTATCTCGCACTCGAGTGGGCAGTCGGGGAATCGTTGGCGGAGCACGTCGCACGACGCGGTCCACTCCCTCCACAGCTCACTGCCTCGATCGTGAACCAACTCTCCGATGCGCTGGCTGCCGCACACGCTGCGGCGATCATCCATCGTGATCTCAAGCCAGAGAACATTATGTTCGACCCGAGCGAGGAGCATGTGAAGCTCCTCGACTTCGGCATTGCTCGCGATGCCGAGCAAGCAGCATCAGATCGACTGACACGCGCTGGCTTTTTCGTAGGCACGCTCCAATACGTCGCTCCCGAGACGCTCAGCGGCGAACTGGTAGGTGAGTCCGCCGACATCTACTCAGTCGCCACGATCACCTACTACCTACTCACTGGCGAGCACCCGTACACGGGCCGTAATCCTCGCGTGTTGTTCCAGCAACTCCTTCAAGAGTCACCGAGGCCCCTGAGCCAGGCGGTCCACGATCGGGAGTTTCACCCCGCCGTCGAGGCCGCGGTCATGCGTAGCCTCGAGCGTGACCCAGCAGCTCGGCACTCAAGCGTCAAGGCGTTCGCCGAGGACTTCGCTCAAGCGGTGAGCCAGGGTGGAACGGATCCGGTCGAAAAGGGAGTCTGGGGAGGGATCAGGGGGCTCTTCCGCCGAGGGACGTGAGCCAGGCCGAGACCGACCTCCTCGCGCAGTTGCGCACGTTGATCGCCACTCAGTCGGTCGCGCGGGGTGACTTCACGCTGTCGTCGGGCAAGCAGTCCTCATACTACATCGACGCGCGGCGGACCACGATGACCGCCAAGGGTCTCCAGCTGATCGGGGCATTAGGACTTCAGGCGTTCGACCGGCTCGGCTGGGCGCCGGCTGTCGTCGGCGGCCTCACTCTCGGCGCCGACCCCGTCGCTTATGCGATCGCCCGGGCCTCGTGCGACCGTTCGACCGTCATCGACGCGTTCTCAGTGAGGAAGGCCGCAAAGGAACACGGCCGAGCGAGGCGCATCGAGGGCGCGAGCGTCCGAGGCCGTGATGTGGTTGTGGTGGAGGACGTGATTACGACTGGCGCTTCCGCGCAAGCCGCTCTCGCCGCCGTGCGTGCAGCAGGAGGCCGCCCGCTCGGCGTACTCGCCGTCGTCGATCGGCTCGAGGGGGGTCGAGAGACGCTAGAGGCGGACCAGTGCGACGTGTTTGTCCTTCTGACCGTGGCGGACCTCGGTCTCCACGACGCACCGTAGGATCATGTCCGCCCACCCCGCCCCACCCACCCCTCGCCCTGCTCTTGCGGCCTGGATAGGCGGGCGAACTCACGAGGCGGGAGAGTTCGCCGAGCAGCGACAGCAAGAGAGGGCGACGTTCGACCGTGGCTACCGCCGCCGCTGGCCACTCCTCGTTGGAGGATTCAGCATCACGCTTCTGGGGTGGGCCGGCGGATTGGTGCCCGCCTCACCGGAAGCGGTGATCACCGCTTTCGGCATCGCCGCACTGGCGAATGTCGGGATCTCAGGCTCGCAACGGCGGCGGCGATTTCGATGGTGGAGTGTGTACCTCCTCGCGCTGCTCGACGTCTCCATCGTCTCCCTCCTCGTGTTCTTCTTCGGCCATGGCGGGATGGTCGCGGCACTGTTGCTGGCCGTACTGCCGTACGGCTTCGAACAGGGGCGGCGAGTCGGTGATCTCGTCATCGTTCTCGCGGCCGTCGCCTACCTCGCGGCCAGCGCAGCGCATGCGCGACTGTATGGACCTATCTCCGCAGTCCCCACCGCTGCGTACGTCGAAACGGTGGTATTCATCATCGCCGCGATGGCGCTCAAGCAGATTCCTTCGTCCTTGATGGAGCGGATTCGTGAGGCGCGCGCCGTGATGGCTGACGTCGAACGGGGAGACTTGAGTGCCCGGGCGGGCGGGGCACACGGCGATGAGCTCGGAGCGCTCGAGCGGAGCCTCAACCGCATGCTCGATCAGATCGCCGCGACAATCTCCGTCGTGCAGCGCGAAGCCGACGAGGTAGCCGCGTACGCGGAGGAACTAGCGGCCTCGACCCAGGAACTGCACGCTGCGGGCGAGCAGGCCAGCCACGCGGCGGCTGGCGTAGCAGATGAACTTCGGCAGCAGCGTACGCTGGCGGGAGAGGGCCGTGGAGAAAGCGTCAAAGCCGCTCACCAGGCTGAGACCTTGCGCGTTCGCGCCGAAGTGATGGAGTCGGACGCGCAGCGATTGCTCGCAGCGGCGGAGCGTGGGAGGGAGCGGGTGCGGCGGGCAAGCACTGTTTTGCGGACGGTCGGTGACGAGGTGCGAAGCACTGCGCAGACTGTGAACGCACTGACCGGCATGTCGGCCCACATCGGCAAGTTCGCCGACACGATCGCGCGTATCGCGCGTCAGACTCATCTCCTCGCCTTGAACGCGGCGATTGAAGCGGCGCAGGCCGAGGGAGAGCAGGGCGAGGGCTTTGCCGTGGTTGCTGACGAAGTCCGCACATTGGCAGCCGAGGCTGCCCGCTCAGCCCGTGAAGCCGCGGAGTTGATCAGCGAGCTGCGGTCCGAAATCGGCGTCGTCGCGCGAGCGATGCACGTGGGCGAAGAGCGAGTACGCGATGTCGGCGCCGTTGCCGAAGAGGCCGATACCGCGCTCCAAGAACTCGAAGATGGCGTAACACTCGTAGGCGATCTCGTCCACGCTACCGCCCAGATCTCGCGCGCCCAGGCGCAGCGGCTTGCCGGCCTGGCCGAGGCGATGGACGGAGTGGCTACCATCTCGCGCCGTGCCGGTGACGGCGCAGACACAACCGCCGGAGCATCCAGAACGCAGATCGCCTCGCTCGCCGACCTCTCAGCAACCTCCCAACAACTCGCGCAGCTCGCTGAGCGTCTGCGCACATCTATTTCGCGCTTCTCGGTGGTAGGGAAGCGCGCCGGGACGCGCGATCACCCATCCTCACCACCGGCCGACTCCAAGAGCTGACATCGCCTGACGCGCGGACGACTGGTGGGAGGGCTGGCCGCTCCACTGCGTCGCGTCCATGGTCCAAGGCCCCGATGTTCAAGGGATGGAAACGGCACAGCACCTCCCGATACGGCTCGACCATCGCGTTCACGAACTGGCTGAGGGCGGTATCGAATGGGAACCGCGACCGGAATTCTGTTGCTGTCATCCCGCGCGTCGTCTTGAGATGCCGACCGAAGCTCTGAGGCGACGAGTAGTCGAGCCGATAGGCAACGTCGGCGACGGACAACCCCGGCGTTTCGAAGAGATGGGCAGCATGCAAGAGTCGCAGTTCCGACAAATACACCTTCGGCGACGGCAGTCCCGCGCGAAAGAACCGAGACATCACGGTACTTGCCGGCACACCGAAATGGCGGCACAAAGCCCGCACGGTACTCACTGCGGGGGCGAGACGCGCCGCGGCTTCGAAGAAGAGCCTCGATCCGGCAGGAGCCTCGGCAATGCGTGGCAGTACGCCCGCGAGTATCCGTGCGACCACCGGTGAGGCCGGGTGCGCGATGACATCCCTCAGCCGGGACCAGCCGGCCGGGGCTGTGAGGTCCACCACGTCGCGGACTCCCGTTGCCCCGAGCTGGAGAAGGGCCGTTGAAGCGCGTGGATCGTAGCGTGACACGAGCGCCACGGTGGGTATCGCCGGGAACTCGCGCACGAGGGTGACGATGTCACCGAGCGCAGCACGGTCACAGCGGTGAACCGAGAGGAGCACCGCATCGACGTGCCGCCCTCGCACTGTCCGGAGGACTGCCGGCAATGACTCGGCGTGCGCCGCGTGGAAGTAGCCGCTTCCCGCAGCCTCGACGCGCGCACGCTCGGCCGGCATCAGTACTGTACACACCGTCGGCACACTCATCCGTTCCCCCCAACTCGTGGCCCACGGCACCCTGCGCACACCAGCTCAACGCGCCATCAACCCCCCGCGATGCCAAAACCCGGCACGCGACAGGGCAAACCCGCCGTGGCTCGATTAGATTGCATGTGGCGGGTTTGGTGAGGTGTGGCGGTCGCGGGGCTGCGCATGCTAGTCCCCGAGGAAAGTCCGAGCTTCACAGGGCAGGGCTGCCAGGTAACACCTGGGCGCCGTAAGGCGATGGAAAGGGCCACAGAAAACAGACCGCCCCACAAGTCGGGGTAAGGGTGAAACGGTGGGGTAAGAGCCCACCGCGCGTCCTGGCAACAGGCGTGGCACGGCAACCCCCAGTCGAAGCAAGGCCAAATAGGCAGCGAGGTCCGGCCCGGACCGCTTGAGCTGCGGGTAGGCCGCACGAGGTGGCGGGCGACCGCCATCCCAGACAGATGACCGCACGCCCGTGGACACGGGCGAACAGAACTCGGCTTACGGCTTCACCGCCCGCTACCCCACTCCGATCCCTCGGAGGTTCGCGATGACCGCTCCCGGTGCGCCTTACCCGGTTTCCTGGGAAGACCGCGCTGAGATCCGGGTGCTGCGAGCGCCAGCCTCACAGTGGGAGAAGCTCATCAGTTGGCGCAGTGATATGACCCGGCGTGGGTGGCGTTTGCTCAAGGTCAGCAGTGAGGGGGACGAAATCGCTGCCGTGTTTGGCCGTCCCAGAGTCGCTACTCCGACCAGCGGGGAACCTCAGTGAAACTGTTGTTGCGACCAGCAGCTCTGGTTCTGGTGGTTGCCTGTGCCGGGCGCCCGGCCAGCACGCCGGCGACTCCCGAAGCCACCGTCCAGGAGGTCCAGGCGCCCACCTCGACCGAGCCAGATTCGATCCGTTTCCGGCCCACTACCGGCTCCTACGTCATCGGAGCCGAAACCCGCATCACCCAGGAGTTCATGGGCCAGCGCCAGGAGCAGCTGCTCCTCACCCAGACGTTTCTCGAATCCACCGTGGTCGAGGGGATCGAGGGGTTCGCGGTCACGCTGACAATCGATTCTGTGGTCCCAGACTCTACGTCGAACGTCCAAGGGATCGACGTGCGCGACCTCTACGAGGCCGTCGTTGGCATCGAGTTCCTGGCGCGGCTCGACACCGGGGGCCGTGTCCTCGAATTCGGAGGAGGAGACACGACCAGCACCATCGCGCAGCAGATTGAAGTCGCCCTCCGCTCGTTCTACCCGAGCCTGCCACCCACCGGGGCGACGCCCGGCACTGCCTGGACCGATACGACGAGCCAGTCCAACTCGATGCGCGGCATCCAACTGGACGTGACCACCTTCGCCGACCATCGAGCGACGGCCTGGACGGAGTTCGAGGGACTACGGGCGTTGGAAATCACGACCGATTCGCGCGCTGAACTCGCCGGTCGAGGATCGCAGGGAGGTCAAGAACTCGATCTCCAGGGAAGCGGCACGCGCAGCGCCCTCTCGTATTTCAGTTCGCACGGCGACTACCTGGGAGGCACCGCCCAGGACTCGACGGATCTCGCCGTCCTCGTGGTAACCAGCGGCATCGTTGTACCGGTCGTTCAGACCGCCTCGATCGTCGTCCGCCGCCTGCCGACCCAGTGAGGCACGCCGCGGCATTGGTCTTATGCGGCCTCTGGGCGCCGCTCTCAGCCCAGACCGCCGTGCCGAATCGTGCAACGACTCTGATGTTTGCGAGCGATCTGTCCGACGCGCGCGCCATGTGGGTGAATCCCGCCGCCCTTGGCCTCCCGCTCTACGCCTCCGTCGCTGCCGACGTGAGCATCATGACGCCCTTCGAGGATGGAGCTCGAGCGTCACAGTGGAGCGCCGCCGCGAGCTCGCGGGGTCTCGGTTTTGGATACCAGCACGATCTGCTCCAACCCGAGGGAGTCCGAGACACCTACCGGCTCGCCTTCGGGCGCGCCGCCCGTCGCACGTCGCTCGGCTTTGCAGCGACGTTCTATCGCGGCAACGGAAGCGGGACAGGGTGGGAGGCAGGTCTCCTGCATATTCTCTCGTCCTCCCTGCGGGTGGCGGCTGATGTGTCCAACATTGGGCGCCCGACGATTGGAGGTGCGCCGCTCCCTCTCACGCTCCGGGCAGACGCGACCTGGCTGGCGGGCGGCTTCCTATCGATCTCTGGCGGCATGACCGCCACCGAGAACCGCTTCGAGCAATGGGCGGCGGGGGCAACGCTTCGCATCGGCGGGCGCCTTCCGATCACGCTGCTTGCGCGGATTGACGTCCCACAGGACACCGACAACGCTCGGCTCAGTTTTGGATTCGGTCTCGGCGGGCAGGATCTCGTTCAGCTCGGCGCGACCGTGCCCAAATCGTTCGAGCGCGTGGATTTGCTCAGCGTTTCGGGCTCATCAACCCGGCTCGTAGGGCGCTGAGGGGCCCGGTCGCGTCAGTCCACGAGCCGCAGTGGCATCACCAGACACAGATAGCTCGCTGGGTCGTCCCAACCGACCGGCTCGATCGTCGCAGCGCGCTCCGGAGCTTTGAAGCTGAGTCGTACTTCCTCGGTCGGCATATACTTGAGGATCTCGAGCACGTAAGTGGCGTTGAAGCCGATCTCCATGGCTTCGCCCTCGTAGGTAACCGACACCTCGTCGGCCGCCTCGCCGAGATCTGGAGTTTGCACGGAGATCTTGAGCGTCCCAGGTTGAAAGCCCAGTCGCACACGGTGTGTTTGGTCGCTTGCGACGACACTGGCCCGTCGAAGCGCACCCTGGAGCGCAGTTCGATCGACCGTCGCCACCTTGTCGTTCTCTCGCGGAATGACCTGCTCGTAGTTCGGGTAGGGGCCTTCGATGAGCCGGCTGTACACCCACGTCGACCCAGCCTCGAAGCCAATGTGGTTGTCGCTCCGGGCGATTTCGACCGAGGCGTCCGCCGGAAAGAGCTTCCGTACCTGCTCGAGGGCCTTTGGAGGCACGATCAGGTCGGCATCGGACGCACCCTCCGTGGGCACATCCATCCGCGCCAGCCGATGACCGTTCGTCGCGACCATTCGCATCCGGTTGTTTCTGAGCTCCCACAAGACGCCGTTCAGGATCGGTCGGCTCTCTTCGGTCGATGAGGCGAAAGCCACATGGCCGATCAGTTTCTGTAGGTCGGCCGCTGTCGTCCGCCAGCCCTCTCCAAACGGCACGGGCGGGAATGCGGGAAAATCCTCCGTGGGCAACCCCAAGAGCTTGATGCGTGTTCGCCCACACTCAAGCGACACGCGCTGCTCGCCGGCTGATGTTACTCGGATGGCACTCGCCGGAAGCTCACGAACCAGTTCGAGGAGTTTCCGAGCCGGAAGTGTGATTGCGCCACCCTCATCTACCTCGGCTGGCACGACGGTGCTGACCGACATGTCCAAGTCCGTGCCGGAAAGCCGAAGGCTATCGGTGCCCGCCTCGAGCAGGATGTTGGATAGCACTGGGAGCGTCGTCTTCGCGGGGATGCTGGCCTGGACGGCCGCCAATCCCTCGAACAGCTGTTCCCGCGTGATCGTAAACTTCATTCCACACACCGTTGTGGGAGAAGGCCTATTACGACTTCAAGATAAGACAAGCTAGCCGTAGTAGTAGGGAAGGCTGATATGCGCATAACTGACCTAACTCCATGTGCTGTCGGGGCGCGCGCGCCACGAGCCGATTGTGGAATCCATGACGACATGTCAGCAACTCACCTGTTGCCGCGCAGTGTCGCCAGTAATCCGCACTCCCCACACATCGGTTGTCGATATGTGGGTCATGCGGTGACGAGCTCTCGCTTCGCGAGTTCCACCTGCTCACGGAAATGCCGGTCACGCTGCAACTGACGGTTGACCTTGTCGACCGAGTGGATCACGGTGGAGTGATCTCGGCCTCCGAAAGCCTGCCCGATCTCGACGAGCTGCATCCCCAGCGTGTCGCGGGCAAGATACATCGCTACTTGACGAGGCACGGTCAGCGTCTTGGTTCGTGTCTTCGACCGGAGCCCCTCAGGAGTAACCCCCCATCGACGCGCGACGACTTCCTGCACCCGACTGATCGATGGCATCGGCCAGCCGGCTGTCGGTGCAGCGTCGCCGGTGACCCCGATGCGGTCGGACAGCGCTTCGCGGGCGAGGTCGATGGTGACCTCGCGGTGCTTCAGCGAGGCGAAGAGGAGGAGCTTGATGATGCAGCCCTCCAACTCGCGCACGCTTGAGCGCACGTGCTCGGCGATAAAGCGCAGCACGTCGTCCGGAATCGTCAGTTCGAGATGGTCCTGCTCGGCCTTCTTGCGGAGGATGGCGATCCGATGCTCGAGGTCGGGTTGGCCGATGTCTGCCACCATCCCCCACTCGAAGCGCGAGACGAGCCTGGCCTCGAGGCCGGGGATCTCTTTCGGGGGACGGTCTGACGTGAGGACGATTTGCTTCCGGGCCTCGAAGAGCGCGTTGAAGGTGTGGAAGAACTCCTCCTGCGTCATCTCCTTGCCTTCGAGGAAATGCACATCGTCTACGAGAAACAGGTCCATGTCGGTGCGATAGCGCCGCCGAAACTCGGGCATCGTCCGGGCATGGATTGACTCGATCACTTCGTTGATGAATTGCTCGGCGCCAAGATAGGCAACCTGGGCAGCTGGATCCCGTGCAAGGACAGCATGGGCGATCGCCTGCATCAGGTGAGTCTTGCCTAGTCCGGTTTGGCCGTAGATGAAGAGGGGGTTGTAGCTCTTCCCGGGGGCCTCGGCGACGGCATGCGCGGCGGCAGCACCGAGCTCATTCGACTTCCCGATGACGAAATGGGCGAAGGTGTATCGGTCGTTGAGCGGAGCGGTGCCGCGGCGTGCGGCTGCCGGACTGGACTGGCCCTGGGGACTCACGAAAAAGTCCATCTGTGGCCGTCGCTGGCGGTCCTCCTGAACTCGGAAGACCACGGTGAGCGGCTGTTCGAACACGCGCTCTGCCAAGCTCGAAAGCAGACCACCGTGCTTTGACTCGTTCCATTCAACGGCGAACTGATCGGGTGCACCGACGATCAGCCGCCCGTCGTCGAGGGCGATCGGTGTCGCCGGCTCGAGCCACGTGCGGACCGTCGCGGGAGGCAGCTCTGTGCGGGCCTCCTCGAGCAAGCGTTTCCAGACTTCCTTCGGCGACAACTCCATAGCGCAGACGTCGTTGGGTGGGGCGTACTGCAAGGGCGGAGGCGAAGCTACAGGCGCCGTGTGGAAAAGTCAACCTTGACCGCAAGCCCTTGTCCTGAGTAGCTTTTCGGCCCCGTTGGAGGGATCACTTTGCATGAAGCCGACGTACCGGCCGCGGAACCGGCGGCGCATTAATCGTCACGGATTCCGCGCGCGAATGGAAACGCGCTGGGGCCGAGCCGTACTCTCACGACGGCGGAAAAAGGGCCGCAAACGGATCGCAGTCAGCCTCCCCAGCAAGCATCGAGGAAAGCACTAACGCCGGGCGAGCGCTTCCCCCCATCGTTTCGGTTGCGGCACGAGCGAGAAATCGCGCAGTGCTGGGCAGAGGGGAAGCGGCGCCGGTCGAGGCTCGTCGAGATGGCATGGCATCCGACGGAATCTGGGCACCCCCGGGTCGCCATTGTGGTGCCCCGATACCGCCAGACCGCGGTGGCCCGGAACCGGCTCCGGCGCCGGCTCCGGGAAATCACGCGGCGCCGCGTCCTGGGTTCGTTGGGCTCCCTCGACATCGTGATCCGTGCCCGCCCCGCTGCCTACCGAGCGGGTTTCGCAGAGCTCTCCAGCGAGCTGGAAACCCTGGCACCATGCGCTTGACCGACGTCCCGAGACGGTGTGGCGTGTTGGCAGTTCGTGCCTACCAGCGCGCCGTCAGCCCTCTCCTACCACCCACATGTCGTTTCAGCCCATCCTGCTCCGCCTACGCTTGTGAAGCCATCGAGCGGCACGGCCTGGCCAGAGGGTCGTGGCTGGGCGCGCGGCGCCTCCTCCGATGCCATCCGTTCCACCGCGGTGGCTTCGACCCAGTGCCCTAGACGGTATGGAAAAGCGCCTGATCTTGGCGGTCCTTTTGATGATCGCCGTGGCCGTGCTGCCGAGCCTTCTCTTTCCGCCCACGCCCCCTGCCGGCGGACCCACCGATACGACTACCGTGCCGGCGGACCGGGCTCGGGTGGGTCCCGAACCCGTCCCGGAGGTCCCTGCGCCTCCTCCTGAGCGTGTTCCGGTGGTTCGCGGGGCCCCGGACGTCCTGCCCCCAGAGCGGGAAGCGGAGACGGTGACGATCTCGTCTGCGCTCTATCGGTATCAGGTGAGCACCGGTGGGGGGCGGCTCGAAGAGGCATGGCTTCTCGACTACGAGAGCTTAGCTCCAACAGATAGTGGCAGCCTTCAGCTCGTCCGAGACGACGCACCACTGCTCGATCATGCACTCGTGATGGGCGCCGACACGCTCCATTTTGCTGGACACGCCTTCACGCCAAGTCGCACTCAGGTGCAGGTCGGAGACCGAGACGAAGAGGTCACGCTCGACGGCGACCTTGGCGGGCTCCGCGTCCTGCTGACCTATCGCTTCTCGCCCGACGCCTACCGATTCCAGGTACGAGGGCAGATCGAGGGACTCCCTGCTACCGGAGCCGTCCTCACGGTTGGGCTCGGAGCGGGACTCCGCTCCGGCGAATCCGACACGTCAGGCGATCACCGGAGCTACGCCGTCGTCACCAAGGCACGTTCCACCTCGAGCGTAGGCTTCGGCAAAGTGCAGCCCGCCGAAGTAGACACGCTGGCGGGACCATTCACGTGGTTTGCCACGAAGTCGAAGTACTTCGTGGCCGCGGCGCTCGCCAATCACGAGGGAGCCGTGCCCTTCGGCGGTGTTTTGGTCGCGGGTGGAGTCCGAGATGGCAAGGTCGCTTCTCGCCTCGACGCGGTGGCCACGCTACCTGTTTCCCAACAGGGCACGTTCGGCTACGACGTGTACGTCGGGCCTCAGGAACACCGGCGCCTCAGGTCAGTCGGCGACGATTTCGAAGACGTGAATCCCTACGGCTGGTTCCTGCGACCGGTCATTCGGCCCATCGCGGGAGTCGTGGTGAACATCCTCGTGTGGCTTCACGAGCGACTCAATCTCGCCTACGGCTGGGTGCTCATCCTGTTTGGGCTCGGGATACGAGTGCTGCTCTGGCCCCTCAACCAAAAAGCGATGGAGTCAAGCTCCCGCATGCAGGCTGTCGCACCGCTCATGAAGGAGCTCCAAGAGCGGCACAAGGGCGACCAACAGCGGCTTCAGCAGGAGATGATGAAGCTCTACAAGGAGCACAATGTGAACCCGCTCGGCGGGTGCCTCCCAATGCTCCTCCCCATGCCGATCCTGTTCGCTCTCTTCTTCGTGTTCAACAACACCATCGAGTTTCGTGGTGTCCCGTTCCTGTGGTTGCCGGACCTCTCACGCCCAGACCCGATCTACATCATTCCGATCCTCATGGGGCTCTCGATGTTTGCGCTAATGAAGCTCGGGCAACGAGGGACCCCGCCCACCCCGCAGACGAAGATGATGGTTTACTTCATGCCTGGAATGATGACTGTCTTGTTCCTGAAGTTCTCGTCGGGATTGAATCTCTACTACGCAGCAACGAACATCTTCTCATTGCCGCAGCAATGGCTGATCGCGCGTCAGCGAGCAGCGAGACAGGGGGTCGTGGCGCGCAAGTAGCTGTTGTCGCCTAACCGGTCGTCACCTCTGGGTCAAATCCGATCCCGTTATGGCGGTCGTGATCCGGACGACCTCGTCGGCGAGCCACTCGAGGCGACGGACGATGTCGGCCAGTTCGTCGTCGGGCAGGTCGCGCGCGTGCCGCGCGAGATGTCTCGTGAGCCGTAGAAACTCGTCGAGTACCTCCCGAAGCTCGAAATTCGACCGCCGCTCCGGGAACTCTTTGCCCTGCTGTGCAGATCGCCGTGTTGTTTTCATGCAGTCTCGATGCGGTGAGCGTCTTCCTCGGCCTTGCGGAACTCGTCCGGAGCGGCACGCAGTGCTGCGGCAATGCCCCGGCGCTCGACGAACGGGCCGGCGAGTTGAGCGCCTAGGTAGTAGCCTGCGCGCTCGGGCACGACCCTGCCAGCCACGTGTCGCGCTGAAGGGCTCATGCCAGCGGAAAGGTAGCGCAGCCGGAGCCCGAGCCCTGCTCGATCGAGATCCGGGGTGGTCGCGTGTCGCAGAAAGGCGTCGAGTTCTCGCACTCGTCGGTACTGGCCGCGCGAGTATCCGTAGTACTCCCAGATGGCGTGCCCGGGAGCGGCCGCCATCGCGGCTCGCACGGCGAGCCCCTCATTCAGAAGCTGTTCCCGTAGAGGGATCCGCGTCCCCGTCTCCCAAAAATCGTAGAACCCACCGCTCTCGCCCACCACACGCGCGAACTCGCTACGACTCGTCGGCGATGTGTACCGAACAGTGTGTGCCACCTCGTGAGCGATCCAGAGAGGTAGCAACTCGGGGGGAAGCCCAAGCCCCATGGTCTCGGGGTTCGCTCGACCGGTGAAATGCTCGGCACACACGAAGGCAATCCCGCGCCCACCAACCACCAACTCGCCCGCGTTGGCTGCGCCTACTCCGACCATCACGTAACAGTCAACCGGGCGGTCCGCCTCGAAGAGGCGCAGTGATGCAGCGAGCGCTTCCCCGCAGACCTTCGTGATGTCGACCTCGTTCGTGGTCGTGAGGAGATCTCTTCGGTTGGCGGCAACCGTGCGCCGGATCACTTCCTCAGCATGTGGGCCGTCGAGGTCCAGGACGTAGTTGTGCCAGTAGGCGGCGAGGATGGGACGGTGGCGGTCGAGATAGTCTCGATAAGCGGCGACGGGATCCCCGGCACTGAGGACGGCGAGGAACTCGGGGACGAGGTTGATGAGCATAGTGCCGGGCAGAATTTGGTTCGTGTGCTGGCGGGCGACAAGATGTGAATTGAAATCGTCTGTCTGCCCGGTGGCGTGCTTTTGCACGGTTGTCAAGGGCGTCGATTCTAGACCCCTTCCGCGCTACTCCTTCTTCCGCAGCCGTTCACTCTCTTCGAGGAGAAGTCGCCGCTCGTGTTCGGACAACGATCCCACTCCCTCAGCGGAGATCTTCTCGAGCACGCGGTCGATCTCTTTGCGTTGCTGCGTGGGGCTGTCGGGTTCGGGCTGCGCTGGTGGGGCCTGGGCGCGCCGGCGGGCAGCTGGATGAACGAGGACCTTGGTCGGTACGACCCGCGGTACGGGACCCGGGGTGCCTCCCGAAGCGCCGGCCCGAAGCTTGAGGAAGAGATAGCCAGCCGCGAACCCGCCTAGATGTGCGAGATACGCGACGCCATGCTGGGCCGAATTGATCGCGGAGACGAGGTTCGTCACAGCGAGGAACGCGACCAGCCACTTCACCTTGATGGGGACGGGGAAGGGGAAAATGAACACCGGTGCGTCGGGCCAGAAATAGGCAAACGCAAGGGCAACGCCGAGCACAGCGCCGGAGGCTCCAATAACCGGGATCTGCCCGACCCCGAGCGCGGGCCCCAGGAGGAGCGAGAGCGCGGCACCCCCGAGTCCGCTGATGACGTAATAGCGCGCGAACGACCGGCTCCCCAGCCGCTCCTCGACCATACCCCCGAAGATGAACAGCATCAGCATGTTGACGGCGAGGTGCAAGAAACCGCCGTGGAGGAACATGTACGTGAAAGCGCTCCACGGGCGCATGAGGGCTTGAGTTGGTGCGAACCCGAAGGTCTCGACGGCCCATCGGCCCGTGAAGATCGTCTCCTGCAAAAAAAACACACCCACATTGGCGGCGAGAATTCGCCGCACCCAAGGGGTGAACCGGAAAAGACGCGGAGGAGACATGGTGAGTGAGCTCGCTCTTACTCTCTACCTCCGAGAGGCTCGTCTGGGTCCCTCAGTGTGCCTGCATCGCCCAGGGCGAGCCGGCAGATCTCGGCGCAGAGCTCCGGAAAGGCGAGACCAGCCGCGCTGGCCGCCTGCGGGACGAGGCTGGTTCCAGTCATTCCCGGGAGCGTGTTCGCCTCCAAGCAGAAGATGTCCCCGTCGTCGCTCATTCGGAAGTCGATTCGCGAGTACCCCCCGAGCTTCAGCGCCCGGTGGGCCGTGAGCGAGACCCCTTGGAGGCGGCGCGCTGTCTTCTCGTCGAGCCGGGCCGGGAAAATCTCTTCAGCCATTCCTGGAACGTACTTGCATTCGTAGTCGAAAATTTCGTGCCGCGGGACGATCTCACCAACCGGGAGGGCTCGACCACCCAAGACGGCCACAGTGAGCTCACGGCCGGCGATGAACTCCTCCACCATGATCTCGTCATCGTAGGCGAGCGCCAGGTCGTACGCCGCTTCGAGGTCTGCTGGCTCGTGGACGAGTGACAGTCCGACGGTGGACCCCTGCTTGGACGGCTTGACCACGACAGGCCATCCGAGTGCCGCCGCCTTGCGGGTGGGGATGGGCCCCATCGACCAGCGGGGCACCGGGATGGCGTGTGTCTGAAAGACCCGCTTCGCTAGGTCCTTGTCCATAGCGAGTGCGCTCGGCAGGTGCCCGCTCCCCGTGTAGGGACGGCCTAGCACGTCCAACACGGCTTGCAGCGTACCGTCCTCGCCCTGGCCTCCATGGAGCGCGAGGCAGATCACGTCCGCTTCGCGGACAGCGCGGATTTCCCCCAGGCCTCCGAGCAGCATTCCGCGTTCGAGGACACGGAGCTCGTCGAGCGACGGTGGGGCAGAGCCGGGGTCCGTTCGTAGGAATGACTGCTCTTCGTCCGCCGATACCAAGCCGCGGGCAGTATCGACCACGGCCACCTCGTAACCGAGGCCGCGCAACGCGGCAGTCATCTGTGCGCCCGAGGCAATAGCCACCGCGCGCTCGCTCGAGGTGCCCCCTGTGAGGAGCGTGACCTTCACTGCGGCCGGTAGATCGCGCGGAACTGCGGCATCTCCCACAGCTCTACTTGCTCAACGCCCACGCCCGGTCGGCCGTCGAGCCGCTTGGCGATCCTGTCGAACACCACCCGGGCGAGTCGCTCGGCTGACGGGGCATCGTGGTCGAACGGCGGCACCTCGTTCAGAAACCGGTGCTCGAAATCGGATACGGCGTGCCGTGTCATCTCCTCGAGGTCACGGAAATCCACCCCCATGCCGGACTCATCGAGTGCATCGTCGCCGACGCGAAGCGTGACACGGACCCGCCAGTTGTGTCCATGAAGTCGCGCACAGTCGCCTCCGTCTGGGAGGGTATGTGCTGCGGAGAAGCTGGCCTCGGCCGAGAGGAGATAGGGCATGATCCCGGTCAGCGAACGGCGGCGAGAGGGTGGCTCACGGGTTGTCTCCAGCAGCGCCCTCTGGGTGCCGAAAGTGAATTGGCTGGAGGAATGCTGTGGCCGTCGGGGTGCCGCGGCGGAGAGCTGGCGCGAAACGAAAGCGCGTGACACCGGCGAGCGCAGCGGAATCGAGAGCTGGATGGCCGCTCGACTCGGCTACCGACGTCGAATCGGGTTGGATGATGCCCTCCGCGTCCACGAAGAGTCTGAGCACGACGTCGGCCTCAACCTTGAGTTCGTACAGCTCTGGCGGATACTCGACGGGGGACTCCGCGTTGATCAATACCGGCGGGTGGTCCTCTAGCGCCGCCGCACTCCCGCTACTTACATCGTCTTCGGCTCCACGGCCGCACGCGGTAGCGAGGAGCGCAACAGATACCACGCACGCGAACAGACAGGAGCGTCTCACCGGGTGGCCTTCCGCTGGAGTACCGCCAACTGATTGAGCGCCTCGAGTGGTGTGAGCGACTCGATTTCAAGCTCGCGTAACGCCTTCACAACCTGCTGGCCGCTGTCAGTGAACAGGGAGAGCTGGTCGAGTGGGGTGGGAGCGGGAGGCGGAGCGAGACCGGCGACGTGGTGCCCGGCCTCGAGAAGCGCGAGGAGCTCCCACGCACGGCCGACGACGGCCGGCGGGAGCCCTGCGAGTTGAGCAACGTGAATGCCGTAGGACCGGTCGGTCCCTCCGGGCTCCAGCCGATGTTGGAAGACGATTTGGCCATCCACCTCGCGGATCGCGACGTTGAGGTTACGCGCGTGTGCGAGCTCTTCGGTAACCTGGACCAGCTCGTGGTAGTGCGTTGCGAATAGCGCCTTGCAGCCCACAGTGTTGTGCAAGTGCTCCGTGACCGCCCATGCGATGGCGACCCCGTCATAGGTCGACGTGCCACGGCCAATCTCGTCGAGGAGGACGAGGCTCCGCGGAGTCGCACCGTGCAGGATGGCACTCGTTTCCGCCATCTCGACCATGAACGTAGATTGACCACGAGCGAGGTCATCGCTCGCGCCGACGCGCGTGTAGAGACGGTCGACAACACCAATCCGGGCACTGCTCGCGGGCACGAATGAGCCGATCTGGGCGAGTAGGACGCAGAGGCCTACCTGCCTGAGGATCGTGCTCTTTCCCGCCATGTTGGGGCCCGTGATCACGACAACGCGGCCGCCCTCGTCCACCAAAATGTCATTGGGGATGAACGATTCGCGCGCCATGAGACGCTCGAGCACCGGGTGTCGCGAGGCACGGAGATCGAGCGTGAAGCCATCGTCGATCTCGGGCCGAGCATAACCTTCGAGGCGTGCCAGATCGGCGAGTCCTGCCCAGACGTCGAGTCGAGCGAGGATGGCCGCCGTTGCCTGTACGCGACCGACCCTGTCACCTATGAATGAACGAATCGTGTCGACCACGTCACGCTCTCGCGCTGCGATACGCTCCTCTGCCCCCAAGACTCTTGCCTCGTACTCCTTGAGTTCTGGAGTCACGAACCGCTCGGCGTTGGTGAGCGTCTGACGGCGTTCGTACTCGGACGGAACCGCCGCGATGTTCGTCTTGGTGACCTCGATGTAATAGCCGAACACCCGGTTGAAGCCGACCTTGAGCGAGTTGATCCCCGTCCGTTCGCGTTCGCGCGCCTGAAGCGACGCGATGTAGCGCTTTCCACCGTCGCGCAGCTGAGTCAACTCGTCCAGTTCGGAGTCGTAGCCGGGCCGCACCGCATCGCCATCTCCGAGGACCGCGGGCGGGCGGTCCACCAGTGCGGCCCCGAGCTCCGACTGGACGTCGGCCAGCAGGTCCAACGCGGCCGCATCGGACTCGAGCGCGACGCTCGTCTCGCGCCCGGCGAGGCCATCGAGCGCTTCACGGACATCGGGGAGGCGTCGAACCGAGTCTCGTAGGCCTCCAAGCTCACGCGGGGTGGCTCGACCGAGCGCTGCTCGGCTGGCAAGCCGCTCGAGATCGCGCACGCCTTCGAGGGCCTCGCGCAGGCGTGCGCAACTCAGGGCGTCCCGAACCAACACCTCAACAGCGTCGAGGCGTTCGCCAATCGCGGAGGTGCCTGCGAGCGGCTCGAGGAGCCAACGACGAAGAAGACGGGCGCCCATCGGGGTGACCGTTCGGTCGAGCACCTCTAACAGCGTGGTCCCTTTGGCACCCGCTCGAAGCGGCTCGACGAGCTCGAGATTGCGACGGGTCATCTCGTCGATCGCCACGACGTGCCCGGGGCGGCAGATGCGTGGCCGCGCCAGATGAGGCAGTCCATCCGGCCGGAGCTCGGCCAGGTAGCGGAGGAGGGCACCCGATGCGCCGAGGGCAGGGGCGTCGGCGGGCTCCAGGCCCAGACCGTCGAGTGTTGCGAGACCCAATCGCCGCTCGAGCTCTTCACTCGCCATCGTCGGGTCAAACTCCCACGCCTCTCTCTCAGTGTGGAGTGCGGCCGTCGGTGGGATCCCCCGAGCACCAGCCGGCACCACCACCTCGGCGGCGTCGAATCGGGCGAGCGTGGGCGCGAGCTCGTTCGCGTCGACGGTCGCGAGCTCGAATTCGCCAGTGGATAGGTCGATCGCCGCAACGCCCCACCGGTCTCCCGATGGGCCCAGAGCCACCAGGAAGTTGTTACGGGCACGATCGAGCCACTCCTCGCTGATCACTGCCCCCGGCGTCAGGGTCTCTACCACCGCGCGCCGCACGATACCCTTGGCCAGCCGGGGGTCTTCGACCTGCTCGCAGATGGCCACGCGATGCCCCTTGGCGAGGAGCCGTCGTAGATACTCGGCGGCCGCCTTAACGGGGACTCCGGCGAGTGGGACTTCGGTGGCACCACCATTGTTGCGGGATGTGAGCGTGAGGCCCAGCTCGCGCGCAGCGAGCTGGGCATCGGACTCGAACATCTCGTAGAAGTCACCCATTCGGAAAAACACGATGGCATGTGGGTGCTTTGACTTGATCTCTCGGTACTGCTGCATCAACGGAGTATCGACCGGCGACGCCCTCACGGTGTGACCTCGACCACGAATGCCTCTCCCCCGAGTCTGCTTCGGATCTGTCGCGCCGTCTCGGACGCTTGCGCTCGAGTGCGATAGCGTCCCACGCGCACCTTGATCAGGCCGTCTCGATCGCGCACCACCGCTGCCTCAAACCCGGCCTCGGAGAGCTTGCTGAGTGTTTCGTCGGCCGCCGCGATGCTCTTCACGGCGATCACCTGCACGCTGAAATACGACTGACGCGACGTAGCTGCCGGCACCGAGTCCGTCGGCTCCGAGCAGCGCTGCCGGTAGAACGCAAATCGGTTCTGCAGCTCGATGTCCGTCGTATCCGCTTGCGTTCCAGCATCGAGCAGTGCGCAACCCGCCGGCTCGTCGCGGAGATCGAAGTGGGCCCGCGCGCCCCAGTACAGTGCCTCGGCACGCAACGGGCTCGAGAAGTGGTCGCGCTCGAAACGGTCCTGCCATCCCAAAGCAGATGCGGGATCGCCCGCGGCGTAGTTGAGTTGTATCAGGCGGAGGGTCGCCTCGTCGGCCCAGGCTGAAAGGCCAAACTCGATCGCGACGCGACGAAGCGCCTGAGTCGCCTCGTCGGCGTCTCCGGACACGACTCCTAGCGTGTAGAGGGCCTCAGGGTAGAGGGAGTCACCCGGCGGTGTGATCGCGAGCACGCGACGCACCACAGCACGCGCGGAGTCGCCCCGGCCTTCGGTCGAGAGCAGGACCGCCGCTCGCAGGAGCGAATCCTGTTGGCTCAGCGCGGGTGAGGCATACGACAGCGCGACCAGCGCGACCAGCCAAGCACGGCGGCTCATGCTGCCTCGCGCCTGCTCGTGGCGACGATGAAGTGACGTAGGATCCCCGACTCTCCCACCACGCCCGAGGACTTGAGTGCCCGATCGGCCTCGAGGGCGCGAGCGATGGCCATCTTCAGCTCCTGATCGGTCCAGCGCCTGGCCCAACGAGCCCATTGATCTGCCACCTCTTTCCACGCGCCAAGGCCCGCGGGACGCACCCGCCGGATCGACTGAAACACTGAATCATGGAGGCGACGTCCTTTCGCACCGCCGGCCGCGGCCGCCAAGGCCAGGCGCGTTCCCACGAGTGCTGTGCCGAGCGCCATGACAGTGCGAACCCCGTTCACGCCGGGCTGGTCCAAAACGTAGTCGACCAACTGTAGTGCATGGCCGGTATCACGTGCCAGAACTGCCTCGACGAGGTCGGCCAGCGTCTCGCCGCGCCGGATCCCCGCAAAGGAGACCACATCGTCGGCGGTGGCCGGAACGTCTCCCAACGCGGCGGCAAGCTTGGCGATCTCACCGTCGATGGCGGCGAGCGAGCCAGCACAGACCTCGAAGAGCGCTACGACAGCGGCATGATCGAGCCTGAGTCCGAGCGTCTCGGCGCGGCGCTCTATCCAAACCGCTGCTTCTTCTGGAGACGGTGTATCGAAGACGGTGACAGCGGCGTGTGGTGTGAGCTGCTCGTCGCGTTTCTCACCTGCACCTGAGACGAGCACCACCACCATCTCGGATGCTGGCGACGCGATCGCCTCGGCCAGCCAACGGCGGAGTTTCGGTTTACGGCGCAACGCCTCCACGCCTCGCAGCACCACGACGCGTCGCTCTGCGAGCAATGGCGGTGTATAGAGGAGCGTCGCGAGCCGCTCGGCATCGAGGTCGCCTACGTATCGATCGTCGCAGTTGAACTGACGCTCCGCCGCATCGAGAGCGCGCCCAACGACAGCCGTGACGGCGTCGTTTTTGAGCACGTCCTCATCGCCGGCGAAGTAGTAGACGGGGCGGAGGAGACCGCGCGCGAGTTCGGCCTCGAGCTCCGGGTAGCGCAGGGAGCCCATATAGCCGAAAAGTACCGATCGAGAATGACTACCGAAAGGCGGCCGTGCGCGGCCGAAGGGCTGGAACCACAGCGTCGTGGCCCGTCGTGTGGACGAGCACGGTGACATGCCGGTCCTGAAATGTCACAAAGGGAGCTCCGGCAGTGACCACTGGCGCCGGGGTGTCTTCTGGTGTCGCATGCGCCACACGGCTGCCACGGCGGCTGGCGACGTCCAGCGCCAATACGGTGAGTGCCAGGGCGACGAGCATCAAGGCTGCTCTTCCCCCCCACGACGGGACGGGGGCGTCAACGGGCAGGGCTGCCCCGCAGCGGATCCGTTCCTTGAGCCGCACGCCGAAGTGCCTATCGGCGTGCGGCTCAAGGTTGCGCAACACGAGGATCCCCCGACGAAAGGCCCGATCCAGCCGGCCGCACGACGGGCACGCGGCCCAATGCCGTTTCAGCAGCACACGGAGCTCGTCATCCAAGACGAGTCCGTCGTGCCAATCCGAGTAGAGAGAGAGGAATTCCCCGCAGTTCATGGACATTGCACGCCGCTCGCCCGTGGTACCACGGGGAGCGGCGCGAGGTTCCACTTGGGGCGCTAGTCGAGGTAGGGGCCGATGACCTGGGCGAACCGGTTACGGGCTCGGTTGAGGCGGCTCTTCACCGTGCCGAGATTGCAGCCCACGATCTCGGAGATCTCGTCGTAGGTCTTGCCCTCGAGCTCCCGCAGCACGAAGACCACCCGATGGTGTTCCGGCAGCTGCTTTACCGCCCATTCGACGAGCTCGCGAAGGCGGCGCTTGCGGTAGAGATCGTCGGGCCGAGTAGAGGTGTCCTCGAACTGAAGCGGCCGATGGTCAGCTTCCCAGTTCCGCTTGATCGTCTGGAACAGCACCAACGGGTTCCGGCTTCGATTCCTGAGCTCGTTCTTCGCCAGGTTCGAAGCGATCGTGTAGATCCAGGTCGAGAACTTCTTCGTCTGGTCGAACCGGTGCAGGTGCCGATGCACCCGAATGAAGACCTCCTGAATGAGGTCTTCCGCTCGCTCGCGGTCGTCGATCGTGCGCTGCACGAAACTGATGAGCCGGTGCTGATACCGGTCCACGAGAATGCCGAAAGCCTGGGGATCGCCGGCGAGGTGCGCCGCGACCACGCGCGAGTCGTCCAACTCGTCGAGGCGGCGGCGTTCGATCGCCCGCTCCGACTCGATTCGCTCGGCCTGCCGTGCCGTCGATGTCCGACTCATGTGGCGAGCCCCCGTCGAGTGCCCACAAAGTATGATTCCGGTCTCCAGGGAATGGTTGCACAGGTCATACCCGGCGTCCTTCATCTCGCTGAGAATGCCACAACCTATAGTAATACAACTACTTAACTGCGTTCACCCATCGACGGTGTCCCACCGAGACTGTCCTGTTCGGGGGACACCCGTGTCCTCACAGCCCCAGCCGGAAACCCGCCAGAAAGAGGACCGCCGCGATCGTCTTGCCGTCACAGATCTCGCCCGTTCTGATTCGCTCGAGGATCTGCGACAACGGCATCGGGCTCACCTCTATGAACTCGTCAGGGTCCCGATTCGGTTCCCGAGGTTGCAGCCCAAAGGCCGCGAACAAGTGGATGTGCTCGTCGGTGAAACCCGGCGTGGTGTAGATGGAGGTGAGGTGGTCCAGCCGCTCGGCCTCGACACCGGCTTCCTCCAGGAGCTCTCGCTGGGCGCACTCTGCAGGCGATTCGCCCGGGGCAAGGCGCCCAGCCGGGATTTCCCAAAGGTCACCATCGGCCGCGTAACGGAACTGCCGCAGCATCAGTACGGTGGGATCGTCGGTTGTCTCAATCGGCGAGGCGATGGGCACCACGGCGGCAGCGCCGGGGTGTCGAATGATCTCGAGCTCGCCGTCGCTGCCGTCGGGGAACCGGACTCGATCGACGGCCACGTCGAAGATCCGGCCGGTGTAGACTCGGCGGGACTCGATGGGTGTTATGCGCGGGGTCATGACGGCTCCGGTGGCCGGGGCCTCTCAGGATACGCCCATCGCTCGGCCATCCGCCATACGATCATCCAACCTTGCCCCCGAGGGGTGACCCTCCGGCCGATGGAGGGGACGCGGGAGTGGGGGGCCGGCGCCCTCTGTACAGGCTCGGCTTAGATTGACGCCGATGCGCGAACGACCGAGGATCGTGACCCTGATCGCGAGCGCCACAGAGATCGTCTGCGCGCTCGGGCTCAGGGACCAACTGATCGGCGTCTCCCACGAGTGCGACTATCCGCCCGACATCGGCGGACTGCCCGTGCTCTCAGCGCCCAAGGTGAAAGCCGAGCGCCCCAGTGGAGAGATCGACCTCCGGGTGCGCGAGATTCTCCGCGACGGGCTGAGCGTCTACCGGGTGCGGGTGAGCGAGCTGGAGCGTCTGCGGCCGGACTTGATCGTGACACAGGACCACTGCGAGGTGTGCGCCGTGTCGTTGCGAGATGTCGAAGATGCCTTATGTGCGATCCACCTGCCTGGCACGGACGTGTGCTCCCTTCACCCAAAGGACCTGGGTGACGTGGCCCGTGATTTCATGCGCGTAGCCGAGGCGGCCGGCGTGCCCAAACGAGGCTCTGCACTCGTCGAGCGGTTTGCCCAACGACTGGATGTGTTGCGAGCTGCCACTGCGGGGGCACGCCGACCCCGTGTCGTGTGCCTCGAATGGCTCGATCCCCCAATGGTCGCGGGGGGCTGGATGCCCGAGCTCGTCCGGGCGGCAGGTGGCGATCCGCTGATCGTGGACGCACCGGAGCGATTCAAGGCCGTCACGTGGGAGGACGTGGCGAGCGCCGAACCAGACTTGGTCGTCGTCTTCCCGTGCGGCTTCTCGATCGCGCGAACGCTGGAAGAGCTTGCGAATGATCAGGTTGCGAGAGGTCTTGCCGGGGTGAGCGCGAGTACGGCTGGTCGGTGCCGGGTTCTCGACGGGAACGCCTATTTCAACCGGCCCGGGCCGAGATTGGCGGACAGCGCGGAGCTCTTGGCTGGGTTGTTCCACCCTGGGCAGTTTCCAGATCTCGCGACGCGCTCGGAGGCGGCTTCGGTGGTCTGGAGAGGGTAGTGGGACTCAGGGCGCGTGGCGCGCGAAGACGACGGCCACCCGCCCGTCACCGAGCCCCGCGATCTCGTGGTAGGCCCAGCCGCTGCGCTCCCGTTCGTTGAGGAGGTCAGTCAGGATTTCCTCGTCGTCGCGGCCCCTCCCGGCGAGCTTCACGATCGCGACTTGGTATTCCCTCATGCTCCTGCCTCAGCGGGTACCGAAGAGCCGGTCCCCGGCATCACCGAGCCCTGGGACGATGTACCCCTTCTCGTTGAGCTGTCGGTCGATCGCCGTCGTGAAGATACGTACGTCAGGATGTGCTTCACTCAGGCGCTGGACCCCCTCTGGGGCAGCCAGGAGACAGAGAAACCGAATGTCCTTTGCGCCGGCCCCCTTGAGCGCGGTGACGGCGGCGATCGCCGAGCCCCCGGTCGCGAGCATGGGATCGAGCACGAAGAACTGCCTGATGCTCTCGTCGCCTGGGATCTTGAAGTAGTAGTCCCGCGGTTCCAGGGTTTCTTCGTCGCGATAGAGGCCGATATGGCCGACCCGTGCGGAGGGGATGAGGTCGTGGAGCGGCTCGACGAGCCCCAGTCCGGCGCGAAGGATCGGGACCAGGGCGAGCTTCTTGCCCGCGACGATCCGGCCCGTCGTTGCCTCGAGTGGGGTCTCGATTTCGACCTGTTCGGTAGGGAGGTCTTTCGTCGCTTCATAGCCCATGAGCAGGGCGAGCTCACCCACGAGGGCTTTGAAATCGCGGGTCGTAGTGCGGCGGTCGCGGAGCAGGGTGAGTTTGTGCTGGACGAGTGGGTGCTTGAGCACCGTGACGTTGGGAGGTGCTGGCGGGGTCATGGGCAGCAATAGTACCGGCTTGGCGGGCGCCCGGCGACCCCTCTATACTTCCCCCGTTTCGGGCCAGGTAGCTCAGTTGGTAGAGCAGCGGACTGAAAATCCGCGTGTCGGCAGTTCGATTCTGCCCCTGGCCATTTTCTCGTGAGATCCCAGCCGCGCGACGGCTGGTGGTTCGATCTGCCAGACGGGGCAGTCACTCCACTCCCGGCGCATTGAGCCGTTGATCGAGCCAGACGAGGAGCTCGGTGGCAAGTGACCTCACCTCTTCCAAAACCTCACCACT
>JBDHCY010000014.1:0-30827 GCA_039591795.1 Gemmatimonadota bacterium | reverse complement strand
ACATAGCGGGCAGGCTCCGCGACGTGCCCGCCAATCTCAAGACGGGAACGTACGAAATGCGTCCCGGCGAGCGGTACGGCGTGATCTTCGAGACGCTCACCACCGGTCGCGGCCGGGAGGTGCGGCTGGTGATCCCGGAGGGCCTCATGCTCGCCGAGACGGCGGATGTGGTCGAAGGGTCCCTCGGCATTCCGCGCGACTCGTTCCTCGCGGCCGCTCAAGACCCTGCCCTACTCGCCGAGCATGGCATCACCGCATCGTCACTCGAAGGCTACCTGTATCCTGAGACGTACCACCTTCCAGAGGGGATCGACGCACGTCGTCTCGTGCGTCTCCTGGTCGAGGAGTTCACTGCGCAGTGGGATTCGGAGTGGACAGCGCGGCTCGACACCCTTGGATTCACACGACATGAGGCCGTGACACTGGCGTCGATCATCGAAGGCGAGGTGCGTCATGCTGGCGACCGACCATTCGTCTCCGCCGTCTACCACAACCGCATGCAGATCGGATGGCGTCTCCAGGCCGACCCCACAGTGATCTACGCGCTGGGCACACGTCGGCGATTGTTCGAGCGCGACTACCAGATCGAGCACCCGTACAACACGTATCGCATTCCGAGGTTGCCCCCCGGGCCCATCGGCAGTCCCGGGCGGGCGAGCATCGAGGCGGCCCTCTATCCCGGGGACGCCCCGTACCTCTTCTTCGTGGCGCAACCGGACGGGCAGCACATCTTCTCACGGACGCTCGCGGAGCACTCGCGGGCGCGAGCGCGAGTCAGAGCGATGAGGCGAGCGCCGAGTCCACCGCCCGGCGGAGCTTCCGGGCCGCGTCCTCAGGGTCCGGAGCACCCATGACGGCCCGCGCTGTGGCGACGCCACAGGCGCCGGCCGCAATCATCGACGCTGCTGTGCCGGCACTGACTCCGCCGATGGCAATGCAGGGCGTGCGCCCGGCGAGCGCACGGAGCCGAGCGAAACCCGCTGGACCGATAGCGACTCCGGCCTCGGGCTTCGTCTCGGTTGGGAAACACGGCCCAACACCCCAATAGTCGGCACCAACCGGCTCCATCAGGGCTGCCTCATCCGGGGAGCCCACCGAGACACCGAGAATGAACGGTGGGGGGGCGAGCCGACGTGCCTCGGTCGCCGGGAAGTCCTCCGCGCCCAGGTGGCACCCGGCAGCTCCCGCGGCGAGCGCGACGTCGAGGCGATCGTTGACGAGAACCGGGACTGGCAGGGCCGGCACGAGGCGCTCGACCAACGCGAGCAGCTCACGCGGCCGGGCAGCCTTGTCTCGCACCTCAATTGCCGTGGCCCCGCCCTCGACCGCGGCGCGACACATGCCGACCGGATCCCGGCGGGTGAAAAACGCCGGATCGGTGATCACGAGCAGCCGAAGTACATCCTCCACCTGACCGTGCAAGAAACCTCGCTCCTGCCTCGAGACGCGTTCTGTGCGAGTCAAACATAGTCCGGTCGTACCGGAGCCGCAGCACGACCACGGGCGTGCCCGTTGCGCGTACTCCACCGGCGCGTAGCTTGCGCGCGATGCGATTCGGCATTCGTGTACTGGCAGTGGTTCTGATCTCCGCCTGCGGGTCGGGAGCAGCAGTAGCGCTGTCTCTGGGCATCTGGCTGGTGGCGCGTCGGCCTCCACCAGCACCGGCTCCAAGCGCATGAGCGCCGGCACTGCGAAGTTGCGGTAGAGAGGAGTCGCGGCGATGGGCGGCAACGCAACGGCAACGTTGGCCGGAGGATGTTTCTGGTGCCTCGAGGCCGTGTTCGAACAGCTCCGGGGGGTCCAAGGCATCGTCTCCGGTTATACTGGCGGCTCTGTGCCCAGTCCGTCGTACGAATTGGTCTGTTCTGGAACAACGGGTCACGCCGAGGCAGTGCAGATTACCTTCGACCCGACGGAAATCACCTACGGCGAACTGCTCAAGGTCTTCTTCACGATCCACGATCCGACGACGCGCGACCGTCAGGGACCCGACATCGGGACGCAATACCGATCGGCAATCTTCTACGAGTCGGCTGAGCAGAAGTCCACGGCCGATCGTGTGATGCGTGATTTCGAATCCACAGGCGTGTGGGACGGGCCGATCGTGACCCAGCTGGCCCCGCTCGAGGCCTTCTATCCCGCCGAGCGCTACCACCAGCGCTACTACGAGCGCAATACCGATCAGCCCTACTGTCGGGCAATCATCGCACCCAAGGTTGCGAAGGCGCGAGCGGCCTTCCTCGCAAGGCTGAAGCGCCGGGATGGCGAAGCGATCGCCGAAAGGGGGGGCTCGCCTGGGCCCTCCTCCTGATGGCTACCGCACGAGCTGGTGGCACCGGCTGCACACCGCCAGGAGTCGACCGTAGATCTCCCCACGCGCCTCCGGATCGCTGCTCCGTTCCGCCTTCACCCCGAGCTCGTGCACGCGCCGGGCCAGATCCCTCGCGGTGGGCTGCAGTTCGGCGTTCTGGGTCACCTCGGTCGGCTCGAAAGGAGCTTCGGAGAGCCCGCGTGCGCCCGCCGTCCACGCCGCGTCGCTCGGGCCGATCAGCCCCTCCCACATGCGGTCTGCCGCCCACACGTGCCGCATCATGTGCCCCACCACCGGCGGACCCTCGTCTGGCGGCGGCACGCCTGGGTCGAAAGGGGGCCCCACGTCGAAGGCACCGTGGCACGCGCCGCACGCAGTCCCGATGTCGGCGGTGGCCGCGGCAGCGGCTGACAGGTCCGACGCATCGACCGCAAGGGCCGCAGCGCGGCGGAGCCGGGCGAGATAGGGTTCGGCTCCCTGAGGGAGACCTGCCATCTCGTCGTGTCCCGCCAGCCACTGCGCCGGGCTCCGCACGGCTTCCAGGTCCCCCGCAATCACGGCGGACTGGACCTGGCTGGCGTGCCCGAAGTGACCGTACATGTGCACTGTTTGTTCGGAGTGGCGTGGAGGGTCCACACGCCGAGCGCAGGCATGTTGCGCGACCAGAGCGCAGGCCGCACCCATGATCCAGCGCAACGTCGTCGCGTGGCGCGGGCGGATGGCACGAGCCAACAATGGCATCGACACGACGGCCTCCCGTTGGAGGAGATTGGTCCGGCCCCGAGCCGTCAAGGAAAAGTACACAGATACGGCACAGATGCTCGGTGCCCCCCGAACAGCGCCCTCACCGGTCGGGGCGCCCGCCTTCTATTATGTATTCACCGAGTGCGCGTTTACAGGACGGACCTGGAGCGGCATCTATTCCACGAGGGCCGAGACACATTTCGACGCCGGAGTACTTGAGCGAAGGCTCAACCACGCTCCGCATCGACAGACGCCTACGGTATGCGCTTGACGACGATCCCGACCGAACTCACCACCGCAGCCACCGATGCAGTGCTCGCGGTGCTGGCAGCCGGCTGCATTCTCTACCTTGCGCGGTGGGTCGAGCGTGACCGCTGGCGCGTGATGCTCTGGTGCTCGGTGCTCGCGCTTCTCGCCCTCTCAGCTGCGCTCGGTGCGATCGTGCATGCGTTCGAGCTCAGTCTCTGGGCGACCCTCTACTTGCTCCTGGGTCTCACGGTGGCGCTCTTCGTCGTGGCTGCGGCATACGACTGGCGAGGAGTGACGTTGGCGCGACGCCTTTTCGTGCCCATGGTACTCGTGGCCGGTGTCTTTTTCGCGATCACGCGCCTCGTCGCAGGCACCTTTCTCGTCTTCGTGGTGTATGAAGGCGCCGCGATGTTCCTGGCCCTCGGCGTCTACGTGGTGCTCGCTTGGGGCAATCGGTTGCGCGGCGCTGCCGTCGTCGCACTGGGCATCGCACTCAACATCGTAGCGGCTGGCATTCAGGCCTCGCGCGCGGTTGCGTTCACGGCAATCTGGCCCTTCGACCACAATGGCGTGTTCCACCTCGTGCAAATGCTCGCCGTGCTGGTGCTCGTCGTCGGTGTGCGCCGCGGCCTGGAACCGGGAACACCACCGATTGGCCGGCCGGCGTGAGGACAACGATCTCGTGAAGTTCCGATTGCTCTCGGCCGCATGTGCGGTCATGCTCACAATACTCGTTGCGTCGCCGGCGGCAGGGCAGCGGCCACCGGTGCCCCAGCTCGTGGGCTACGTGTCGCACGAGTGGGCAGCGGACGAAGCGGCGATGTGCGTCCCGCACGTAGACCGAGCCCTGTCGAAAGTGCGCTCTCATGGCGACCGCCTCGGTTTCCACCTCGGCGAGACCCGCGACCTCTCCCGCTTCGGCCGCCACTGGCAGGGCGTACAACGCCTCTCCTCGGGCGGTGGAACGCATCTGGTGCTGTCGCGGAGCGGCAACGAGATCGCGCTGGTGGTCGTCCGACTGGACTCGAGAGCGTCCGACGGCATGCGGTTTCGCTCGAACCGCCTCGACCCGACGTCAGGCGCAATGGGGGCGACACCACCCGAGATCGACCGAGTGGTTGCCGAGGTCCGGGCCGAGCCAGGGTTCGACCATGCAGGCGGCATGCAGGCAATTGGCTCCGTTCTCGCCGTGCCGTACGAGGATCACCGCGCGTCATCGCGCGTGGTGCTTTACGACGTGCGCGACCCTGCTCGGCCAGCGCGCTTGCACGTGCTCGACCGCTCGGATGTGCGACCACCGTCGAATCCGGGCCAGGCCAGCTCGACGGGAATCGCGAAGCTCGCCGATGGCCGTTACCTGCTCGTCGTCGGCGTGAAAAGCTCGAAGATCCTCGACTTCTACGTCTCGACCACGACTTCACTCCGTGACCCGGCCCTCCGGTTCGTCTGGTTCCACACGCGATCCGGCGGCCTGGTCGGCGGTTTCCAAAGTCTCAACTTCGTCACCCAATGTGATGGGACCCTGTTTCTCGTTGGCACGCACAACACGAGCCTCCCGCCACCGCAGCTCGGGGACGACCACGTGCATTGGTACCGTGTGAGCCTCTCGGGAAGCACCGTGTCGCTCGAACAGGTCGGCGAGCGTCATGCGTATTGTCATGCCTGCAACTTTGCTGCCGCGGCGGGCGTCTACACGGATCCGGCAGGTGCGGTGATGGTCTACGCCGTCGAACACGAAGACGGCGGTCCGCTCGGCACGGTGCGCTTCGAGGAGTTTCGGCCCAGTCGAGCGGCCGCTGCCCAGATCGGTGACGCGTGGGTTGAACTGTTCGAAGATCGGCACTTCGGCGGCCATGGGCTGATCCTCGACTACGCTGACCGTGCACTCGCCCAACACGATCGGTTGGACGCTGGCCGGTTTGCCGGTCGTGCCTCGGCGGTGCGATGGTCACTGCCCGCCGGGTGGCGGGCCCGGCTCTACGAACACACCGAGCCGTGCGGCGGACGCTACCTCGACCTTCGTGGAACGGGAGAACGCTCCGACCTCGACGCAGTGGGGCTCGACGACGCCACCTCGTGCGTCGTGTGGTTGCCCGACCAGGGGGTCACGACCGATACGGAGCAGTAGCCCCCACGTACCGGTGTTGGCGCGTTGCCGCCGCCCCTGCCCTCGGGTAACCTTCAGCGTGCATAACGGCAGTCGTCATGCGCCCGGAGTGGTCGTGCCGCGGCGGGTTCGCGGCCACATGGCAACGCTCGGCGCAGCCCTCGCCGCGATCTCCTGCATCGGTGCTGAACCTGCCCCGACCGACGAAGCGTTGGAGTATGTCGGCCGCGCGCGCTGTGCATCGTGTCACCCACAACAGGACACACTCTGGCAAGGCTCCGATCACGACCTGGCCATGGAGCCGGCGACCGTCGGGACAGTGCTCGGACGGTTCGACTCGACGGTGTTCGTGCACGACGGCGTCACCTCCACGTTCTACCGTCGCGGCGACGCGTTCATGGTCCGCACCGAAGGGCCCGATGGAACACTCGACGACTACGAGGTCGCCTACACGTTCGGCGCCCGGCCGCTCCAGCAGTATCTCATCCCGTTCCCTGATGGCCGCTACCAAGCGCTCGGAGTCGCGTGGGACGCGCGGCCGGCAAGCGAGGGAGGACAGCGCTGGTTTCACCTCTACCCGAACGAACGGATTCCCCCAGGCGACGAACTGCACTGGACCAGCCCCAACCAGCGATGGAACTACATGTGCGCGGAGTGCCATTCCACTGCCCTCCGCAAGGGCTACGACCGCACGAGCGATCGCTACCAAACGACGTGGAGCGAGATCGACGTCTCCTGCGAGGCTTGCCACGGCCCGGGCTCGGCACACGCCGCGTGGGCTGACGCCGGCGCCACAGCGACCGACCCTCGTATGGGGCTTGCGGTCATTTACTCGGACCGCAGGGACGTCGCCTGGGTGATTGATGCGGCGACGGGTATCGCCGAGCGCCGCGGACCCGGTCCGGCTGTTTCGCGGGTCGAGATCGAGTCGTGCGCCCGCTGCCACGCGCGGCGAGGGCAGATAACGGGCGAATACGACTATGGCCGCCCCCTCACCACCACCCACCGCCCCGCACTGTTGGAGGCCGGCCTCTACCATGCCGACGGGCAGATCCTCGACGAGGTCTACGTCTACGGATCGTTTCTCCAGAGTCGGATGTATCAAGCCGGAGTGACGTGCAGCGACTGTCACGACCCGCACTCGCTATCTGTGCGCGGTGACGGGAACGGCGTCTGCGCGACCTGTCATCTGCCGTCGACATTCGAGACCCAAACACATCATTTCCACGACCCCGACGGGGCTGGCGGTCAATGCGTTGCCTGTCACGCGCCCTCTCGACCGTACATGGTGGTAGACCCCCGGCGGGACCACAGTTTTCGCATCCCCCGCCCGGACCTCTCGCTGTCGATCGGTACGCCGAACGCTTGCACCGGCTGTCATGACGATCGTTCGTCCGACTGGGCAGCGAGTGCCGTGTCCCGATCGTACGGCCCCACACGCCGTCCCCACTACGGGCCCGCACTCCATGCGGGGCGCGAGCGCCACGCCGGGGCCGGAGGCGCACTCGCGGCCCTTGCAAGCGACTCGACCGTTCCAGGAATCGTGCGTGGGACGGCGTTGACCATGCTCGCGCAGAATCCGGTTCGCGACGTGGAGCAGGTCTTGGCACAGGCGCTCACCGACCCCGATCCGCTCGTCCGCATGGGCGCCCTGACTGGGGCGGCCGGACTCGACCCGGGCGCGACGATTCGGCTCGTGTTCCCGCTCCTCACTGACTCGCTTCTCGCGGTACAGATCGCCGCGGCCCGTGTGGCCGCGCCGGTGCCGAGCCCCCTCATTGGCGACGAGGAACGCGCGGCGCGGCAGGCCGCCGTCGAGGCATACCGAGCATCGCAGCTCGTCAACGCCGAACGCCCTGAGTCTTTCCTCAACCTCGGTGGCATCGAGACCGCCCTGGGCAACTACGAGGAAGCAGAGCGCGCGTATCGCGCCGGCCTGGAGCTCGACCAACGCTTTGAACCGATCTACGTCAACCTCGCCGACCTGTATCGATTGCAGCAGCGGGACACCGACGGCGAATCCGTGCTCCGCAACGCGATCGGGCTCCTGCCCGAGGGGGCGGCGTTGCACCACGCGCTTGGCCTCACCCTCGTCCGTTTGGGACAACGCGAGGCTGCGCTCGGAGCGCTCGGACGAGCCGCTGCGCTGGCGCCCGAGGCGCCGCGGTACGCCTATGTCTTCGCCGTAGCACTCTCGGAGTGGAGCAGTGCGGACAGTGCTCGCCGCATCGTTGCGCAAGCACTGGAACGTCATCCGAGCGATCCGGAACTCGAGCTCCTGCAGAGGCAGCTCGCCGAGAGGCGCTGAGGGCGTGTCGCCGTCAGGAGAGCCATATGGCTGAACAGATCTCGCTGCGACCCCGCGTGGACCATTCGCTCGGGCTGGGCGGAGGCAACCAGGGTCGGGGCCTCCCCGTCGATCTCCTAGAGGACATCTCGCGCCGTCTCCGGTTCACCTGCGTCATGCTGATCGTCGTCGCCGCGGCCCGCGTCGTGTTGGACCGTCTGACCGCGCCCGAGGCCCGGGCCGCGAACTCGATCGCCCTCATCGCGATCTCGCTCGTGGTCCACTGGCTGGCTCGTCCGGGACGGCTCAGCTCGGCCCGACTGCTCAACCTCGGCACGGGGTATGAGATCATCGTGGCGGCCGCGGCCTCGCTGGCAGTGGTCCCATTCGCCTGGACCGTCGGATCGCTCGCGGTGTGGCGCTGGTCAGGGATCGCCGTCTGGGTGCTCATCTTCCCCATCATCGTTCCCAACACGCCGCGCCGAGTGTTCCTTGGATCGATCGCCGCGGCAGCGACCGAACCGCTGATCGCCGCGCTGTTCATCGCCACGGGCTCGCTGGCCCCGCTCGACGTCTCGACGTTCATCCAGTTGACATGGCCCAACGTCGTGGCTGTAGGGCTCGCCGTCTTCGTCTCGCGCATCGTCTACAACCTGGGCGAGGAGCTATCCGAGGCGCGCTCGTTGGGCAGCTACCACCTGGTGGGCCTACTCGGGCGAGGCGGCATGGGGGAAGTGTGGAAAGCAACCCACCGTCTCCTGGCACGGCCAGCCGCGGTCAAGCTGATTCAGCGTGAGCACCTCGGCGAGGCGTCACCGGCAGAGGCAGAGGACATCTTTCGACGATTCGAGCGCGAAGCGCAGGCAACGGCGGCACTCTGCTCACCGCACACGATCCAGCTCTACGACTTCGGCCTCGCGAGGGACGGAACGTTCTACTACGTGATGGAGCTTCTCGACGGCGAGGATCTCGATACGCTCGTGCGGCAACACGAGGTGCAGCCTCCGGAACGCGTGGTGGGCATTCTCAGACAGGCCTGTCACTCACTCCACGAAGCCCATCGACGCGGCCTGGTGCACCGCGATATCAAGCCGGCCAACATCTTCCTCTGCCGTTACGGCGCCGATCTCGACTTCGTCAAGGTTCTCGACTTCGGGCTCGTCAAAGAGCACCTGGCGGCCGCAGGAACCGAGGCCGGGCAGATGGCCAGCGGCGGCCTCTCGGGCACCCCTGCCTTCATGGCCCCCGAGGCCTTGACAGGAGAAGGGACGGTGGACGGGCGGGCCGATCTCTACGGCCTGGGTTGTGTGGCCTATTGGCTTCTCACCGGCCGGCTGGTCTTCGAGCGCGCGACGATCATGGCGCTGGTCGCAGCGCATGTGCAGCAGCGCCCGGAACCGGTCGGTGATCGCGCTCCACAGCCGGTGCCCGAGGGCCTGACGGAGATCGTCATGTCGTGTCTCGCCAAGAAGCCGACCGACCGACCGGAGTCGGCGATGGCACTCTCGAACGCGCTGGGAGCACTCAACCTGGAGGAGGCGTGGACCGAGGAGCGCGCGGCAGCCTGGTGGACCGACTACCAAGACCGTCGCGTGGCTCGCGAGGACGCGGAGGTCGAGGCGCGCTCACTGGAGACCACGATGCGCCTCGACCGTTGAGCTAGCAGCAGGCACAGGCCGATGCCGTACCGTCCCTTCACAATCGCCATCCTCCTACGCGCTGCGGGGAGTTGGATCGCGGTGCGAGTGGCGATGTTGATGCTCCAAGGCATGTATGGAATCGACCCGTCGCTCGCGCTGAGTGCACTTGCCTCACTCGGCGTCATCGTCACTGCCACAATCATCGTCCTCTTCGACCTCTCGCGTCTCAACGAGCGGCTCTTCCTGGGCAATCTCGGCGTGCGAACCGGCGCCCTCGTTGCCTTGGCCGCTCTTCCTCCGGCGTCCCTCGAGGCCGCGACGACCGCACTCGCATCGTGAACGACACCATTCTGCAGGCCGATTCGATCGGCAAGCGCTTCGGACGGCGCACCGTGCTCTCGGCGTCCACGCTGTGGGCTCGTGCCGGCCAGGTCGTTGCGCTCCTTGGACGAAACGGCTCGGGCAAGACGACCCTCCTCAAGATCGCCGCCGGCTGGATGGCTCCCGACTGGGGCATCGTGATCTTCCGAGGGGAGCGCGCCCCGCGACCTCGCCTCTGGCGGCAGGCGCGCCGCGGCCTCTTCTACCTTCCCGACCGCGGTCTCCTCTCCCCAGCATTCACGCTGCGTCGACACTTTGAGGCTGTTGCCCACCACTCACCCCGTGCGCACGTCCACGAAGCGATCGAGCTCTGTGCGCTGGGGGAGTTGCTCGATCGCAGGCCGCGCACGTTCTCAGGCGGCGAGCGCCGGCGTGCCGCTGTGGCAGTGGCGTTTGCGCGACGGCCCGACTGTCTCCTGGCAGATGAGCCCTTTCACGGAATCATGCCGTTGGATGCGGAAGTCCTGACCGACGCGTTCCGCGCGCTGGCCCGTACCGGCTGCGCGGTCGTCGTCACGGGACACGAGACTCCCACCCTGCTCGATCTCGCCGACGACGTGCTCTGGCAGACGGCGGGAACGACACACCCGCTCGGCCCGGCACACGTCGCGCTCGCCAACGATGCGTTTCGCCGAGACTACCTCGCCACCGACCAGGCTCCTCGAGCACCTGGCCCCGAGTAGGTGCTGCGGGTATACTCCCGCAGCGCTTCCTTGCGGAGGGTCGATGCGAACTCCACTTGCGATCATCGCGACTTTCGGCGTCCTCGCGTTCACACCGGGCGCGGCACAAGAGGCTCAGCCACTCGACGTCGGTGTCACTGCCCCAGACTTCGCGCTGCCGGGCGCGACTCGGCATGGCGTCCTGCGCGAGCCCGTGCGGCTGAGCGACTACCGCGGTAAGGCCGTCGTACTGGCGTTCTTTTTCAGGGCACGAACACGCGGCTGAACGATTCAGATGCGGGCGTACCGTGATCAGTACGCCGAGCTGCTCAATGCCGGACGCAATGTCGTGCTGATCGCGATCAGCGCCGATCCGGTGGACGCACTCGCCTCCTGGGCACGGGATGATGAGTTCCCGTTCGTCATGGCGAGCGATTCCGCAACGGCCGTGGGGCACATGTATGGAGCACTCGCGAGCCGTCCCGGAATGACGAATCGCAATCTCTTCGTCGTCGGACCAGACGGGAAGATCGCCTACCGCGCCCTCCCGTTTCGGGAAGTCGACCCGACCGCCTACACGGAGCTTGGAGAGGCGATCGATCGTATAGCGCCACCCATCGACGACGAAAGCCGCTGAGACGTCTACGAAGCACTGAGGGGCCCGGTTTTCGGGCCCCTTACGTCATGGCGGTTGCATCCCGGCATCCCTGCAGACCAACGCCGAGCCAGGCGATCCTTCTGCAGTCAGGGGCGTTCGGTGCCCAACGCCTGCTCGATCGCAGCGCCGATGTCCTGCTCGTCCCCGGTGCCCGTGTAGGCGACCTGCCCCCGGGCGTCCAGCACGACGACGTATGACGTCGTGGGCGTCATGAAGGCGCGCACCGCGCGCCCGCCCGCGTCCCACAGCACCGGGAACGGGAGGGGATGCTTGTCGAGATGCCGGCGGATGCTCCGTTGCGTCTGGTTGACGGCTACGGCGATCGCGAGGAACTGCACGCGGTCTCCGTAGTGCCGACTGGCGTCGGCCATCTGTGGAAGCAGCGCCTTGCACAGCGGGCACCACGTTGCCCAGAACTCGATGACGACCGGCTTTGCCTCAAGGAATGTACGCAGGTCGACCGGAGCACCGTCGAGATCTTCAATGGTCACCGGCTCCGGCGTTGCCCCAATCGGCAGCCCAATCTGCGACTGCTGAGCCGTCATGCCGGAGGAGATAAGCACCAGCCCGACCGCGACAATCGTCCAGATGCGCCACATCACCATACACGCCCCGCTTCAATGAAGTAGTACTGGGCCATTACCAGCATCGCGATGCCGGCGAGCTTTTTGATGCCGGTCAGCCAGCGGCCGGATCTCGGGAGCGCGGCGACCGTGCCCGAGAAGATCCCCACACCGACGAGCAGCGCCGTCATGCCCAACGAAAATACGAACAGGTAGACGAAGCCGAGCGCGGCGCTGCGTGTCGTCGCGACCCACGTCAGTACGGCGGCGAATGCTGGTGCGCCGCACGGAGCGGCCACGATCCCCGACGTGGCCCCAAGCAGGAAGACAGCGGGATACGAGCCAGCGCCGAGCCGCCCCACCCATTGCAGTAGCCGCTGGGGCGCGGCAATCGGAAACACATCCAGCATGGCAAGTCCGAAGACCAGGAGGAGGTTCCCGATGGCAATCCGCGCCCACGGATTCGAGGCGACCGTGCCGAACAGCGAACCGGTGAGCCCAGCCAGGAGCCCGAGGAATGCATACAGGAGTGCGAGCCCACTCACGTAGGTCAGCGTGAGGCCCACCGTCCGCCGCCGTGAGGCGTTGGTGCTGGCCAGGATCCCCGCCGTGATCGGGATCATGGGGTAGATGCACGGCGTCAGACTGGTGACGACACCGGCGCCGAACAGCGTCGCGAGCGCCACCAACGGGTTGTGGGTGAGCGCGTTTCCGAGATCCAACGTGGCGATCAGCATCGGGCCGAAAGATAAGCGACTCGATTGACGGGGAGCCGGATGGCTGTCAAGCTTGGCAGGACCTCTCCTCCGGAGTCTCCATGTCCAACCAGCGTGTCTTGACCGGGCTCGTCGGATGGGTCGCAGTGAGTTTCGCAGCGGCTGCCGTCGCTGCGCTTTTCCCGCCGGCGCTCTGGTACGCGGAGCTCGCGAAGCCCACCTGGGCGCCCGCCGGAGCCCTCATCGGCCCGGTGTGGATGGTGCTCTATTTGATGATGGGCATCGCGGCGTGGCTGGTATGGCGCTCCGCGGGCTGGACACCGGCCCTGATCGCGTTCGACGTGCAGCTCGGACTCAACGCTGCCTGGCCATGGCTCCTGTTCGGGCTGCATCGCCCCGGCCTCGCACTTGCGGGGATTGTGCTGCTCTGGGTGGCACTTCTCGCCACGGTGCTCGCGTTCCGGCCGCTTTCCAAGGCGGCGGCGGTGCTCCTCCTCCCGGCACTCGCGTGGGTCAGCTTTGTCGCCGTGCTGAACGTCGAGCTCTGGCGCCGCAACCCACTCCTCTAACCAGAGCCTCACGACCCGGAAGGCGAGGATGTCGCAGGGTCGTCGACGAACCGTCGGCGCAGTTGGACCGGCGGAGCGATCCGTTTGGCCCGCAGGTTGAGCATCTCGACGAGCACCGCGACCCCCATCGTGAAGTAGATGTAGCCCTTCGGAATCGGCTCGTGGAATCCCTCAGCGACGAGTGAGACTCCGATGAGCACGAGGAACGCCAGCGCGAGCATCTTGACCGTCGGATGGCGCTCGACGAAGCGCCCAATGCTTTCCGCCGCGGCGAGCATCACTCCAATGGCGAGCACGATGGCCGTGGCCATCACCCACAAATCGTCCGCCATACCCACGGCAGTGATCACCGAGTCCAGTGAGAAGACCATGTCGAGAAGCACAATCTGCAGGATGACACCCCCGAAGGCCGCCGGGACCCTGGCGCTCGCATGGCCCTCGTCGGCCTCGAGCTTGTCATGGATCTCGAAGGTCGCCTTGGCGATGAGGAACAGCCCCCCCATCAGGAAAATGAGGTCGCGCCCGGAGAAGGCGTGCCCGAGCACGGCGAAGAGCGTGCCGGTCAGCCTGATCAACCAGGTCACCGACAGCAGGAGCAAGAGCCGCATGATCATCGCGAGCAGGAGGCCGGTGCGACGGGCACGGGGCTGCTGCGCCGCGGGAAGCTTCGCCGCCAGTACCGAAATGAAGACGACGTTGTCGATCCCGAGAACGATCTCGAGCGTAGTCAGTGTGATCAGTGCGACGACTGCATCCATACCTGCCTCCCCCGGAACCGCACCGACTCATAGCATGAGGAGTCGTAGCTCCGTCATTTCCTCGATAGCGTAGCGTACCCCTTCCCGCCCCATTCCAGATGCCTTCACTCCGCCGTACGGCATGTGGTCGACGCGGAAACCCGAGATGTCGTTGATCGCGATCCCTCCAACCTCGAGCGCCTCGAACGCGGCCCAGGCTCGCCCGATGCTGGTCGTGAAGAGTCCGGCCTGCAGCCCATAGGGAGAATCGTTGACCAGAGCGAGGGCGCCGTCGTAATCATGGTAGGGTCGTACGGTGACGACAGGCGCGAACACCTCCTCGCAGTTCACCTTCATACCGTCGGTGGTTTCGAGCAGCACCGTCGGAGGGAAGACGGCACCCCGCCGCTGGCCGCCAGTCGCGAGCGTCGCTCCTTGCGCCAGTGCTTCGCGAACCCAGGTCTCGGCCCGAATGGCTGAGGCCTCGTCGATCAGCGGCCCGAGGTCGGTTGTCTCGTCGAGAGGGTCCCCCGTGTGCAACGCGTTCACCCGGGGAATGAACGACGCGAGGAACGCATCGTACACATCCCGGTGGACGAGGATTCGCTGCACCGATATGCACGATTGACCTGCGTAGGCGAAGCCGCCCATGGCGCACCGGCTCGCCGCATGATCGATGTCGGCGTCCGATTCCACGATGACTCCCGCATTGCCACCGAGCTCGAGGGCTACCTTCTTGCGCGCCGCCTGGGCGCGGATCTGCCAACCCGCCCTGGCGGACCCGGTGAACGTGACCATCTGTACTCGTGGGTCGTCGAGCAGCGGCGCCGCATCTTCGACGGTGCACTGCAAGATGTTCACACCCCCAACCGGGTAACCCTGCTCCGCGATCAACTCTCCCAGTCGCAGCACGGCAAGCGGATCTTGGGGCGGCGTCTTCAGCACGATCGTGGCTCCGCATGCGATCGCCGGAGCGATCTTGTGCGCGCTCAGAAGCAGTGGAAAGTTGAACGGCACGATGCCCGCGATCGGCGCCAGGGGAAAGCGCCTCGTGAGGCCCCAGCGTCCTGCGCCGTGGGGCATCCGGTCGAGCGGCATGACCTCACCGCCGATCCGCATCGCCTCCTCGGCGGCATCGCGGAAGACGAAGACCATGCGGTCCACCTCCAGACGGGCCTGACTGATGGGCTTCCCCGCTTCGAGCGCCAAGAGGGTGGCCAGCTCGTCACGATTGGCCGCGGCAGCCTCGCGAATCCCCTGCAACACCTCCGCCCGCTGGTATGACGCGAGAGCACGTGCTGCCGGTGCCGCAGCCTGCGCGGCGTCGAGTGCGCGAAGGACGTCGTCGCGGTCGCCGGTCGCCGCGCACCCTACCGGCCGGCTGTCAAAGGGGGCGCGCACCGTTCGCGGAGCGCCATTCCCAGCCGACGGCTCTCCACCGACGAGCAGTGGATAGGTGCGATCGAGCGTTGAGAGAGACACCATCCTCGACCTCCGGTGAAACCGGTGGAGAGATATCGCTCCCGCGCACGCCAGGCCAGGCCGGAATCGTGCGGTTGCCACGCTGCTCTGCGTCACTAGTATTCGCTCCCCCGGGCCACTGAATCCGCGCGGCGGCCGGTGAGACGGCGGGAGCTCCCACCGCGGGAGGCACAGCGTGCATCGATATGTGGTTGAGTTCATCGGGACGTTCTTCCTCGTCCTCACCCCGGCCGTCACCCTCGCAGTGTGGATCCGCGGCCGGCGACATCTGAATCTTTCTCATTGCCAATCTGTTGGGTGGCACCACCGCGGCGATCGCCTTTCGCGTGCTCGTCGCCGAACGCTCGCAGGGAGAAGCATCATGAAGCGCTTCGTCCGCACCTTTCTGACCTGCGCTCTCATCACGCCGTCCGCCGCGCCGGCGAGTGCGCAGGAACTGCGCGACGTGTTCCGTCGCGTGCGGGACGCGGTCGTGGTTGTCTACACCTCGGAGCGCGCAGTCGAACGGAACTCCCCCGGCCGATTCGTGAGCGTCGAGGGCATCGGCTCCGGAGTCCTCATCGGTGACGATCAGGTCCTCACGGCCGCGCATGTCGTCCAAACCGCGGACGAGGTCGTGGTCGAGCTCGTGACGGGCGAGCGTATCGGTGCGCGCGTGTTGGCCTCCGAGCCCACTTCGGACGTCGCGCTGCTCGAGCTCGAACGCCGCCCGACTCGCGTCGTAGCGGCTCGGCTCGGCAACTCCGATTCCGTTGCGGTTGGGGATCGCGTGTTCGTCGTAGGTGCTCCGTTGGGTGTGACCCACACGCTCACAGTGGGATACGTCAGCGCCCGCCGCCGACCGGACCGCACCCTGGGCGGCATGGTACAAGCTGAGTTCTTACAGACCGACGCCGCCATCAACAAGGGAAACTCCGGCGGCCCCATGTTCAACATGGCCGGCGAGGTCGTGGCAATCGTCTCGTTCATCGTGTCACGAAGCGGCGGCTCAGAGGGGCTCGGGTTCGCCGTGACGTCGAACGTGGCTCGCGAGCTACTCATCGAACAGCGCTCGATGTGGAGTGGGCTCGAAGGCGTCGTCCTCACCGGCGCGCTTGCCCAGATCTTCAATATCCCACCACCGGAGATCGGCCTGCTCGTCCAGCGAGTGGCCAGAGGCTCTCCTGCCGATCGATTGGGCATCCGGGCCGGCAGCGTGCACGCCACGATCGCGGACGAAGAACTGCTGCTCGGTGGTGACATCGTGCTCTCGTTTCAGGGCGTGCGGCTCGAAGGAGCCGAGAGCTTCGCCCAGTTTCGCGAGCTCGGTGCACAGCTCAAGCGTGGCGAGATGATCCGCGTGACCGTGTTGCGTGGAGGACGCACGATGGAGCTCACCGCACCAGTCGAGCCGTAGCCGGGTGACCTGCGTCCGCCGTAGCACCACGTTCGCACGGATCTACGCCGTCGTGCGCAGGGTGCCTCGGGGACGCGTCGTGACGTACGGAGACGTCGCCCACCTCGCGGGTTTCGAGGGGCAGGCCCGGCTCGTGGGCTACGCGCTGAGTGCGCTGCCGACGCGCACCGCCGTCCCGTGGCACCGGGTCGTCAACCGCGAAGGCCGCGTGAGCCGTCGCGCGACCCCCGGAGCTGAGCTGGACCAGCGCCTCCTCCTCGAGACGGAGGGCGTCCGCTTCGACGCCCGCGGGCGGATCGCCCTCGATCGGTTCGGATGGGCACGCCCGACGAAGCGGCCCTGATGCTTCACGTCACCAACGGCCGCCAGGCTGCCGACTGCCTCCGTTCCGCCGCCATCGACGGGGTGATCATCTCGTGGGACGACGTGTTGCACGAAGGGCCCGTGCCCGCGGGTTTGAGGCCCGAGGCACTTCGCGTAGTACGTGCCCGGTCCATCGCCGAACGGGGTTGGGCCACGCTCGACCGCGCGCTCGCGACGCTGACGGCGCGCGACGCGGCCCTCGAGGCTGCTACGCCCGGTGAGATCGTGCTGTGGTTCGAGCACGACCTCTACGATCAGTTCCAGTTGCTGGACGTCCTCGATCGCTTCCCGCCCGACGGCCGCAGCGTGAGCTCCCTGACATTGGTGCAGGCTGACGAGTATCTCGGGATGCTCACATCAGGGTCGCTCCGAACGCTGTTCGACCAGCGAGCGCCTGTCACTCCAACGATGCTCCAGATCGCGAGCCGCGCGTGGGCTGCCGTGCGAAGCCCCGATCCGCGAGCCGTGCTGGAGGCTTTGTCCGGAGACACCACCGCCCTGCCGTTCCTGTCGGACGCGCTGCGCCGCTTACTCGAGGAGTATCCGGCAGTCGGCACTGGGCTCTCGCGATCCGAGCGACAAGTGCTCGAGGCGCTCGTGGACGGGCCTCTCTCCCTCAGCGATGCGTTTCGAGCATCGCATCACGCGCGCGAAGAGGCTTGGTACCTCGGTGACACCGTCTTTGCGTGGTATCTCGAGCGGCTAAGCGGGGATCCTGTTCCCCTCGTGCAGCTCGAAGACGGGGGTGCGACCAAGACCCCGCGTCCTGTTTCCCACGAATCCGCCGCTTGGGCGCGCCTGGTTCGAATCACGGACGCGGGTCGCGACGTTCTCGAGGGACGGACGGACCTGGTCGCGGCGCGCGGGATCGATCGATGGGTGGGTGGCGTGCACCTGAGCGCCCGCACGGGCGTGTGGCGGTGGAGCGGCGCGGAGAGCGTGCTCACGCCAGATTCCGTCTTCCCACCGGGTCGCGAGGTGGCGCCGCCGACTTCAAGTAGCTAGCCTCCCTCGAGACGGCGCACTGTCGTGCTTCCGGTCGTCCCATCGATGCGCATATTCGCCTTGTCAGACGTCCACGCCGACCATCCGGCCAATGCTGCCTGGCTCGGCGCGCTCTCCGCGACAGACTACCAGAGCGACACGCTGATTCTCGCGGGAGACGTGAGCGACGACCTCGAGACCCTCATCCGGGTGCTCGACGCGCTCCAGGCCAAGTTTGCCCGGGTACTCTTCGTCCCTGGGAACCACGAACTCTGGGTGCGGCGTGAGGAGGCGGCCGATTCGATCGCGAAGTTCCGACGTGTGCTCGCCGTCTGCAGGGAGGCGGGAGTCGATATCGAGCCGGTTCGCCACGGGCGTGGCGACGACTGCGCCTGGATCGTCCCGCTGTTTGGCTGGTACGCGACCCCCGAAGAGGGGGCTGACTCGCTCTATCTCCCCGCTCCCGGGCCCGATCGCGGCCTCCGTGGCTGGAGGGACGTGCGTTTCACGCGATGGACGCCACTCGACGGCCACTCGCCGGCCGAGCATTTCGTCGCGCTGAACGAGCCGTGGATCACACGCACATACGACGCACCCGTCATCACGTGTAGCCACTTCCTCCCGCGACAGGAGCTGATGTTCCGGGACGGGGCTTGGCCCGGGCCGGCTCCCGTGCACGGTGCGCCGGCCGGGGACTGGCGGCCGTCAGCCCCGGCGCGCCCCGCTCGGACTCCTCGATGGTTCAACTTCAGCCGTGTCGCCGGTTCCCGAGCCCTCGAGCGGCAGCTGCGGCGCCTCGGAGCGATCACACATGTCTACGGCCACCAGCATCGGAACCGACGTCGGGTGCTCGCCGGGGTGTGCTATGTGTCTCATTGTCTGGGCACTTCACGCGAGCGACGCACCGGACGTGTCGGCCACGTTGGTGACGCGCCGGTCCAGGTCTGGCCCATGGCATCACCCGGCGGCTGAGCCCCCGAGCCCGGTCACCGACGCCGGCTGTCGCTCCCTCAATCGTTGACACGAATTGGCGGTGTCATGAGCTTGGGGTCATGCACGACCGCCACGCGAGCGTACGCCGGGTGCTCATCGGCGTCCTCATCGCCAACGTGGCGGTGGTCTCGCTCAAATTCACGATCGGCGTCGGAACCGGCTCGCTCGCGGTTCTCGGTGACGGCGTGCACGCCTCGGTCGACGCGCTGAACAACATCATTGGCCTCGCCGTCATGCGCGTCGCAGCCGTGGGTCCCGATGCCGACCATCCCTACGGTCATGGCAAGTTCGAGACGCTCGGCGCGTTGGTGATTGTGGGGTTCCTATCCGTGAGCTGTTTCGAGCTCGTGACCGGTGCGATCCGAGCGCTCCTTGCCGGTGGGCGGGCCATCTCGGCGCCGCCGCTCGCATTGGCAGCACTCGGTGGCACGTTGATCATCAACGTCGTGGTGGCAACGTACGAAAGCGCGCGCGGCCATGCCCTGAGGAGCGAGATTCTGCTCGCAGACGCGGCACACACCCGGGCCGACGTCGTCATCACTGCGGCCGTGCTCGCCGGCCTCGTCGCGGCGGGAGCCGGCTATAGCATCGTCGATCCGCTACTCGCCATGGGAGTCGCCGGTTTCGTCCTGTATATCGCTTGGCGGATCGTCCGGCGTTCCGTGCCGGTACTCGTTGACGAGCGAGCCCTCCCCGCAGCTCAGATCCGCTACGCGGCCGAAGAGGTCGCTGGGGTGCAGCGCGCCTACAGCATCAAGAGTCGCGGCAGCGGCCTCGTTCGATTCGCCGAGCTGACGATCGCCGTCGACGGGCAAGCCGACGTCCGAACGGCCCACGCCATCGCCGACGAGGTCGAGATGCGACTCACGGAGGCGCTCGGCCTCAGCGAGGTTGTGGTGCACGTGGAACCGTTATGACCCCCGGCCGGGCTCTATCCAGCGCGCAGCGAGCCCGACCGTCGCGGTCGCTGCGTCAGCAGTACCAGGAATTCCTCCTCCAGCGCATCGAGGAGTACAAGGACGGGCTCACCCGCGAGGAGCTACTGCACATCGGCGACGAAGCCATCACCGAGTTGGAGTACACGGCGGCTGATCAGTATCTCCTCACCGAGGTCCTCTTGCTCGAGCACGTGGACCGAATCATCATGCGGCGCCTCAAGCTTCCGTCGTATCGGCGGTGGCGTGCCAAGTATGTCGCTCTTCGCGAGGCGCAACGCGAGCCCACGCACTGGGGCCTCGACCCCGAGGCGCCGCTCGTTGCCCACGCCAGGCGTCTCGCGGCCGGGGCGACCGCGCTCGTCGTCGGCGGCACCCGCACTGACGTCGCCCTGTACCTCGCCGCGCACGATCTCCGGGTCATTCTGATCGACCGCGACCTCGCCACGGTGGAGCTCGCCGAGAACCGCGCGGCAACCGAACAGCTCGCTGCCCAGCTGGAGGCCTTCGTGGTGAGCCTCGGCGGCTGGCTCCCACCGTGCTCCCCCGAGCTCGTCGTGCTCGACCCAGCAGCCTTCTCTGGAGTCCCGGCTGGCGCTCGCGACGCTGTGTTCGCGGACCTCAAGACAGCGACGCCAATTGGGGGGACGCACGTGGTGCTCCCAACTCGCGGGTCGCCTGTGACCCCGGAGACCCTCCAACTCCACTATCGCGACTGGGTCATCGAGCGCCTCGGGCGCACCCCAAGGCGGTCAGTTGGGTTCACCGCCACGTGTCCTTCGTGTCAGATCGACTCGGAGCATGTGTCTGACTGACACGCAATCCCGTTTGTCGTGATTCGCAAGTTGTTTCATATCAATCATTTACGGTGATCGAAGTACGGCACACTCCGTGCATAGGAGAGAAAGGACGTTCTCACGCACGAGAGGGGTTCATGACATCGATACCGTTGGTACCTGAAGAGGGCGCGCCGGTGGGGCTCGTCGTTGCCACGGGCCGTGCTGCGGAAACACCTGCTCGGATCTGGGCGTACCTCTGGTCGGCCGACGAGGACGACCGCCACGAGCCACCGCACCGCCGCGTTCCTGTATTCCCCGTCCGCTGAGACTCCAGTTCGCGGCGAGTCGTCGATAGAGCGACCCGCCGCCGTCACACGGCGTCGCTCAAGCTGGTAAAAGCGAAATCGCGAGCTCGGAGGGCCGGCATCACGATGGCGCCTCCAGCCTCGGTCCCGGCAAGGCGCGCCTCTTCGCCAAGCGCCTCGACGTTGTTCAAGAGAAAGAGCGGCGAGTCGTTGAAGCGGAAGTTCTTGATCGCTTTGCTGATGCGCCCCTCTTCGATGAGAAAGGTGCCGTCGCGCGTGAGGCCGGTGTACAAGACAGTGCGCGGGTCCACTTGTCGCAGATACCAGAGCCGGGTCACGAGCACTCCCCGCCGTGTGTCGCGGATCAGTGTGTCGAGCGAAGTGGCCGTCCCAACGAGCTTGATCGAGTTGGGGAAGCCGGTGACGCGTTTCTGTTGCCGTTCGGCCCAGAAACGTGAGTAGATGAGGTTTTGCAGCACCCCGTCCCGAATCCAGACCTCTTGACCCAGTGGCAACCCCGTTGGATCGAACGGCGTGCTCAGGAGATCCGGATCGCCGGGATCCGACAACAGCGTTACGCGTTGGTCGGCGACCATCTCGCCTATCCGGTTGCCGCCGCCCTCCCTCGTGAATGCGCCGCGACCCTCGTCCGAGATCCGCGCGTCGGCTGCGCGGCTCAGCAACTGCACGAGATCGCCCACCGCCTGTGGTTCCAGAATGACGGTGTACCTCCCAGGATCGAGTGCCACCGGGTCGCGGGACGCTGCAGCCTTGTCGGCGGCGCGCTGGGTGACGGCGGACGCATCGATCCGGCTCCAGTCGGGGTGCCCTGCACCCGCCCAGCCCGAGCCGGTCCCATCGGCGGTCCGGACCGTGAGCGTGTAGCTGGCATTAGTGGATGGGTGGTAGGCAAACAGCCCTTTGGAGTTCGCGATCGCTTCGGCGCCGACCGTCACTCGCAGGAACCCTGCTCCAATCAGATCGCCAGCAGCCCGGCAACGCGCAATCGCTTCGCCTACGACCAGCGCCCGAGCCTCGGGCGATGCGCCCGCCGTCTCCTCGAAATACGCCGGAACCGATGCGTACTCTTGCGCCCCGAGCTCGGGGAGGTACTCCGGGTCGTCCGGCGCAAGCTGCGCGAGACGCTCACTCTGATCGAGGGTTTCGTGGAGTGACTCATCGGCAAAGGTGTTCGTCGTCGCGTTCGCCACGCGGCGCCCGAACACACTCTGGACCACCACGGTGCCATCCTCCACGCTCCCTGAGGTGGTCGGCTCATTGCGCGCAAAGCGAACGTTGCCGGACCAGCCCCCGCGGTAGCTCACCCGGCATTCGTCAGCCCGGGACCAGTCGAGCAGCTTGGCCGTGAGCTCCCGCACTTCGTCACGCGAGAGAAAACGGGTCACGATCTTCTTCCCGTGTTGATCACGTTGATGCGCCGGAAGCGCGCCGGCGGACAGCCGTGGCTGACCGCATTGACCTGCCCGGGTTGCCCTTTGCCATCGAAGAACGACCCGCCCAGCTCATAGCTTTGCGGGCCACCGATCATGTCCATTGCGTTCCAGAAGTCCGGTGTGCGCGCTTGGTACGCCACGTCCCTGAGTTGGCCAACGACTTTGCCATCGCGGATCTCGTGGAACACCTGCCCACCGAACTGGAAGTTGTAGCGCTGCTGATCGATCGAGAACGAACCGTCGCCGACGATGTAAATCCCTCGTTCGGTCGCGGCGATCAGGTCCGCGACCGAGAGGTCCTCGCGTCCCGGGAGGAGTGAAACGTTGGGCATGCGCTGGAACTGCTCGCTGGACCACGAGTCGGCGTGAGAGCATCCATGTGACCGCTCGACTCCGGTGATCTCCGAGATCCACCCGACCTGTTCGCGGGTCGTCTGGTAGTCCACGAAGATGCCGTCTCGGACGATGGACCACTCATCGGCCGGCACACCTTCGTCGTCGTAGCCGATTGCGGCGAGCGATCCAGCCTGGCGGCGGTCTGCGCGCACATTCATGAACTCCGGGCCGTACTTCAGATTGTGCAGCACCCGATCGGGTGGGGCCACGAAGCTCGTGCCCGCATAGTTCGCCTCGAAGCCGAGCGCGCGATCGAGCTCGGTCGGGTGGCCGATCGACTCGTGGATCGTGAGCCAGAGGTGTGACGGAGCGAGCACGAGGTCGTACTCGCCGGCCTCGACCGCCTTGGCCGCGAGTTTGGCAGCGGCCTCCTCGGCCCAGTGCCGGGCCCGGTCTGGAGTCAAGCTCTCTCGCACGTATTCGTAGCCGAGCCCCATGGGCATCACTGTCGAGCCGCGGCTCTGGAAGTCGGAGCGATCCGGTGCCATGGCCGTGATCTGCATCGGCGTCCAGCTGCGGATCACGGTCTGCTCGATCACCGATCCGTCGGTGTTCGCGAAGACCTTCTCTTCTTTGACGAAGAACATCCCGCTGGAGACAAACTGGACGGCGGGGACCTGAAGGCACTCCTCGTTCACGCGGAGCAGGAGTCCGACCTTGTCCTCGATCGCCACGTCCCACGGGTCGATCACAGCGGGGGACTGCCAGGTGGCGACCTGCTGTGCCGCCGGCGCGAGTCGAACCGCAGTACCCCCTACCGCGTGGTTGGCCCGCGAGATTGCAGCCGCCTCACGGGCTGCCTGCACGGCAGCGTCGCGGGAGAGCGTCTTGGTCGCCGCGAACCCCCACGTACCGGCAACGAGAGTACGGATGCCGAGACCGAGCGAGTCGGTATCGGTCACGTTCGTGACCTGCCGTTCGCGCGTGCTGATGAACTGATTGCGGTAGCGCCCGACTCGCACGTCGGCGTACTCCGCCCCGAGCCGGCGTGCCTCGTCCAGAGCGAGGAGAGCGAGCTCCTTCGCCATCGGATCGGCCGCAAAGCTCTGCGAGGAGGCGGGGCGCATCGGCGCCCCGATGACCGAAGCCGCCGCGATGGCGGCACTGGAGCTCGTGAGGAACTCGCGTCGATCAAGTGTCATGTAGCACCGGAGTGTGAGAGGAGTCGGCAAAAAAGCATCCCTATCGTACCTCGGCCGTGGCGCGCGCTGCCGTCCTCGGCGTCGCACCGATCGGTACGAAACGTGACTTGGACCGGAGAGCTGCGCAACAGCCGAGGCCTGGACGCGATCGGGCGCCGGCCGACCCGGAGGAACCTTGTGGCCCACCAATCGTGTGATTGCTGGCCCGCGGAGCGAAGGTCATATTGAGATGTCTCGAAACGCAAGGACTGCAATGCCCTCGCTGACCATCGACGACCGACCCGTCAGCGTACCCGATGGTTCCACGATTCTCGACGCCGCACGCTCGGCCGGCATCGAGATCCCGACGCTCTGCTGGTATCCGAAGTTGCCGACGGTCGGCAATTGCCGCATCTGCCTGGTCTCTGTGGCCGGCGCCGAGAAGCTCGCGCCGGCGTGCGCGACCCTGGCCGCCGAGGGACAGGTGGTGGAGACCGAGTCGGCGGCCGTCGTCGCGAGTCGCCGCGGTGTGCTCTCGCTGCTCCTCGAGCGGTATCCAGGTGGCCACCTCTCCAACGGTGGACGAGCGACCCCGAGCAACGAATTCGAGCGCTACGTCGTGCAATACGACGTCCCGATCCGCAGCGGCGAGCGCTAGCTCCCACTGCGGGCCGGCGACGAGCGGCCAGGCGATCCGATGATCAGCCACGACATGTCGCTCTGCATCTTGTGTACTCGGTGCGTGCGTGCGTGTGAGGACATTCAGGTGGTTGGGGTGCTCGATGTGGCTCAGCGCGGCGAGCATACGCAGATCATCGTCGGGGGCGACGGTGATCCCGACCACGCGAGTTGCACCTGGTGCGGCGAATGCGTTCGGGTCTGCCCCACGGACGCCATCTTCGAAGTCATGCCGCGCGAGCGTTTCAGCACGGAAGTCATAGGGCGCCCCGAAACGTCCGTGCGCTCAGTGTGCCCATACTGCGGCGTCGGATGCCAGTTGGATTTGGAGGTGACGGACGAACAGATCGTGCGCGTGACCTCCCCGTGGATCGAAGAACCGACTCCCAACCAGGGCTCGACCTGCGTCAAGGGGCGGTTCGGATACGACTTCCCGCAACACCGCGACCGACTGACTGCACCGCTGATTCGCCGCGGGTGGGTGAAACGTGCTGGCCGATGGATCTGGGATGGCCCAACGGATGCCGAGCGACGCGGGGGACCATGGGCGCTTGTCGCGGAGGAGGGCGTGAGCCCGAAGGGTCGCGCACCCACGCGCTCCGTGGGGAAAGCACTGCGGGACCTCCCCGTGCTCGCCGACCGTGCTGATGACGTGCGCGATCGGGTTGCCACGCCCGCGGAGTGGTATGAGCCGTTTCGAGCTGCGACCTGGGATGAGGCGCTCGAGCTCGCGACACAGGAGCTTCTTCGCATTGCGGACGAGCACGGCAGTCGCGCCCTCGCCTGTTTCGCCTCGGCGAAATGCAGCAACGAGGAGAACTACCTGCTCCAGCGACTCTTCCGAGGTCGGCTGAACACCAACAACATCGATCACTGCACGCGCCTGTGCCACTCGAGCTCGGTGAGTGCGATGCAGCGGGCCCTGAACACGGCAGCTGCCTCCGGCTCGATGCGCGAAATCGAAGAAGCCTGTGATGTGATCTTCATCGCAGGGGCCAACACCACCGAGTCGCATCCCGTGTTCGGGGCCGCAATCAAGCGAGCGCACGCACGCGGCGCAACATTGATCGTCGCCGACCCCCGTCGAACGGAGCTGGCTGCCCGCGCCGACATCCACCTCCAGATGCAGCCCGGCACCGATGTCGCGCTCCTCAACGCGATGCTGCAGCACATCCTTGCGACCGGCCTCGAGAATCGCAGCTTCCTCACTGAGCGTACCCACGGATTCGAGGCCGTCCGGGAAGCGGTCGCCCCCTATACGCCCGAGCGTGCGTCAGCAATAACGGGCATTCCCGCCGAACTCGTTCGACGTGCGGCCGAGACGTACGCGCGTGGTCCCAACAGCTCGACGCTCTGGGCGATGGGGCTCACTCAGCACGCCACCGGCACCGACATCGTGACGTCGCTCCTCAACCTCATCCTCGCGACCGGCATGATTGGCCGCTGGGGTGCGGCCATGATCCCGATCCGCGGACAAAACAACGTCCAGGGCGCTTCGGATATGGGCGCGATCCCCTTCGTCTACACCGACTACCGCTCCGTAGAGGATCCCGCAGTACGGGCCGAGTACGCCGAGGTCTGGGGGGTCGACGCGGAGGCCATGTCGCTCGAGAAGGGGCTCATGGTGACCGAGGTAACCGCCAAGGGAAGCCCGGTCCGCGGGATGTACATCATGGGGGAGAATCCGATTCTCTCCGATCCCGACGTCGCCCACGCCGAGGCATGGTTCCGCGAACTCGAATTCCTGGTAGTCCAAGACCTCTTCCTCACAGAGACCGCGCGTTACGCCGATGTCGTCTTGCCAGGCGCATCGTTTGCGGAGAAGACCGGGACGTTCGTGAACACCGAGCGGCGCATCCAGCTCTCGCACCGCGCGGTCGAGCCGCCGGGAGACGCGCTCCCGGATCTCCAGATCCTGATCGAGCTATCGAGCCGGATGGGGCTTCCCGCGCCTTTCCACAGCGCGCGCGAGGTCATGGAGGAGATCGTCCGCGTCACCCCCTCCTGGGCGGGGGTCTCGTACGACCGGCTGGCGGGTGCGGGACTGCAATACCCCGTTCCGACCGCGGACCACGATGGAACTGCCTTCCTATTCGCCGACCGCTTCCCGACGGCCGACGGGAGAGCTCAACTCGTGCCGGTGGAGTACGCGCCCCCCGCGGAGCTCCCGGACGACGACTATCCGTTCGTGATGAACACCGGGCGGCAGCTATATCATTGGCACACTGGAACGATGACCCGCCGCGCGCGTGGACTTGACGCTCGCGAGCCCGTCGCGACGGTGGAAATCCACCCGGACGACGCCGCGGCACTCGACGTCACCGAGGGCGAGCCGATTCGCCTCTCGTCGCGCCGGAACAGCATCGTCATCGCGGCCCGGCTTTCTCGACGCGTCGCGCGCGGTCAGGTGTTCGTGCCGTTTCACTTCCGCGAAGCGGCCGCCAATCTTCTCACCAACCCGGCACTCGACCCGTACGCCAAGATCGCCGAGTTCAAGGTGTGCGCTGTTCGGGTTGATCGAGCCGACGTGACCCAGGAGGCAACCACCAAATGAACTTGGGGCTTGATGGCCGGGTGGCATTGGTGTGCGGCGGCTCGAGCGGCATCGGGCGGGCCGTGGCGGTCGCGCTCGCGGGCGAAGGGGCACGTGTCGCCCTGAATGCCCGCAGACGGGATCCCTTGACTCGAGCCGCGGCTGAGATCGCTGCGCATGCGGGCACCGAGCTGACCGCATTCCCAGCGGACGTCAGCGTTCCCGCCGAGGTAGAGCAGCTCGTCCGCGACGTGCACCGCACGCTCGGGCGGCTCGACATTCTTTTCTGTAACGCTGGTGGATCACCGGCGGCACCGTTCGCGGAGACGCCGCGAGACGCCTTTCAGCGGGCGCTGGAGCTCAATCTCCTGTCCACCGTCCATCTCTGCCAAGCGGCGGTTCCCTACATGAAGGAACTCGAATGGGGACGGATCGTGTGCCTCACGTCCATCGCCGCGAAGCAGCCGCTTCCTGGGCTGATTCTCTCGAGTACCGCCCGAGCTGGCGTCCTCGGGTTTGCCAAGGCCCTCGCCGACGAGGTCGCCGTAGACGGCATCACGGTCAACGTTCTCTGCCCGGGCTACATCGAGACTGAGCGAAGCCAGGAGCTTTTTCACAATCGTGCGACGCGAGAGGGGCGCCACGGCGATGACGTGCTCGCCGAAGCCATGCGACTAGTTCCCATCGGCCGGATGGGTCGACCCGACGAAGTAGGGGCGGTCGTCGCATTCCTCGCATCAGAGCCCGCGAGCTATATTACCGGCGCCGTATTGCAGGTAGACGGCGGATTCGTGCGGTCGATCGTTTGACGCCTCCCGCCGGGGGCGCCCTTTCCCGAGGCACCATGCGCGCGATCCTCAAGGCCCAGCCGGGGCCTGGCTTCACGGTGGCCGATGTGGCACCACCCACGTGCGGACCTTCTGACGTCTTGATCCGGGTGCGGCATGCGGGCGTGTGTGGCACCGACTTGCACATCTACGAATGGGATTCCTGGGCGCAGGGGCGCGTCCGCCCGCCGATCATCGTGGGACACGAGTTCTCCGGTGAGATCGTCGGTGTGGGCGATGAGGTGCGCGAGCCGTGGACGGTCGGGCAACGGGTGACCGCGGAAGGTCATATCGTGCGCGGCGTTTCCCGCCAGAGCCGCACAGGAGAGGGGCACGTCGCCCCCGACACGGAAATCATCGGTGTCGACCGAGACGGTGCGTTCGCCGAGTTCATCGCGATGCCATCGTCCAACATCTGGCCGCTCGATGCCGAGATCCCTGACGATATCGGCGCTATTCACGATCCGATGGGGAATGCCTTTCACACCGTGCTCACGGCGGAGGTCCCCGGGAGCGTAGTGCTGATCCTGGGCTGCGGCCCGATCGGATGTTTCGCCGCCGGCGTGGCGCGCGCGGCCGGTGCCGCCCACGTGATCGCCGTGGATATCGTTCCGACTCGTCTCGAACTGGCGCATGCCATGGGGGCGAACACGGTCCTCGACGCTCGGAGAGGCGACGTCGTTGAGCGCGTCCAAGAGCTGACCGGCGGCGACGGCGCCGATGTCGTGTGCGAGATGAGCGGCGTGCCCGAAGTATTCCACCAGGCGTTCGCCTGCGCTCGCCACGGGGGACGCGTCCAGCTGCTCGGCATACCCCAGAGCCCCGTCGCAATCGATTTCGCCAGCGAGATCATCTTCAAGGGACTCACCGTCTATGGCGTGATTGGGCGCCGCATGTATCACACCTGGTACCAAATGCGCCAGTTTCTCCGCTCAGGGCGGTTCGATCCGCGTCCAGTCATGACCCACCAGTTCCCGCTGGACCAGATCGACGACGCGATCGCGGTCATTCGAGAAGGCAGCGCTGGCAAAGTGATCCTCGACATCGGGACGCAGACATGAGCCGCAAACCGTGGGTCGCCGGACTCGAGCAGACCCTGGAGACCATGCGCCAACAGGGCGTCTACAAACGCCTCAACTTTCTTGATTCCCCCCAAGCCCCGCGCGTGCGTATGGAGGGCCGCGGCGAGATCATCGTGCTCTCGTCGAACAACTACCTGGGGCTGTGCAACGTGCCCGAGCTGGTGAACGCGGGCAAGGAGGCGCTCGATCGGTTCGGCGCAGGCACCGCATCGGTTCGATTCATTTGCGGCACGTTTACGATCCACCGAGAACTGGAGGCGGCGCTGGCCCGGTTCGTAGGAACGGAATCGGCACTCACGTATGTCTCCTGCTGGAATGCCAATGAGGGTCTCATCGCCACTCTGCTCACCGAACAAGACATCGTATTGAGCGATCGTCTCAATCATGCGTCGATCATCGATGCCATCCGTCTCGCGCGCTCGATCACCAAGTGCGCGGCTGCCGTCTACGAGCACAGCGATCTCGCCGATCTCGACGCGAAGTTGAGCGCGGCCGGCGATCGTCGGCTCCGGCTCGTGATCACCGACGGCATCTTCTCAATGGAGGGAGACATCGCGAAGCTGCCCGATCTCGTGGAAATCTGCCGTAAGCACGACGCCATCTTGGCTGTCGACGATTCCCACGCCACGGGGGTCCTCGGCACGACGGGACGGGGCACCGCGGAGCATTACGGGCTGTTGGGCGAGATCGATATCGTCACCTCGACGCTCGGCAAGGCGCTTGGGGGCGCCGCGGGGGGCTTCACGGCCAGCCCGGCCGCTCTCGCTGACTACCTCACCCAGCGGTCTCGCCCACAACTCTTTTCGAACGCGCTCCCGCCGACTGTGGCGGCTAGCACGCTGGCGGCCGTGCAGTACGTCGAAGGGCACCCGGAACGCGTGACGCAGCTCCGGGAGAATGCGACCTACTTCCGCGAGCAGCTTCTCGACCGCGGCTTCAGGCCGCTCCCGGGTGAAACGCCGATCATCCCGGTCATCCTCGGCGAAACCGCCAAAGCCATCGAAATGTCCGATCGACTCCTCGACGAGGGGGTCTTTGTGACCGGATTCGGCTACCCGGTCGTCCCTCAGGGCGAGGCCAGGGTCCGGTGTCAGATCTCCGCAGCCCATACGCGAGACGACCTCGACGCGGCACTTGCTGCCTTTGCCAAAGTCGGCGAACGGCTCGGTCTCATCTGAGAACAGTGGGGCTGACCCTGGCCACGTGCGATCGGCGGGCCGCTCCGACCAACCCTGAGGATTACCACCGGTGTCGCGACCGACTGAGCGAAACGCCGCGGCCGTCGCGAATCGCAGTGGCCAAGCGAGGACGGCAACAGGATTTGGAACGGCTCGGTCGAGAGGATTATTTTCGGCGTTTGTTTGGGAGTTCAGGCCTCGGTGAAACCCTCCACTTCAAGTTGTTTCGCGGCGCGTCAGCTTAACCTCCTAGTCCACAACGCCATAGCCGGTGACGCGCTCGTGCAACAAAGTCTCGCGTTTTTGCCCGTCACGTTCTATCTTCGGAGTGCTCGTGGAGCCCTTTTGGGGTCGGTCGACAGACGCGACCTTGGAGGCGAGGCGGGCCGGATTCTGGGGGCAACGGCAGCACAGGTCTTGCTTCGTTCGACGCCGGCGCCGCGCGGGTTCGGGTTCCTGAGATACATGGCGCGGCCGAAACGGCAGCGCACGTCGGGGCGCCGCAGCGCCCCCGAGCTGCTCAAGGCAGCCCTCCTCGGGGCTGAGGTCGGAGGTTGAGTCCCATGCGTCTGTTTGGCCGATGCGTCCTCGTTCTCGTGTTCACGGTCGCTCCTGCCGCCTTGTGGGCCCAGGGAGCGCGCGGGTGGGTCGATCGTTGGTTCTGGGGTGCCCATGCTGGGGCACTCTACTACCAAAC
>JBDHCY010000013.1:0-31178 GCA_039591795.1 Gemmatimonadota bacterium | reverse complement strand
GACTCGGGCGCTTACGAGGCCATCATGAGCGGTGACTACCCGAAGCGCGGTGAGGTGGACGAGGAGCGGCCCCTCGGTCCCGATATAGACGAAGCGGCACGACACTACGCGTCTGAGGCAAAGCAGGCGGTCGAGCAGGTCGTGGACTCGGCGAAGCGAGCCGCTGATGCGTTCTCGGAGGCGTTCCGGAAACGGACCCCGTGAAGGTTCTCGTCGTCGGGGGCGGAGGGCGGGAGCATGCTCTCTGCTGGGCGATCCGGCGCGACGCTCCCGACGCCACCATCCTCTGCGCCCCTGGCAACCCCGGCGTTGCGGGCCTCGCGACGACCGTCCGCATCCCAGCCACCGACATTACGCAGCTCGCCGCATGCGCTCGCGAGCACGCCGTCGACCTCGTCATCGTGGGTCCCGAGGCACCGCTGGCGGCGGGTCTGGTCGACCGGCTCGCTCTTGATGGCATTGCAGCCTTCGGGCCGGGCGCCTTGGCTGCGCGTATCGAAGCGTCCAAAGCGTACGCCAAAGAGATCATGGCCGCAGCCGATGTCCCGACCGCGCAGAGCGTCACCGTGCGCGAGCTCGAGGCTGCCCGGCGCTCGATCTTGAGCCACCCGGAGCCCCTCGTCGTCAAGGCCTCCGGCCTCGCCGCTGGCAAGGGCGCCGTCGTGTGCCCCACCCGAGACGACGCCCTGCGCGCCGCCACCGAGATGCTGGCGGAGCGCCGTTTCGGCGAGGCCGGAAGTGAGGTCGTGATCGAGGAGTTCCTCGACGGTGAGGAGCTCTCAGTCCTCGCCCTCACCGATGGGGAGCGCGTGACCCTCCTCCCCACCTCGCAGGACCACAAACGCCTCGGAGAGGGCGACACGGGGCCAAACACGGGCGGAATGGGGGCCTACGCGCCGGTGAGCATCGCGACGTCGGCGGTGCTCACGACCGTCCGAGACGACATTCTCCTCCCCACGCTGGGCGAGCTCTCCTCCCGTGGGTGCCCCTATCGCGGCGTGCTCTACGCGGGCATCATGATCCGTCCAGACGGACAGCTGGCTGTGATCGAGTTCAATTGCCGCTTCGGAGACCCCGAGGCGCAGGCCGTACTGCCGGTCACACCACCCGGTGTCCTCGAGGAGCTCCACCATCTGGCGGCGGGCGGCTCACTGGCCGAAAACCGAACGCTCGAGGTCAGCGGTGCCGCGGTCGTGACCGTCCTCGCCGCCCACGGCTATCCCGGGTCTCCCCGCACCGGCGATGCGATCGAGATCCCGGACGATCTGCGCGACAACGTACTCGTCTTCCAGGCGGGCACCACACGCGATGAAGCTGGTGTGCTGCGCACCTCCGGCGGGCGGGTCCTCAACGTGGTCGGAGTGGGAGCCGACGTGGCGGAGGCCGCCGCCACCAGCCTACGGGCAGCGGGTCAGGTGCACTTCGAGGGCAAGGTGTTCCGCCGGGACCTCGCCTGGCGCGAGCTTGATCGTGCCGGAGCTACCTGAAGTCGAAACGATCGTGCGCGAGCTGCGCCCAAGGGTTCGCGGCCGCACGATCCTCAACGCTCGCCTCGCCAAGACCGACGTACTTCGCGGCATTCGTCCGGGGCGGTTCCGCCAATCGCTCGAAGGACGGCGCATCGATTCGCTGACTCGGCGCGCCAAGCATGCGGTGTTCCGTCTAGACTCGGGAGCCCGATTCGTCGTCCAGCCTCGGATGACCGGCTCGCTCATCATCCACACGCGGCCACTCGAGGCCGACGACCGGCGCTATGCCGTGCTCATCCTCACGCTCGACAACAACACCTGGCTCGTCTACCGCGACGTTCGGCGCCTGGGCACCCTCTTGCTGTTGGACGAGCGCGCCTGGGCAACCTATACTGCACGCGCCGGCCCAGAGCCGCTCGCGCGATCGTTCACGCGACGGGTGTTTACCGCACGGCTCACCGGCACACGTCAAGCGATTAAGAAAGCCATCATGGATCAGCATCGCATTGCCGGTATCGGCAACATCTACGCGAACGAGGCGCTGTTCCGTGCGCGCATCGACCCGAGCCGCCCGGCGGATCGTCTCACCCCAGCCGAGCTCGGCCGCCTCTACCGGGCCGTGCGCGCTGTGCTCACGGACGCGGTCGCTGCCCAAGGGACGACGGTCCGCGACTATCGCACCGGCACGGGCCGGCGCGGCCGATTCCAGCACCGCCTTCTGGTCTACGGCCGCGGCGGCGAACCGTGTACGCGTTGTGGGCGGACACTGGTCACGACGCACGCGATCGACCGGCGCACCACGACCTTGTGCGTGACCTGTCAGGGGCCCTCCGCGCCGTGAAGATCGCGGTCGTGTTCGACACACCGTACGAGGGGTGGAGCCACGAGGACCACTGGTTCCGACTGGAAGAGGAAATCGCGGTGTGGCAGCACGAGGAACCGGAGATGGAGTACCAGGTCGGCGATGCCCTCCGACACCTGGGGCATGAGGTGTACCTCATAGGTGTGCACGACGACGTTCAGTTTCTCGTGGATGAGCTGAGTCGATTCGGCCCGGACCTCGTCTTCAACGCCGTCGAGCAGTTTCATGGTCGTGCGAGCCTCGACTACGTCCTCCCGTCGGTGCTCGACGCCGAGGGATACCGATACACGGGATCCCCGCCTCTTGCCCTGCTCGTGACCCGCAACAAAGCGATGAGCAAGGAAGTCCTCGCCTATCATGGCATCATGGTTCCAGGCTTCGTGACGTATCGCCTCCGCGAGCAGGTCACGGAGCAACCAAACCTGCGCTTTCCGTTGATCGTGAAGCCGCTCGAGACGGACGCGTCGGCCGGAATTGCGCACGCTTCCGTTGTGCAAGACGTCGGCGCACTCGCTGAACGCGTCGCGTTCATTCACGACCGTTTCAGCCAGCCTGCGATCGCCGAGGAGTTTGTGGAAGGCCGTGAGCTCTACGCGGGTGTGATCGGGCACGGTAGCGAACTCGAGATGCTGCCCCTCACGGAGCTCGTTTTTGACAAGGAGAAGAGCCCGCCAGAGGAGCGGATTGCGACCCAGTACGCAAAGTGGGATGAAGCCTATCGCGCCCGACGCGGCATTCGAAACGTCTTTGCTCGCCGCCTCGCCAACAGCGTACAACAGCGCATCGAAGAGATCTGCCAGACGGCGTTTCGCGCGTTGTGGCTTCGGGACTACGGCCGGCTCGACGTGCGCGTTGCTTCCGATGGGGAGATCTGGTTCATCGAGGCGAATGCCAATCCGTTCATCAGCTACGGCCACGACATGGCCAACGCCGCCCAGAAGTCGGGCATGGATTACTACCAGTTCGTCCAGCGGATCGTGGACAAAGCGACCGAGCGTTATGAGCAAGCCGACTAAGCAACGTCGGCGCACGCTGCCCAGCCCGGACCTGCGCTGCGCGTGCGGCCACTCGCTGAAGCGGTACTGGCGCTATTGCCCTGCGTGCAGTCGGACGCTCGTCTGGCGTGATGTGGGGCAGGTCACGGGCGCGGAGTGCTACCAATGCGGCTGGGTCGTGTCGGACCGGTTCTGGTATTGTCCGTGGTGCGGCGCCCACATCTACGAAGAGGGCTATTCCAGCGCCGCTCCGCTCCGGGCTCCGAAGGGGTTCCGCCTCACGACACGGTGTGACTGGGGCTGCGGCGGACGCGTGCAATACCCCATGCCATTCTGTCCGTGGTGCGGCCGGGATCAGGGCTGGGGAGACTACGGCCTGTTTGAAGGCTCCTGCCCACATTGCGATCGGGGTGTGGACGACTGGCTCGACACGTGCGCCTGGTGTGGGGGCGATGCGACAGGACAGGATCTCATTCCGCGAGCGCTCCGTCGCGTCCGGCGTCTGCTGCTGGTCTCACGTATTCGTGACTGGGACTACCGCGTCCTCCTGCGCCCAGGCGTGTCTGGCGTGGACCCGCGATGGCCGAAGATCGTGGAGATCGAAGAGCGATACGTCGTCGGCCGACGGAAGCGAGACGAAATCTCCTGGTCGATGCTCGTCGGGCTCATCGTGCACGAGCTCGGCCACAGCTTTCTGTACCATCACTGGGCCTGGACTGGCACGAACCGCTTCCGTCGCGCCTTCGGAGCTGTCGACCAAGCCTATCGAGGGGTGGACGACACCTGGGTGGACTTCGAGCGCAGACGGGTCGCCATCAATCCCGTCGATCACGTGAGTAGCTATGCCGGCACCCACCCGCAGGAGGACTTTGCCGAGACGTTCCGCTTCTACGTCATGCGTCGCGGACGGTTGCGCGAACTGTTCTCCGAGTTCGGTCGCAAGCGAAAAGCCGTCGTCGTCTACGAGAAGTTCCTCGTGTTGCACGACTACGTCCGCGCACTCCGTGGTTTGAGCTGACACTCGACCCACGGATTCGGGCACCGGCAGCCCGTGGTCAGGGCGTGATGATGTCCAACCGCGATACGTGCAGATTCAGCCGATGGTTCACGCGGAGCCCGACGATGCCGTCAGTGTGCACACGCGTTTTGGGGAGCGTCGTGACGACCTGCCCGTTGACCAGGAAAGAGACCGCAGAGGAGCCTACCTCCACGGCCAGGATGTTCTTGGCCTGATCTTTCCCTTCCTGCCTCACGACGGCCTCATGCTCGGTCCAGCTCACGAGGTCGTTCGTTGACTGCCCGACACGCTCCTTGATCAGGAACTTTCCGTCTTTGCGGAGCAGGAAATACGTGTAGGTCTGATCGGCACCTTCGAGGCCCTGCCCCCCAATGAAGACCCCGTACGCTTCGAGCCGCTCGCCGGGAAAGAGGAAGATCTCCGCCTCGACGGTGTACTGCCCGCTGCCCCGGCGCTGGGGATCGTACAGAATGCACGCCGGGCCGGTCGTGACGTGCCACCCCGGCGTCATCGTGACGAAGGAGAGCGCCGAGTCAGGAGCACCAGCTCGGTCGAAGCGCACTTTCCAATTGGCCGGGCGTTCCTGTTCTTGGCCGCTGAGCGGCACGGCGAAGAGGGCCAGCGCGAAAAGCAAGGTCGTTCGCATCAGAGTCTCGGTCGTGAGAGGGGTCTGGGCCATCGGCATGGTCACTGGCGGAGGGGCACGAGGCGCGCACGCGGCGGAATGCCGGGCTCGAGCTCCATGATGCCCACAGAGGGCTTGAGGTCGAAGCGAGCCGGGCCCGCGGCGCCTGGGTTCATCACCGTGACCGTCTTGTCGACCAGCTTCACGAGAGGTTGGTGCGTGTGGCCATAGACGATGATCTCAGCCTCGGGGAAGGCCGTCACGAGCGCCTCGGGTGTCGGGTGACCGAACTGGTCACCGTGAGTGACAACGACGGCGAAGCCGTCGAGCTCTACCCGCGCCACGTCCGCGACCCGTGCCCGTACGTCGAATCCGTCCACGTTTCCATACACCGCGGTCGTCGGGGCGACCGCCTCGAGGGCAGCGAGCACCTCGAGACTCCCGAGGTCTCCTGCGTGCAGCACATGGTCCACCGCGGCGAAGAGATCGAGCACCTCGGGCCGAAGCTGGCCGTGAGTATCGGCGATCACTCCGAGCCTCACTGGCCGTCCCCGGCCCATCGTGGCACGAGGGTCGCCTCCACCGCGAGATGATCGAGCACACGCTGCACCACGAAGTCGATGAGCTGCCCCACGCTCGAGGGGCGGTGATAGAACCCGGGCGCCGCATAGAGTACCGTCGCGCCCGCTTCTGCCACCGCCGTCAGGTTTCTGAGATGCACGAGCGAAAGCGGCGTCTCGCGCGGCACGAGGATCAACGATCTTCGTTCCTTGAGCGAGACGTCCGCGGCACGCTCGATCAGGGAGCGGCTCGTTCCATGAGCGATGGCGGCAACCGTCCCCATCGAGCACGGGCAGACCACCATCCCGCGAGTCGGATTGGAACCTGACGCAGGAAGGCCTCCGCGATCACCGTCATCGAGCAAGACCACACTCGTCCAGTCACCGCCCGTCGCCTCTCGGAGCGCTCCCTCGCTCTCCACACCGCACTCGTCGTGGAGGAGCCGCCAGCCGTGCGACGAGACAACCAGCCACGTCGGTACCCGCCCCCGCGCGAGCACCTCGAGTAACCGCAGGCCGTATGGAGCGCCCGAGGCCCCGGTGATTGCGAGCACGACCGGCGGGGTCATCACCGCCCCCGTCGGTTGGGTGTCGGTGTGTGGCGGGGGTGACGCGTCGGTCCGGGCGGCCCCGGCCGTGGCGTTGGTGGGACGGCCCCCCCTTTCCGTGGCTCGCGTCGCGGCCGCTTGGTGCGCGGCAACCCCTTCTTCACGCGAGCACCTGGTCTATCAGCGCACCGAGAAACACGATGATGCTCACCAGTCCATTCATCGTGAAGAACGCGCGATCGAGCCGTGAGAGGTCGGTGGGATGCACGAGCCGATGCTCCCACGCGATGACCAGCGCCGCCAGTGCCACACCGACGTAGTAGGCCGCCCCAAAACCCACCAGCACCCCGTACCATGCAAACCCAACGATGGCGCTGCCGTGAAGGAGCTTTGCGAGGAGGATGCTCCGAGCCTCACCAAAGCGCACCGCAGCCGATTTGAGCCCGTGCTCCCGGTCGAAGTCGACGTCTTGCAGGGCGTAGAAGATGTCGAACCCTCCCACCCAGGCGGTCACTCCGGCCGCGATCACGAGCAGTGCGTGCGTCGGGTCGCTCCATCGCCCGGCGATGGCGATGTAACCTCCGGCTGGAGCGATCGCGAGCGCGAAGCCGAGCCAGAGGTGGGACCAATGTGTCCAACGCTTGGTGTAGCTGTAGATGGTGATCCAGAGGAGAGCGAGCGGGGCGAGGGCGAGAGCGAGAGGGTTGAGTGCCCACGCCGCGGCGAAGAACACGACGGCCGCCACCACCACCGCCCCCCAGGCCTGTTCGACCGAGAGGCGGCCGCTGGGAAGCTCGCGGGCCCGTGTGCGTGGGTTGCGCGCGTCGACCTCACGGTCCGCGATGCGGTTGACGCCCATGGCCACGAACCGGGCGCTCGTAAACGCTACCACTACCCATGCCACGTCCGTCCACGCCACGGGCGCGATGCGCGCTGCCGCGAGCACACCGAGGAGCGCGAACGGAAGAGCGAACACGGTGTGGGGCAGCTTGACCAGGTTGGCGTAGCGCACCACGAGCGAACCACCCCGCAGCGTCTGCCCCTCTCGGGAGACCAACGGCGGCTTGGGTTGCAGGAGCACGGTCACGGCCGGGCGTCACCCTCGGCTGCCGACGGCCTCAGCGCAATGCCCAGCTGATCCCACATGGAGTCGACTCGTTGTTTCGTCTCAGGGGCCATCTCGATGAGCTCGGGCCATTCCCGTGTGAAGCCCTCGTCCTTCCACTTCCGCGTCGCATCGATGCCCATCTTCGAGCCGTAGGTGAACTCGCGGCTGGCGTGATCGAGGACATCGACCGGCCCCATCGTGAAGTGCACGTCCCGTTCCGGATCGATGTGATTCAACGCCACCCACCATGCCTCTCGTGGATCACGCACATTGACCCACTCGTCCACCACGACGATGACCTTTGCGAGCGACATCAGCCCCTGTCCCCACAGGCCGTTCATCACCTTCCACGCGTGGCCTGGGTATGCCTTGTTGATGCTCACCAGCACGAGGTTATGGAAGATGCCCTCTGCCGGCATGTGATAATCGACTACCTCGGGCATTGTGAGGCGCAGGAGGGGCAGGAAGATCCGCTCGGTGGCGTGGCCGAGGTAGTAATCCTCCATCGGCGGCCGGCCGACGATGGTCGTGGGATAGATCGGATCGCGGCGCATCGTGACGGCAGTCACGTGGACTCGCGGATAGTAGTCGGCCAGGGAATAGAACCCGGTGTGGTCGCCGAACGGCCCCTCGAGCACGAGCGGCTCGGCGGGGTCGATGTATCCCTCGAGAACGATCTCAGCCTCGGCCGGGACTTCGAGCGCACCGTCAGTTGTCGTCGTGAGCTGCACGGGGGCGGAGCGCAGGAACCCGGCGAAGAGGTACTCGTCGATCGTAGGGGGGAGCGGCGCCGAGGCTGCGTACACCGAAGCCGGATCGCCACCGAGGACCATCGCGACGGGCATGCGCTCGCCACGATCCGCCATTGCCCGCCAGTGTGCCGCGCCCACCTTGTGCCGCTGCCAGTGCATCACGACCTCGTTTCGGCCGAGGACCTGGATGCGATACATCCCCACGTTCCGCGTCCCGGTCTGGGGGTCGCGCGTGACCACCTGTGGAAGCGTGATGTAGGGACCGCCGTCGCCGGGCCAACACGTCAGCACGGGGAGTGCACCGAGATCGATCTCGTCGCCCTGTAGCACGATGTCCTGACAGGCACCGTTGCGAATGGACCGCGGGGGGAATCGTGCCAGCTCCGCGAGCCGGGGCAGCATGGACAGCTTCCCCATGACGCCTTCGGGCACCTTGAGGTTCAGGAGCTCGGTGATGCGTGCGCCGACGGCGTCAAGCTCATCGACGCCGAGCGCGAGACACATACGCCGGTGCGATCCAAACAGGTTGATCGCCACGGGCATCTCGGCGGTTGCACCGGAGGCGAGCACGGGCCGTTCGAAGAGGAGTGCCGGGCCGCCCTCGGGACTCTTCATGCATCGGTCGGCGATCTCGGTGAGCTCGTGCACCACCGAAACCGGCTCACCCACACGCACCAGCTCTCCCACACCCTCTATCGCGTCGAGAAACGTCCGCAGATGGTTCACGCAGCCTCCTGCCGCACGCCCCAGTGGATGGCGACGATGCCACCTGTCAGGAGCTCGTAGCCTACGGTGTCAAAGCTCGCCCGTTCGAGGCGGTCTGCCAACTCGGTGGGAGCGGGGAAGCTGAGCACTGACTCTGGCAGGTAGGTATAGGCGGTCGTATGTTGAGACACAAAACGTCCAATCGCCGGGAGGATACGGCGGAAGTAGAGCAAATACGCCGCGCGCAGTGGCCGGAGGGTAGGAGTGGCAAACTCGAGGATCACGAGCCGCGCGCCGGGCTTCAGTACTCTGGCGATTTCGGCCAGCCCCGTATCGAGATTCTCGAGGTTCCGCACCCCGAAGGCGACCATCGCACCGTCGAAGGCGCCGCTGGGGAATGGCAAGAGGAGCGCATCGGCGCCGACGGCGGTAGTCTTCGGCGCCTTGCCCCGTCCTCGCGCGAGCATCGGCACGACAAAATCGGCGCCGATCACTGAGCCACCGAAGCCTCGCCTGCGCGCCAGTGCGGCTGCGAGATCCAGCGTCCCGGCGCAGATGTCCAGGTACCGTCCCGTCGGCGCGCGCTCCCAGTTCAGCCGCTGCACTGTGCGGCGGCGCCACCAGCGGTCGACGTTGAGGCTGAGGAAGTGGTTGAGCAGGTCGTAGCGCGGCGCGATCGCCGTGAACATGCTGCGTACGTACGACCGCTTGGCTTCGCCGCCCGCGATCGCCCGCTCCACGGAGGACGGCGCCATAGGCGCGAAACATACCCGGCTCCGTAAAGCCGGCGCAACCAAGTGAGCCCCCCTCCCGAGACCGGCCCCACCGAGGCCGAGCGGCTCGAGGATCGCGAGGTCGTCGTCTTCGCCGCCGGCGGAGAGGAGTGGGCGTTCCGCGAGCTGGTTCGGCGATACGAACGACCGGTTTTCTCTCTCCTCGTCCGCATGGTCCGCGACCGGGAACTGGCTGAGGATCTCGCGCAGGAGACCTTCGTCAAGGTCTTCAACGCCATCGATTCGTACAACCCGGCGTACAAGTTCTCGAGCTGGATCTTCAAGATCGCCAACAACACGGCGATTGACGTCCTGCGCCGCAAAGAGCCAGACTTTCTCGCCCTCGAGGGAGCCCCCCACGCGGCGACTGCCGCGGAGGCCGAAGCCACCGCGCTCCAGCTCAGCGCCCGCAGCGAATCGCCGCTCGACGAGCTCGAGGCACGGGAGCTGGGGTCGATGATCGAGGCGGCGATCTCACGACTGCGCCCCGAGTATCGATCCTGCATCCTCCTCCGGCATGTCGAGGGAAGACCCTACGAGGAAATCGCGGAGATCCTCGATCTTCCTCTGGGGACCGTGAAGACCTACATCCACCGCGCCCGAAACGAGTTGCGGGTACTTTTGCGAGCCACGAAAGAGTGAAACTTTCATCCGACCGGGCCGTAAGGCCGGCGAGGAGGAACTTGTGCATCATCTGACGCCCGACGAGATCGATCGCTGGCTGGAGCAGGCGCTGCCCGAAGTGCGGGTCGCGCACCTCGAAGGCTGTGATCGGTGTGCCTGGGAGGCCCGCGAGACGCTCGCGCTCACCCAAGCAATGGGCGCTCTGCCGTCCCTTGCACCCACGCACGGCTTCGCCGATCGCGTGCTCGCCGGGCTGCGTTCGCCGGCGGCGGGGACCCTACCGGCAGCGTGGCGGCGCTGGGTACCGACCCGTCGCCGGGCTTGGGCATTAGCCGCGAGTTTTGCAGGGCTCTCCGTCCTCTCGACCGGCATCGCCACAGCATGGGCGCTCGCCAACCCGGGGCTCGTCGCCGCGGCCGCGGGCACCGCTCAGGCCAGCGTCGTTGCGCTGTTCGATACCGTGCGTACCACCATCGCGAACCAGCTCTCTCTCGTGCCGTGGGGGGACGTGGCCAACGCGCTCACCGCCCAGCCACTCCAGCTCGCGGCTTTCGCCCTTCTCGCCATCACTAGCTATGTCACGCTACTCGTTACGCTTTGGAACCTCATGCGCCCGCCTCGGAGGAGTTATGCGCCGCAGGCTTGAACTGGCCAGCCTGTTGCTCCTTCTCGCCCTGCCGCTGCGGGCGCAGGAGCCGGTCTCGATGGCCACGACGCTCTCGCGCGACGGCGCCTCGATCACGTTCGAGTTCGCCGACGCGCCGAGCCTCGCGCTCGCTCTCGACGGCCAACATCTCACCGTCGGCGGTCGCGAGCAGACGCGTGTCACCGTCAATCAGCGGTGGGCTCGGGCCTTCCGCGAGCTCGCGGCAACCCTCGGCGATCTCGAGCCGCCGGCGGCCCTCGAAGCACTTCGCGAATGGGCCGCTCCCACCGGCGGGCCGAGCAGCGCCGAGTTGCAGAATCTCCTCGAAGAGCAGAATCTCTTCGAAGCGCAAGAGCAGACCGGGGGCGTCGTGGTCGCCGTCCCCCGCGTTCCAGCGGTTCCGCCCATTCCAGACATCGACATCGCCGGCGTGCTCGCACCGCTTTCCGAGATCCAGGTTAGCCTAGGCGGTCTGCCCGGGCAGATGCTCCACGGTCCGGTCACGATCGACCGAGGCGAGACGGTCGAAGGTGACCTCATCGTCGCCAGCGGGGGGCTTACCCTCGCCGGAGAGGTGGAAGGCGATGTCATCGCGCTCAGAGGTGACGTCCGCCTGCGCCGTGGGGCCCGTGTCGACGGCGACGTGATCGCCGTCCACGGCCGTGTCCGGAACGATGGTGCTCGCGTGGGCGGACGCATCGTGTCACGTGCCGCCCTCGCGAGTCCTTCCGCAAGCCCGATCCGCTCCAGCATCTCCGTACTCGGTATCGTCATCGCGATGGCCTTGATCGGATCGGGGCTGCTGATTCTGGCGCCTCGCCACCTCGCCATCGGTGCCGAGACGATTGCGGCAGCACCGGGACGCGCGTTCGCCGCGGGGCTGGTCGGGCAGGCTCTCCTTCTGCCGACTCTGGTCATGCTCGTGGTCGGCCTCACGATCACGATCGTCGGGGTCGTTGCGGTTCCCTTTGCCGTGTTGGGCTATGCGCTCCTCGCCGCTGCAGCCGTGTTGGGCGGATTCCTGGCCGTCTCACAGGTGGTGGGCGAGCGGTTCGCCGAAAGCCGATTCCTTCAGCGTTTGCCCGTCGCTGCCCAGGGGGCAGTGCCCCCGCTCGTGGTGGGTATCGCGGTGTTTGGAATCGTCTGGCTCGGAGCTGCGTTGCTGTCCGGCCTCCCCATCGCGGGGACCATTCTCCTGGCCATCGCCATCTTGATCACCTGGCTCGCGCTCACCGTGGGGCTCGGCGGTGCGCTGTTGTCGCGTCTCGGCCTCCGCGAAGGCTTCGTGGGGCGTTCGGTACCTCTACAGATCACCGACGAGTTCCTTTGGCCGACTCCGATCGGTTCGCCGGCTCAGCGGGGCGTGCGCCGCCGAAGCCGCAAGGAAGAGTCGTGACCGCACGATCGTGGAGCTCCCTCACCGCGGCATGTGTGCTGGCCCTCGGAGCAGCACCGTCGCTGCACCCGCAGGACCTGCACACCATCACCACCACGCGGCAGCACCGCGGTGAGGAGCACCTCAGCCTTCGGGTTGGCTTCGCCGCGGGAACGCTACGGCTCGCACCGGCTGCTGGCGACGTCCTCTATCGGGTTCGCATGACCTACGACGCCGAACGGTTCGAACCGGTCAACGCCTATGACATCAGCTCCGGGCAAGCCCAACTCGGGGTCCGAGGTCGCGAAGGCGCCGACTGGAACCGGCGCAACGCCGCCCCCGGACAAGAGCTCGAACTCTACGTTGGCCCGAACGTGCCGGCGACCCTCGAGCTGATCGTCGGTGCTGGTTCGGCCGAGATCGATCTCGGCGGGCTCGCGCTCACGCACGTGACCGTGGCAGCCGGGGCCACCGAAACTGACCTGCGATGGGCTTCGCCAAACCGTGCGGAGTGCAGCGAGCTCGTGCTCAAGGTCGGTGCCACGAAGTTCACCGCATCGGGGCTCGGTAACGCGGGCTGCCACCGAATCGACGTCTTGGGTGGGGCAGGCGAGCTCGATCTCGATTTTGCGGGAGAATGGACGCGTGACGCCACCGTCGAGCTGCGGGTCGCGTTGGCATCGCTCGAGTTGAGGTTCCCGAGCGATGTGGGAATCGCAATCGAGGGGCGGCGGCTCCTCGCTCCACTCGAGCAACCGGGGTTCGCGAAGAAAGATGGTGTGCTCTACTCGGGCAATTGGGACGCCGCACGCGTACGTGTGCGTGTCGTGGCCCACGCCGCGCTCGGTGGGCTCACGGTGGGATGGATCGACGAACCCGCGACCCGCTGAACAAGACACTCAGCCTTACTCAGCAGTTTCCGTAGTGCCCTACCGCTCCATCTAACACTCGCGCTGCCGACCGGCCCCGCATCATTGCGCGGTCCGCCTGATGTTGCTGCACTGGTGATTACAGCGAGACGACTGGCAGCCGGATCGTCTTGCCGCCGGCCTGACGTTCGAATGCCTCAGCGACTTCGGCAAGCGCCCGTGCGGCGGGGGTGTCCGGCTCGGCCAATGCCACGGGCCGGCCCTCGTCAGCCATCGCGGTCACGCCGGCCTGGAGCGGCACGCGGCCAAGCAGTGGAACGCTGAGCTCGTCGGCAAGGCGCTGCCCGCCGCCTGCGAGAAACACCTCGGACTCGGTGCCGCAATGAGGGCAGACGAAGGCGCTCATGTTCTCGACGATCCCGATCACGGGGACGCCCACGCGATCGAACATCTTGGCACCTCGAAGCGAGTCGCCGACCGCGACCTCTTGTGGCGTGGTCACGATGACGGCACCCGAGACCTGAATGAGCTGCACCAACGACAACTGTGCGTCACCCGTACCGGGCGGCATGTCGACCAGTAAGAAGTCGAGCTCGCCCCACTCGACGTCTCGAAGAAATTGTTGGATGACCTTCATGACGATCGGGCCCCGCCAGATTGCGGCAACATCACGCTCCATGAGCAGCCCGAGAGACATGACTCTGACGCCGTGCCCTTCGAGCGGCACGAGCTTTCCTTCCATGACGCCCGGTTTCTCGTGGCATCCGAGCATGCGAGGAATGTTGGGTCCGTAGACATCCGCATCGAGGAGGCCGATGCGTAGGCCCCGGGCCGCGAGGAGGACGGCGAGATTGACGGTGATCGTGGATTTTCCCACGCCCCCCTTCCCCGACGAGATCGCAATCACCTTCCCGAACTGTGCGTCGGGCGGGCGCTGCGGTGCCGCTCGTGCCTGGGGCCGTCCGGTCGGCACCGTCCCTTCGGGCGCCGGTGCCGCTGCTGGATCGATCACGTTGATGCGCACCTTCGCGACTCCGGGCACGGCGCGAACGGCCGCCCGCACTTCTCGAACCAGCGTCGCCGGATCGTCCATTGAGAGGAGGAAGTCCAGATCGACGCTGCCATCTGGATGAGCGGTGACATTGCTGACCAGTCCAGCGGAGACGACGTCGCCACCCGAGCGCTCGTGGCGTACGGAGGCAAGGGCGGAGTGAATCGCGGTGCGAAGATCCATGGCTAGGTCGAACTTACTTGGCGCGCGCGCCGCCGGTCAACGTGCGAAGGTACGCACGGGCGGCGGTGAGCATGACTCGCTGCGCCGCGTCGAGCGGCCCCGGAAGGGAGGCGCCGGCCGCACGGGCGTGCCCACCGCCACCAAACTGGAGCGCAAAGGCCGCCACGTCGACCCGCCCCATCGAGCGGAGAGAGACCTTCACCCGGCCGCTCGCCAGCAGACGGAACAGCGCCGCCATACGAACCCCGCGAATGCTCCGGGCGAACTCGGCGATGCCGTCGAGATCGTCTGCAGTGGCCCCGTGTCGCTCCATAGCGCCGGGCGGCACGGTGATCCAGGCGAGCCCGCAGTCCGGCTCGACGACGAGAGTGTCGAGCGACTCTGCGAGTAGGCGCACGCGTCCTTCGGGAGCGTTGGCGTACACCTGCTCGTAGATCTGTTCAGGACGTACACCGCATTCGAAGAGGGCCGCTGCGACGCGCAACGCCCGTGGCGACGTGTTGGAAAAACGGAAGCCGCCGGTGTCGGTGAGTAACCCGACGTACAGTGCGCGAGCCGCTGCCGGTGGAATCGTCCATCCACAGACCGTGGCGAGATCGAAGACCAGCTCCGCCGTCGCCGCGGCCGAGTTATCGACGAGACGAGGGCCGGGGGGAAGGCTCCCTCGACTCAAGTGATGATCGATGCAGCAGACGGGGACGCTCGTCGCACCCACGTGCTGACCCAGATGGCCCAGGCGGTCGAGGTCGGCGATATCGAGGACCACAATGACGTCGGCACGCGCAAGCTCCCGCACTGCACGCGCGGTGCGATCGGCTCGCCTGGCACCGCTGAGGAGGAACTGAAACCGCTCAGGGATGGGTGTCGGGTTGACGAGGAAGGGCCGGGTGCCGGCCTGACGCAGCAGGTGCCACAGGGCGACCTCGCTTCCCACCCCGTCACCGTCCGCATTCACATGGGTCGTCAACGCGATGCGGGTGCCTGGCCGGAGGGCCTTTGCAACGGCTCGGGCTCCACGCCGTCGGCCGGCCGCGACGGGAACCCCCAGCGCCGGGAGAGGCATCTTCGACATGGCTCGCAAGATACACGGAGCGGCGTGCGAGCGAGCCGGAGTGTCGGCGGGGTTGCCGGTGACCCTCTAATGCTCCATCATGTGTGTTCTTCGCCAACACTTGGGGCCGCATGGATACGCTAGAGCGGATCGTCAGCGCGCTGAACGACTACGTCTGGGGCTTCGGCATCCCCGTCGGAGGGGAAGTGATCCCCCTCGTCGTGATCGCGTTACTCGGCACGGGCGTCTTCCTCACACTGCGACTCCGTTTCATCCAACTCCGCAAACTCGGACACGGCTTCGCCGTGACCTCGGGCAAGTACGACGATCCAGACGAGCCTGGTGACGTTCCCCACTTCCAGGCGCTCACCACCGCCCTGTCCGCGACCGTGGGGATCGGCAACATCGCCGGCGTGGCGATTGCCATCCACATGGGCGGCCCGGGGGCCTTGTTCTGGATGTGGATGACTGCGCTGCTCGGCATGGCCGTGAAGTTCTCCGAGGTGACGCTGGCGCAACACTATCGGCAGGTCGAGGCCAAGGGTGATCGAATGCAGGGGACCGTGTCGGGCGGCCCCATGTACTACATCGAGCACGGACTCGGTCCGAGCTGGAAGCCGCTGGCCGTCTTCTTTGCGCTGATGCTCGGCTTTACGGCGTTCCTCACGGGCAATGCGGTGCAGGCCAATACCGTGGCCGACACCATGAACACCGAATTCGGCATCCCCTTCTGGGCGACTGGGATGGCCACGGCGCTCATCGTGGCCGCCGTGATCCTCGGCGGGATCACCCGAATCGGCAAGGTGACCGGCGTGCTCGCTCCGCTCATGGCTACCGTGTACGTCCTCGGCGCACTGGTGATCATCGCCCTCAACCTCGATCAAGTGCTTCCCACGTTCGGGTTGATCGTTCGCGAGGCGTTCCAGCCCACTGCCGGCGTGGCGGGCACCGGCATGGGAGCGATACTTGTCACGTTGATGTGGGGTGTCCGCCGCGGTCTCTTCTCCAACGAGGCGGGACAGGGATCGGCACCGATCGCACACGCGGCGGCCAAGACCGACGAGCCGGTGTCAGAGGGCGTGGTTGCCCTGCTCGAGCCATTCATCGACACGATCGTCATCTGCACCATGACCGGGCTCGTGATCGTCATGACGGGCGTCTGGAACGATACCGTCCCGACTCCCCTCAGCCTCCGAGGCGGCGACGGCTCGTGGGTCGTGGAGGAGTCGCGTGGCCGGTGGGCCGACACCGATGCGCCGATCGAGTTCCGGATTGTCGACGGTGACCCGATTGCGACAGGGCCCGGTGCCGTGCGGTTCGCGTGGCACGAGGTGGCGGTCGAGCGTTTCTTTGCGGACAGTGCCATGACGACACCGTTCACCGGGGTCGTCACACCTAGCAACGGAACCGCAGCCGGCGACGACGGTGCGACGTACGACGTGCTGTATGGGGGCGCCGTCGAGAGTGGTGCCCCGCTCACCATGTTGAGCTTCGAGCGAGGACTCCCCGGATCGTGGGGCCGCTTCATCGTGATCTTGAGCGTGCTGCTCTTCGCCGTGTCCACGGCGATCTCCTGGAGCTACTATGGCGATCGCTGCGCCAACTACTTGTTCGGGCCAAGAGCGATCCTGTTGTACAAGCTCGTGTTCGTCGGCATGCACTTCTTCGGTGCCGTCGTCTCGCTTCAGGTCATCTGGACTCTCGGCGACGTGGCGCTCGGCATCGTGATCCTCCCGAACTTGCTGGCGCTCTTCCTCCTCTCCGGGAAGGTCCTGGAGCTCACGGGCAGCTACTTCAGGCGGAAGCCCTGGCTCGCAAACTACGAGGTGCACCGGCGCATCGTGGACGAGCGTCGTGGGCGGCGCGGAGGTTAACCGAGCACCCACGCTCACTGTCTCAGCGAGCGATCAGACGGAGTAGTTGGGAGACTCGCGGGTGATGACTACGTCGTGAGGATGCGACTCGCGCAGACCGGCGTTCGTGATCTGTAGGAACTCCGTCTCGCACTGCAGCTCCCGGATGGTGGCGACACCGCAGTAGCCCATTCCGCTCCGCAGGCCGCCGAGGAGTTGGTAGACCACGTCACCGACCGGGCCCCGGTACGGCACGCGCCCCTCGATCCCCTCCGGCACGAGCTTCCGCGGCGACAGCTCGCCTTCCTGAAAGTATCGATCTGCCGAGCCATCTTGCATCGCGGCGAGCGAGCCCATACCGCGTATCATCTTGAACCGTCGGCCCTCGAGGAGAAAACTCTCGCCAGGGCTCTCGTCGGTGCCGGCCAGCATGGCCCCCATCATGACGGCGGATGCGCCGGCCGCGAGCGCCTTGACGGCGTCCCCAGAGTACTTGACGCCGCCGTCGGCGATGATCGGTAGATCGCCAGCACCCCTCGCTGCATCGACGATCGCGGTGACCTGTGGGACGCCCACGCCCGTGACGACTCGAGTGGTACAGATCGACCCGGGGCCGACTCCCACCTTGATGGCGTCCACGCCCCGCTCAGCGAGCGCGCGTGCCCCCTCGGCCGTCGCCACGTTGCCGGCCACGAGTTGGGCGGCCGGGAAACGCGCCCGTAGCGTCTCCACGGTCTGCAGCACGCCCTCCGAGTGTCCGTGTGCCGAGTCGACCACGAGCACGTCGCAGCCGGCGTCGAGAAGTGCCCCCGCCCGGCTCAGCGCCTCTGGGTCGGCCCCGATTGCCGCAGCTGTCCGAAGCCGTCCGTGTTCGTCCTTGTTCGCCACCGGATACTGGCGGCGTTTGATGATGTCCTTGACGGTGATGAGCCCGCGTAGCACTCCCTCGGCGTCGACGATCGGCAGCTTTTCGATGCGATGCTGCCCGAGGATGCGTTCCGCCTCGTCGAGGGTTGTCCCGACCTCCCCGGTCACCAGGCGCTCTCGCGGGGTCATGACCTCGCGAATGGCCCGGTCGAGTTCGCGCTCGAACTGTAGATCCCGATTGGTGATGATCCCGCCGAGCCGGCCACGCTCGTCTACGATCGGCACACCAGAGATCTTGAACCGAGCCATGAGCGTGGCGGCATCCCGCAGCGGCCGGTCGGACCCGAGGGTAATGGGGTTCATGATCATCCCACTCTCGGATCGCTTGACACGGTCGACCTCAGCCGCCTGTCGGTCGATCGGCATGTTCTTGTGGATCACACCAATCCCACCAGCGCGTGCGATTGCAATCGCCATCTCGGCTTCGGTGACGGTGTCCATCGCCGCCGAAACGAATGGGATGTTGAGGGGAATGTCGCGGGTCAGTCGCGAAGTGACAGCGACGTCCTTGGGGTGAACCGCCGCGTGGCGCGGACAGAGGAGAACGTCATCGAAAGTGAGCGCAACCCCCGGCCGCAGCCTAGGAAGCGTCTTCGTCATGGCCCAAGGTATCCTTGGCCCGGGGCTTTGTCACCTCGGGCGCGGCGGACGGCTCCCCGGCCGATGACTCGCTGCGCTCGTCCTGCGGTTTTGCCGGCGTCGATGGGTCGGAAGATGGCTCGGACGACCCGGCCGACTGTTCACCGGACGACGCGGACCGACTCGCAGCTGGCCTCGTGACCTCGTTCACGGCCGCCTTTGCGGCTTCTGCGAGGCCGTCGAGCATCCGCCCGGCCGTGCCCATGGCATCCATCGTCGAACGGATGGCCGCTGCGGGGACGCGGCCGGCCCGGAGCGTGTCCTGCACGCGTTCCGCGAGCCGCTCGAGGGGGGGTGCGGACGGCGCCCCCTGACCGTAACGGGATTCGAGAAACTCGATGAAATCGAGGATCTGGTAGGCACGTTCATCGGGGAGACTCTCGAGCTTTCGCTCGATCCGTTTTCTGAGCAACTCGTTCATCGTCGGTCTCCGGCCTGGAGGTCGACCAGCTCTAACACGGTGTTGCCGAGGTAGCGTGCACGCGCCGCATGCACCCGCCCCGTGACCACGATCGTCGAAAGTGGGGGGAGAAGCTCAGCCTCAGCGACCCGATCCTGCGGGAGAATCACGTACACGTACTCTCCTTCCGGAAGTGGGCCCCTGGTGAGGAGATAGCGACGTCCGGTGGGAATGTCGGGCCGCAATTCGTCGGCCGTGCGCACGGCGATGACCCGGAGCGACCAGCGCACCAACGACCCGCGATAGGCATCGGGATCACTCCGGAGGTCGGCCGGCGTCACGAGCTCCACCGCCGACGCGGTGCCGAGCTCCGCCGCACGGACCCAACCGTCGACACGCACCCGGACCCAGTCGTCCTGCCGAGCAACCACGCGCAGCGAGGTGCTGTCCGGAAGAAGAGCCACGGTGTCTCCGTCGGGTCGCGCTCGGAGTGCCGTGCCACCCGGCACCCTGGCCGCGGGAAGGCGCTCGGCGGGCCCGGCGCCTGGTGCAGCTCCCGAGGTTTCGGCCTCCTGGCTCCCTCCCTCCACTGCGCCGAGCGCCGAGCGCTCGACCCACCCTTGACGCTCCACGCGAATCCAATTGCCCTGCGCTCCCGTGCGTTCCAGAAGGAATCCTTCGAGCAGGCGGGCGAGGATCGTCCCGTTGGGCTGATCCCGCAGGTTCTCCTGGCCGCGCTGGGTGACTCGCAGGTCGAAGTCCGACCCGGCCGCGCGACCAACGGAGCGTGCCCAAATCACGCCGCGCAACGTCACCGACTGCCAGCCACTCCTCGCCTCGCCGATCGCGAGGACGGTCCCGCTCTCGAGGCGCGCGATACGCTTGCCGGCCGGTTCGTCGTAAAACCAGCCGCCTGAGGACCCCACCGTCGCCGAGCGATCCTGTTGCGCGGCGAGGGGCACGGCAAAAGCGAGCGCGAGCGCGACACCGACTCCTGCCGAGGCTGGTCGCAAGGGCATAACCCTTCTACATTGCTGAACTTGCACCGTTCGTTGTGATCTTAGGGAGCGGCAATTCGCATGTCAAACGGGACCGCCGCCGGCGAGCTGGTCGTGCTCGTCGTGCTCGATGGTTGGGGGTATCGCGAAGAGCGCGAGCACAATGCTATCGCGCTGGCGCGCACCCCGACGTGGGACGCGCTCTGGTCGGCGCGCCCGCGCACCCTCCTCAAGGCGTCCGGCCTCCCGGTGGGCCTCCCTGAGGGACAGATGGGCAATTCGGAAGTCGGGCATCTCAACCTCGGTGCCGGGCGCGTCGTGCCCCAGGATATCGTGCGTATCTCCCAAGCGATTCGTGATGGGACGTTTTACCGCCTCGCACCGCTCGTGGAGCTGTGCGACACGTTGCGACGCACCGGAGGCACTCTGCATCTCGTCGGGCTCGTCGGAGACGGTGGAGTCCACGCGCACAACGAGCACCTTCAAGCGGCGATCGACCTGGGCTGTCGGAGCGGCGTGCGCCGCATTGCGGTGCATGCATTGCTCGACGGCAGAGACACTCCACCCAAGTCGGCGCTCGGTTTCGTGCGGGATCTGTGGGAGCAGGTTCGGCGCGCGGACGTTCCGACCACGATCACGACGCTCATCGGCCGCTACTACGCGATGGATCGCGACCGCCGTTGGCCACGCACGAAGCTCGCGTACGACGCCATGGTCCACGGAGACGGCACCGCGGTAGACAACGCCATGGCCGGGATCCTGTCTGCCTACGATCGTGGCGAGACCGACGAGTTCGTGAAGCCCCTGGTGGTCCGCGATGCCCCCCGCATCCAGGAAGACGACGCCGTGTTCTGCTTCAACTTCCGCGCTGATCGGATGCGGCAGATCGTCAGAGCATTGACTGCCGACGAGTTCGGCGAGTTCGATCGCGGCGTCCACCCCAAGGTACCCGCCGTCACGATGACCATGTACGACGAGACGTTCTCGCTCCCTCACGCGTTTGGACCCTGCGTCTTCGCGAAGATCATGGCGGAGGTGCTGAGCGACGCGGGACTCTCACAGTTTCGCGCTGCGGAGACGGAGAAGTATCCGCATGTCACCTACTTCTTCAACGGCGGCTTCGAGGTGCCCTACGTTGGCGAGGATCGGGTGCTCGTGCCGTCCCCACAGGTCGCGACCTACGATCTCATGCCCGAGATGAGCGCTGAGGGGGTAACCGATGTGCTCTGCAAGGCCATCGAGGCAAAGGAGCATCCCTTCGTACTCTGCAACTTCGCCAACGGCGACATGGTCGGTCACACGGGGGTCCTCCCAGCCGCCGTGCAAGCCGTCGAGACGGTCGATCGCTGTCTCGCGCGCGTCTTGGAAGCCGCGAGCCGAGTGGGAGCCACGCTCCTGGTGACGGCGGATCACGGCAACTGTGAAGTGATGGTCAATTCGGTGACCGGCGAACCACACACGGCGCATACGTCCAATTTGGTGCCGTTGGTGGCCGCCCACAGCGGGACGATCGGCCATCTGCGCGAGGGAGGTGCGCTGTGCGATGTCGCTCCCACGATCCTCGGCCTGCTCGGCCTCGAGCCACCACCCGAGATGACCGGGCGAGACCTGCGAGCGCTGGCTCCATGAGCCGCAGCGCTCTCGCCGTGGGGCTTCTGTGCGCGCTTCCGTTTGGGACCGCTGCCGGACAGGTGGGCAATCCGCCCGAGCAGTCGCCATTCCGGGACATCGTCCGCTCTCAGACGGTCTCCGCGTCGGTCGGCTACCTGACGGGATCGCGCGGTCGTGCCGGAGTCGGCCCGTCCGACGGCTTTGTGTTCGGCGCCCGCTACGAACTTCGACTGGCTGGCCCAACCGATCTCACGGTCTCACTGGCGTGGGCGGGAACCGATCGCTTCGTCGTCGATCCCACGAAGCCCGTAGACGAGCGCACGACGGGACCGGTGGGGCAGTCGCTGGTGCTCCTGGACGCCGGGTTCCTCTTCATGCTGACCGGCGAGAAGACGTGGCGCGGACTCGCTCCCTATCTCGCCGTTTCGCTCGGCCTCGCCTTCGGACAGAGCACGCCCCAGGACACGAGCGGCTACGAGTTCGGTACACGGTTCACGCTCCAGCCGGCCGCCGGCGTCCGCTACTACCTCGGCCGCTCGTTGTACTTGCGACTCGAGGCGCGTGACGTGTTATGGCAGCTTCGCTACCCGCTCTCGTATTTCGAACAGGACGTCGGGATTCCGCCTGTCCTCCAGCTCGGGACCGGTGAAACCCAGTGGACGCACCACCTCTTGCTCTCGACGGCCGTGGGGTTCGCGTTCCGGCTCTGAATGGACTTCCTCGCAGAAGGCTTGCGGCGCGGCTTCGCGTTGATCGCATCCGGGGACCCCGAGCTCGTCGGTATCACCCTCCTCACACTCCGCATCGGTCTCGTCGCCACGGCCCTCGCCTGCGCCGTCGGCATTCCGCTCGGGCTCTGGCTGGGCTCGGCGCGTTTCTGGGGCCGGCGGGCGGCACTCACCGTCGTCAACACCGCGCTGGCATTCCCGACGGTCGTCGCTGGCCTCTTTGTCTTCGGCCTCTTGTCGCGACGAGGACCGCTTGGTGGACTTGGATGGCTGTTCGACTGGAAAGCGATCGTCGTCGCCGACGTGCTACTCGCGCTCCCGGTGGCAACCGCGCTCTCCGCCGCAGCGGTTCAGGGGGTCGATCCGAGGGTCCGGCGTACGGCGCTCACGCTGGGGGCCTCGCGGTGGCGGGCAACGTGGGAGGTGGCCCGGCATGCGCGCTTCGCACTCGCTGCGGTGACCACGGCCGCGTTCGGGCAAGTCGTGGCGGAGGTGGGCGCCGCCATGATCGCAGGTGGCAACATCCTCGGCGAGACCCGCACCCTGACGACATCGGTGGCCCTGTACACGAGTCAGGGCGATTTCGGCATGGCCGTCGCGCTTGGGCTGGTGCTCCTCTTACTGGCGCTCGCGGTCAACATCGGCCTCCAACTGCTCCAAGGGCGCGGCGATGCTTGAGATGGTGAGCGTCCGGCATCGCTACGGTCCGCGTGCGGTTCTGGAGATCGAAACCTTCCGTCTCGACCGTGGGGCCGCCGTCGCGATCGTGGGGCCGAACGGCGCCGGCAAGAGCACGCTGCTTCGCTTGCTCGCCGGCATTGAGCAACCGTCCGAGGGTGCGATCGTCTTCGCTCAGGCAGCGAGCACCACCGGCCTTCGCCGGCACGTCACATTGGTGGAGCAGCGCCCACTCCTCTTTCGCGGTACGGTGCGAGACAACCTGGAATTCGGACTCCGCGTGCGCCGCCTGTCGGCAGCCGAGCGCCGTGCCCGGGCCCTCACCGCCGCAGAGCGACTCGCGGTGGGCCACCTCACCGGACGCTCGGCCAGCGAGTTGTCTGAGGGCGAGATTCAACGGGTGGCGGTAGCCCGCGCCGTGGCCCTCGCCCCCGATGCGCTCCTCCTCGACGAACCGCTGAGCGCCTCCGATCGGGAGTCGACACGACTCCTGTACGACGTGCTCGACGAGGAGCGGGAGCGCGGCGTCGCTGTCTGCCTCGCTTCGCACCAACTCGAAGACGCGTACCGCTGGACCTCCGACGTACGCGCGCTGGCGGCCGGACGGGTCACGTCAGTGACTCCAGAAAACCTCTTTCGCGTCGAACTCTCCGGCGACGGCGAAACCAAGCGTGCCCGGGTGGGGCGAACCGAAGTCGTGGTCCTGACCGACCGCGAGGGCCCGGCGGTGCTCGCCATCCCACCCGAGGACATCGTCGTGAGCCGGGCACCACTCGGGTCCAGCGCCCGCAACACGGTCACGGGCCGCGTCAGGAGGATCGTAGAGCGGGGGCTTGGCGAAGGCGGTGTGGCGATCACCGTCGACTGCGGGGTCGATCTCACGGCGACGGTCACGCACTCGGCCATCCGCGAGCTGTCGATCGCCCCCGGCGACGACGTGGTGCTGTCGTTCAAGGCAAGCGCCGTGCGCATCTTCTGAGCTCGCTTGACACGAGTCACGTCAGCCCCCGAACTTCGACGCATGCCGCAGGCGACGCTCACACGGATTGTCAACTTCAGTGCCTCCCACCGCTACTTCCGCCCCGACTGGAGCGATGAGAGGAATGCGGCCACGTTTGGAGCCTGCGCTCGAGAGCACGGGCACGGTCATACCTACACCTGCAGCGTGACCGTGGCCGGGCCGCTCGACCCCGACACCTCGATGGTCATGGCCCTCGGCGCGCTCGATGCCATTCTCGGCGATGAGGTCGTGGAGGTGCTGGACCACCGCCACTTGAATCTCGATATACCTGAGTTTGCGTATGGAGAGACCGTGCCGACGGGAGAGGCGCTGGCGGTGTTCGTCTGGCAGCGGGTTGCCCGCCGTCTCCCGGCGGGCGTCCGTCTCCGGGCTGTCCGAATCGAGGAGGAGCCCCATCTCTACGCCGAGTACTTCGGCGAGTAGCCCCATGACGAGCGCCAGCGAGCTACGCCCAGATCCCAACGACGAGGCACACGCCGTCGAAGAGGTGGCAGTCTGGCTGGAGGTCAACGGTGTGCCGGCCGTCACGTGGATGTGCACCCCCGACCGGCTTGAAGAGCTCGCAGTGGGCTGGCTCCACGGTGAGGGGTTCCTCCAAGGCCTCGACGATCTGGAGCGCCTGCGCCCGTGCGCCACCGACTTGGGATTCTGGGCTGACGTCCGAGCGGAACGCGTACAGCACGTTCTCGACGAGGGGCGGACCAGAGTCCTGGCGTCGGGCTGCGGTGCGGTGACGACCTTCCTCGCCGACCCCTCGACCATTGCACGGGGCCCGCGGAGGGGCACGCCCCCAGCAACCGCGCAGGTCAGGCTCTTGTTCAAGGATCTCTTCGGACGAGGTGTTCGCTACCGCAGCACCGGTGGGATCCATGCGGCCGGCCTCACCGACGGGGAACGACTCCTCGAGCACGCCGAGGACATCGGCCGCCACAACGCCGTTGACAAAGTGATCGGCGCCGCGCTTATCGCGGGAGGGACGCTCACAGGAAAGGGACTTCTCGTCACGGGCCGCATCTCGGGAGAGTTGGCGTTCAAGGCAGCTCGCGCGGGCATCGCATACGTCGTCACGCCCAGCGTCCCCTCGACGATCGCCGTGACGATCGCCCGCCGGGTGGGTATGGTCTTGGTCGGCCGGGCGGTGAGTGGCCACCCGCAGGTTCACGATCCAAGCCGATGAGCGACTGGGACGCCGTCATCCGATCCGCTCGCACGATCGCGGTCGTCGGGCTCTCGTCGCGAGAGCGCCGACCCAGCCACGGGGTCGCCGCTTACCTCCAAGGGCATGGCTACCTGATCGTGCCGGTCAACCCGAACGAACTCGAAGTCTTGGGGGAGACGGCGTACCCGACCCTCGCGGCCGCGCGCGACGCCGTCGGCCCAATTGACATCGTGGACATCTTCCGGCGCTCGTCGGTCGTCGGGACCGTCGTCGACGAGGCCATCGCCATCAAGCCCCGGCTGATCTGGCTTCAGATTGGAGTGGTGGACCACGCGGCGGCGGAGCGAGCCCGGGCCGCCGCGATCCCCTTGGTGATGGATCGATGCCTCGCCGTCGATCACTCACGTCTCATCAGCCAGTGAGGGGCGCCGTGCTTGCTGGCGGCCAAGCCACGCGTTTCGGGGGAAAGCCAAAAGGGCTGGAACAGGTCGGCGGCCGTCGGATTCTCGATCGCGTCGTGGAGGAGTTGGCCGCCGCCATTCGCGAGCCACCTCTTCTGGTGGCCAACGCGCCCGACAGTCAGGTGTGGCGGGACGATTTGCGCACCGTCCCCGACCGACGCCCAGGGCGAGGGAGCCTTGGGGGCATTTTCACGGCCGTGATGGAGGCCGATGGGCCCGTCCTCTGCGTCGCCTGGGACATGCCCTTCGCCGACCGGCATCTTCTCCGGGACCTGGCGGCCGGCGCGGAGGGCTGGGACGCCTTCCTACCGGAAAGCGGGGGGCCTCGGGGTGTCGAGCCGCTCTGCGCGGTCTACGGACCGGCCTGCCGCCAGCCTATTGCGGACCAGCTTGGAACGGACGACCTTCGTGTGGTGGGTTTCCACCCCAAGGTCCGAGTTGGGCGGCTGACGCTCGACCGCGTGAGAGGGTACGGCGATCCGAACGAGCTGTTCTTCAACGTGAACACCACTGACGACCTGTTGAGAGCGAGAGCCCTGTGGGAGCGACGCGCGTCGTTTCAATCGTAGGCAAGCACAACTCGGGCAAGACCACGCTGCTCGTCGCCCTGGCTGGCGAGCTGGTTCGGCGTGGACGGAAGGTGATGACGCTGAAGCACGGCGCGCACCCCGTAGAGATCGATCAACCCGGGAAGGACACCTATCGGCACTTCAACGAGGGCCGGGTGGAGCGGGTGCTGATCGAGTCACCTGGCAAGCGCGTGCTGTTCGAGCGCGCTCCGACCGAATCGGACCCGATCTCGCTAGTCAAGCGATTCTTCGCCGATGCCGACATCGTGCTCGTCGAAGGGTTCCGCGGTCATCCACTCCCGAAGATCGAGGTCTATCGAAAGGCCGTTCACGAGTCGCCGCTCCTCGACCCAGCGGCGGCCGACGCAGATCAATGGCTCGCGATCCTCACCGACGACGACTCGCTCCGCTCGTCGTGCGCAGTGTTTCGATTCACCGACACGATGTGGCTCATGGCCCTCACCGCGATCGCCTGGGACAAGGCCGCGGTGATCGAGACCTGAGGCCACACCGCATGCTCACCGCCGACGAGGCCGCACGCCGCATCGTCGGAACGCTAGAACCCCTTCCTGACGAACTCGTCCCACTGCACGAGGCGCTCGACCGCGTGCTCGCCGAGCACGTCCAGTCGCCGATCGCACTGCCACCCTGGGACAATTCTGCGATGGACGGCTACGCCGTCCGCGCAACCGATGTCTCGGAGGCTAGCGCCGACCATCCCGTGCACCTGGAGATCATCGAGAGCGTCCCGGCAGGGGGCTTCCCGTCCCGATCTGTTGGCCCCGGGCAGGCGGTGCGCATCTTCACCGGAGCGCCGGTCCCCAAAGGGGGCGACTCGGTGGTACGCCAGGAGGATACCGAGCCTCAGGGCGATACCCGGGTTGCGGTGCTCAATGCTCGGGATGCGGGCCGCAACATCAGGCGCCGGGGCGAGGACCTTCGGCAGGACGATCTGGTCGCAGCCCCCGGCACGGAGCTCGGGCCGGCGCAGCTCGGCGTCTTGGCCTCGATCGCGCACGGTACTGTTCGCGTTCACCGCCGCCCGCGCGTGGCGCTGCTCGCTTCCGGCGACGAGGTGGTCGACCTCGACCGCGCCGACGACGTGCTGGCAGGCCGCAAGATCGCGTCGAGCAACACCTACACGCTGCGCGCCAATGTCTTGCGCGCAGGGGGTGAGCCGCTCGAGCTTGGCATCGCGGCTGACACACCGGAGAGCCTTCGATCGCATTTGGCCCATGCCCGCGAGGCGGACCTCTTGGTCACCACCGGAGGGGTAAGCGTGGGAGCTCACGACTTCGTGCGGCAGGTCCTCGAGGAGCTGGGGTGCGAGATGGACTTCTGGCGGGTACGCATGCGCCCTGGCGCTCCGCTCGGGTTCGGCCGGCTCGGGATGACTCCGTGGCTAGGGCTGCCGGGCAACCCGGTGAGCGCCATGGTGACCTTCGAGTTGTTCGTCCGGCCGGCTCTCCGGAGGCTTGCGGGCCATCCGTGTCCGTTCCGGCGGGTAACTCCCGTCGAGATCACCGAGCCGATCCGTCTGAGCACTCCTCTCAGGCACTTTCTTCGTGCGGTGGTGTCCGACGAGGGCAATGGACGTCTCCAAGCGCGCCTCACGGGGGCTCAGGGGTCGGGGATCCTTACCTCGATGGTTCGTGCCAACGCGCTTCTGGTGGTCCCTGAGGACCGCCCCACGGTCGAGGTGGGGGAAACGCTGTCGGCCCTCGTGCTAGACGATCCCGTTCACGTGCCGGAGCCGTCCTTCTGATCCGCGCAGCCCGGGTGAGCGGGTCATTCGCGCTTCTGCTGGCGACGGGCGCGGTCCACTATTGGGCCGGCCCAGCTTATCAACTGAGCGCATTGTACTTCGTGCCCGTGTTCCTGCTCGCCTGGTTCGACGGCCGCTCGCTTGGCCTCACGGCTGCGGTGCTGAGCAGCGTGCTCCATCTGTGGGCGGACCTCGCTCATGCAGAGCCGACGACCTCGCCGATCTTCACCGTGGAGGTCGCACTCAGCCTCGGGCTCGCTGTGGTGGGGGCGATCGCGCTGTCGGGGCTGCGGAGCAGTGAGCGCGAGCTCGGCGAAGCGCTCACCCGGGAGCGGGAACGGGCCGAGCGCGATGGCCTCACGGCCCTTCTCAACGCACGGGCATTCACCGAACGCCTCGAGCTCGAACTGGAGCGGACACGGCGCTACGGGGGCGGGCTGAGCCTTCTCTACCTCGATCTCGACAACTTCAAGCATGTGAACGACACCTACGGTCATCTCGCGGGCGATGAGGTGCTTCGACGCGTTGCCAACGCCATCGCAACGACGGTCCGACAGGTGGACTTGGCCGCCCGGCTGGGCGGCGATGAGTTCGTGGTCCTCATGCCAAGCACGACCGCCGTGGTGGCGGGATCTGCGGCCGATCGCGTCCACGAGGCTGTGACCGTCGCCCTGAGCCAGACCGACGGCGTCTCCGCTAGCACCGGCCTCGTTTCGTGCGGTACGCTCCCCAAGACCGCCCAGACCCTGATCACGCGGGCGGACCAGGCCATGTACGACGCCAAGCGGCAAGGGAAGTCGCGGATCGTGCATCACGTCGTGGACTGAGCCCGCGCCGTTCGGCGCGGCGCGATTGCGACTATATTCAGAGAGTGCCGGCCGCAGCGTCGTGTTGCGGTCGGCCGTCGTTCACACGGGGGAGAGAACGCACGTGAAGGTCTATGTGTTGCTGGCCGGCCTCACGGCGCTAGTGGTCGGAGCGGGCCACTTCGTCGGGGGCACGCAGGGAATGACGATCGCGCTGGCCTTCGCCGGGCTGGGAAGCTTCGCCTCGTTCCTGTGGTCGGACAAAATCGTCCTGCGGATGTACCGTGCGCAGGTGGTGACAGAGCGCGAGGCTCCAGAGCTCTACCGGATGGTGGACCGACTCCGCCAGCGAGCTGGGCTCCCGATGCCAGCCGTGGCCATTGCGCCACATGAGCAACCCAATGCCTTTGCCACCGGGCGCAGCCCGAGCCGCTCGGCGGTGTGCGTCACCGCCGGCCTGCTTCAGTTGGTGACCGGCGAAGAACTCGAGGGCGTGATCGCCCACGAGTTGGCGCACATCAAGAATCGCGACACGCTTCTATCGACCGTGGCTGCAACGCTCGCGGGTGCGATTACCCAGCTCGCCTACATCGCGCTGTTCTTCGGTGGCAGAAACGATCGCGGCGGCAACCCTCTGGCGGCCCTCGGGCTGTTGATCGTCGGGCCGATCGCTGCAGCCGTGATTCAATTCGCCATCTCGCGGCAACGAGAATACCTGGCCGACCGGGTCGGAGCCGAGATCTCCGGCCGACCGCTGGCCCTCGCCGGTGCGCTCCAGAAGCTCGAGGCGTACTCACGCCGGATTCCCATGCGCGTGTCGCCCGCGGTAGCCCCCCTGGCGCAGGTGAATCCGCTGGCAGGAACGTCTGGAGGCGTCGCGCGGCTGTTCAGCTCGCACCCACCGACCGCTGAGCGCGTGGCACGGCTCGAGGCACTCGCCGCCGGCCGTTGACTCCCCGCGGTCAGCGCGCCCCGGGATCGAGCGGGTCGACCGCGAATTCCCGCCGGGCGCTGGCCTGGCGACCGGTAATCAGATCCGTCACGGTCACGCTGACTTCGTAGTTCGCGTTGGGCACTCGGTCGAAGTCGACGACGAGGTAGTCCACGTGTCGGCCGCCCGGTGTGACGGTGGCCTCTGCCTCATAGGCGATGGCGAGCCGCTCGTCGCCGCGTGCACTGAGTCCGACGGCGTCGAGCACGCCGCCGACGATCTGCACATGTAGCCCACCGTCTCGGATCAGCCGCTCCACTTTCACCGATACCTCCACGGTGTAGTGCGCGATGCCTGCCGAGTCGGGGGTGAGGTTGTAGTTCTCCCAGAGGAGCCCCAGCTGCTCGCCAGGCTTCAGCAACCCAGCACTCGGCTCGATGAGGAAGTCGTGCCAGGAGTGAACGCTCGAGTCCCGAGGCTCCACCCGACGCGCGACGAGGATGTCCGAGAGCTGGAGCGAGTCGACGTCGAACCGGCGAATGTGGAGCGGCTGCTGGCTTCGGGCAAAACGATCCACCTCGGGGGCCACGGCCTCCACACGAACGACGCGCTCACCGGGTGCCACGAGAAACCGCCAGCTTCGGTGCTCGAACTGAGCGGTGTCGGTCACCGTGACCCGTTCCTCACGAGCTTCCCCCGCGATCGAGTCGAACCGCTCGCCTCGCACGTAGGCCGCCATTTTGAGGCCCACTGTTGCCCGAGGCGCAACCCGTACCATGCGCCCCACTGGCACAAACCCGAAGACGGCCAGCTCGGTGCTGTCTGGCTGCGGTCCCCGGAACTGTGCCACTTGCACGACGGCGGAGTCGATGCGGTGGAGGATCGGCACGTTGAGGAAGCTCACCGGGTGCGCGTTCGCTCGGTCCTCGTACACGAACTGATGCTCGTCTGCGAACCGCGCGTAGGTGAAGCCGGAGCGTCCCTCGAACGCAAAGAACAGCCGGAGATTGGGATACACCCACACGGTATAATTGTCTCGCAGGGCGGCCCCCAGCGAAGATAGACCGACCCCCGATCGGTCTCCCATCCACGGCGTCGGTAGGGTTCCGTCCACCGGAGATCGACATAGGTCACGCGGGCGAGGAATTCGGTATGAACCTCATTGGCCCCCGTCACCAACAGCGGCTGGGCGACGGACCAATACAGTGCGCCGTCGGCCGCTCGCTCCCCCTCGGACGCTTCCCGCCAGCGGTTGCGGTCTCGACGCGGGAGAATGTGCGCGAGGTTCTCCGTCTGTTCCCGTGTCGAGGCATCCATGAGAGCGAGGCCTCGCTCGTGTGCGACTTCAGCTTCATTGAAGCGGCCGAGGCGCGTGAGTACCATCGCGTGCACCATCCACCCGCGCGCACTGTCGGGCG
>JBDHCY010000012.1:0-31439 GCA_039591795.1 Gemmatimonadota bacterium | reverse complement strand
ATCGTGCTCGCCAAGTCCAACATGGCAGAGTACGCGTTCAGCCCGTACGAGACGGTGAGCTCGATCCTCCCTGGGTATACGAAGAACCCCTACGCGCTCGATCGTGTGACGGCTGGATCGAGTGGGGGCACGGCAGCTGCCGTGGCGTCGAGCTTCGGCGTCGTGGGGCTGGGTACGGACACGGGCAACTCGATTCGCGGCCCGTCGGCCCACCAGGCGCTCGTGGGTATCCGATCGACCATGGGGCTCACGAGCCGGGGCGGTGTCGTGCCGCTGAGTCTACTAGCAGATATCGCGGGCCCGATGGCGCGAACGGTCGCCGATGCAGTCGCGGTGTTCGAGGTGATCGTTGGGGAAGATCCAGACGATCCGGTGACGGCGGCGAGCCGCGGCCGCGTGCCAGCGAGCTATCGCGATTTCCTCAAGCGGGACGGGCTCGTCGGGGCGCGGATCGGCGTGCTCGGGCAGGCCTATGAGCGCTCGACGACCGATCCCGAGGTCGTGCGGCTCTTCCACGCCAGCCTCGACGACATGCGACGGGCAGGGGCCGAGATCATCGATGCTGTGGTCGTGGACAGTTTGCGTGCGAAGAACCGGTCGCTGCGAGGATTCTGCTTTCCCTTCAAGTACGATCTCAATCGGTGGCTCGCCGGCCACGGCGAGCGAGTCCCAGTGAAGAGTCTCGAGGAGGTGATCGCCTCCCGCCGGTTCCATCCCTCCATTGAGAAACGCCTCGAGCAGACACAGGCGATGGAGGAGGCGCCGGAGGTGAGCGAGGCCTGCGCCGCGAGGGCGGAGTTTCGGGAGTGGCTTCGTCGAGCGGTCCTCCAGGCCATGGATGCGAATCGTCTCGATGCCCTCGTCTACCCGACATGGAGCAACCCGCCGCGACTCATCGGCGACCTGAACACACCGCATGGCGACAACAACCAGCTCTTCTCACCCTCGACGGGATTTCCGGCGATCACCGTCCCGATGGGATATCTTCGGGGGAGCGTGCTGCCGGCTGGCGTGCAGTTCTTTGGCCGGCCGTGGAGCGAGGGGGTGTTGATCACGCTCGCGTACGCGTACGAGCAGGCGACACGGCATCGCCGGCCACCGGTGACCGCTCCGCCGCTTCGGTAGCATGTGCCGGCGTTCGTGGACAGGGTTTCACCTGGCGGTCACTGGAGCCCAACCTCAGCCCGTTCACCCGGTCGGTCTCTTCGCGCCCCCCCAGTGGGCTGAATCCAACGGTCACGGGGGCTCGTACGGCTTTAGACCAGTCTCATCACACGATCTCGCTCGGAGGTTCACCATGCGACTGACTTTGGCTCTGATCGCCGCGGCGACCACTGCCGCCTGTGCGTCGGGCGGGCCCGAGGTGCCAGCTCCCCTCCGCAACCCCACCGGGATGTACGACTTCACGACCGAGCTAGAGGGTCAAACCATCACCGGCACCGTGGAGATCACGGGCACCGAAGGCGCCTATACGGGTTGGGTGAGTACGGACGTCACCGAGCCGATCCCCGTGACGTCAGTGACGGTCGTCGAGAACGAGATGACCGTCCTGGCGCAAGCTCCCGACGCGCCGGTCACGATGGTGTTCACTTTCACTGGTAACGACTTCGTCGCCGACTGGGAGTACGCCGGCCAGGTAGGGGTGGCCCGAGGGAGCAAGCGGGCCGGCAGCCCGAGCTGACGGGCGGCCCAACTGCCGACCGGCTGCCATGTCTTGTTGGGGCCCTGGGCCAACGCCCCGGGGCCGGCGCATCAGGTGCCCTGAGGAACGATACCGTCGGCCCGGTGGATGGTCGACGGAGCCTCGGGCAGCAACTCGGCGCGAGACTCTGACGGCTCGTTAGTCCGCCAGTGCGGGTGCCGACTGCATCCCCGGTATGCTCCCCGCCCCGGTCACCACGCGCCGATGGTAGTCGATCTGCCCCAGGTGATAGGCGAGGTGCGCACTCAGGTGCACGAGCACCTGTCCGGTGCTGAGTTGCGCGCCGCCGATGGCGAGCGGAAAGTCGCGCTCGAGCTCCGATTCGCCGAGCGCACGCAGTGACTGATCGACCTCCTCACGCGCCGCAGCAATCTCTGACGTGATCTCCGCTCGCGAGACGTTGCGCGCACTGAACTCGCGATCACGATCGCGCACATAAGCCGAGCTACCGAGTTGCACTCCGATGAGGTGGCGAAGATTGCCGGCCAGGTGCAGTGCCAACGTACCTCCCACGTTGGATACGCCGGGAACGGGGCTCCAGAGGTCGGTGTCATCCGGATAGGCTGCAAGCTGCGCCGCGAGGGCATCGAGATCGCGTACGATCGCGCGTCGGATCCAAGTGACGGTCATGTGGCGCTCCAAGGTCGTGCCGATGCGCTCGGCGCGTCGAAGTAACACGTCAGAATCAGCAGGCTCCAGGATTTCGGGTGAGGCTTCCATTCCGCATCGGCCTCTCGCTCCAGAGCGAGGAGTGTGCGCGTGGTCGCCATTTCGTGATCGGGCTCTGGCAACAGGGTGTCGGCCAGCGTCATGGTCAACTCGCAGACTGAGTTGGGATGGGGACCTCCGCGCCACCGAGTGACTGCCAAACCCGCTCGGCCTGCCACAGATGCCGATGCTGGTGGGGCGGGAGAATCGAGAGCGCGGTGTAGAGGTTGTAGCGCATGCGGGAGTTGAATGGGCTCACGACCTGGAGCCGATCGATCCGGAGCCCGTTGGCAGCCCGGACCCATTGAAGTTGCTCTTCCTGCAATCGATCGAACTCTGCCACCAGGTCGTCGGTCGGCGCCGTGGCGCCCGGGACGAACGGTGAGGCAGTTTTCACCCGGAAGCGAACCGGCGGCCCCATCATGTGCCAGAGGAGCCAGCCCGCGAGTCCGCGGCGATAGCGCCGTCTCGGTTCGACGTCGGCGCCGCCGAGAGCGAGTGCGGCCGCAATCGGCTCCCGGTACGCCACCGCAGTGAGGTTGAGATGCGCCACACACTCAGCAGCAGACCAGCGCTGTGGGTCGGCCCGTTCGGCCCATCGCGCGGTGGGCACCGCTTCGACGAGCCGGTGCAGTCGCGCCTGCGCCGCCGTGAACTCGTCAGCGATGGACTGCAGCTGAGGATGTAAGGTGGCGGTCATCAGCCCGCTTCGCGGGGTGGGGTGCACTCGGGAACGCGATCAGGTGCCAGGGCCGGCCTGCGGTGCACGTTCACCGGCACTGAGCCGCACCAGCCGGGTCGGGAGCACCGTAGATCGACCGGATCATTCGTGCGGGCCGCCCCGGGGAGAGGATCAACACGAAGAGGTTCGCGTGCTCTCCCTCGCAGAGGTCGGGGAGCTGCGGCCCCCCGAGGGCAGCGATGATCCCAGGAATCGTGTTGCTGTGACCGACTACGAGCACTGCTTCACCCGCCGGCCGCTCGTGCACCGCCTCCGCCACTGCTTCGAGGTGCGCTTCGAGTCCGCCGGTACCGACTGCCGTGAGGGGGGTCAGTCCGGCCGACTCGGCGAATGGGGCCGCAGTGTCCATGGTGCGACGGTAGGGCGTGACGATCACCGAGCCAATGCCGGCGCCTTGGAGCGCGGCCGCCAGGGCCGCCGCCCGGTCTTGCCCTGCTGCAGTGAGGGGCGGATCGCTGGCCGGCTCGGCCCCCTTCTCTGCATGGCGGACGAGAACCACAACGCGATCCGATTGGGCCCGAATGGCGCGGGGATCGAGCGAGATCGCGGCCAGCACGGCCAAGAGGACGACTCCGGCCCGGTTCAGCAAGCGCATGTGTCTGTCTCCGGTTGGGCGGCTACCATGCGAGATTCCATCGGCCGAGACAAACGTTGGCTCGGGCACACACAAGATGCTCCGGCGGCACATTTCAGGCGAGCCCTCAGTCGCCGGCAACTCCATGTGTGGCTCAATCGGCATGGCGGTGCTAGGAGCTGAGCTTCAGGCCGACGATTCCAGCCACGATGAGGCCGGCCGACAGGAAGCGAAGTGCTCCAGTTGGCTCACCGAGAAGGAGAATGCCCAGGCCGAAGGTGCCGACCGCCCCGATGCCGGTCCAGACGGCATAGGCCGTCCCCACCGGAATGGTCCGCTGCGCCAGAAACAAGAACGCGCCGCTCAAGATGATCGACACGAGTGCCGCCAAGGCCGGGCCGATGCGGAATGACCCGTCTCTCCACGCGAACTTGAGCCCCATGGGCCAGCCCCATTCCATCACACCTGCGATGATGAGGTACACCCAAGCTGTCGGCATTCGAAGCACCTCGTGGATAGCGTTGGAACGCGCTGGGGATCGGCACCCGATCCTTCGCGCCTGTGGGTGCCGGTCATCTATGTACTGCTCTGAGGCCGTCGCGGCCAGCGCGTGCGGGCAGTGCCGGGAGATACGTCCAGGAGACAATCAATTTCCGAGGCCGACCAACCTTTTGACCCACGACTGCGACCAATGGATGTGACGAGCCGCGAGCCGCCGGAGCCCGGCGACCGTTCCCTGGCCCAAATGGTGCTCGAGCGAGGCGACGAGCGTGCGTTTCGGACGCTCTACCGACGCCACACACCGCTGCTATACCAGTTCGTGCTCCGCACGCTCGAGGGCAACGAACAGGACGCCGAGGACGTGATTCAGGAGACGTGGATGCGAGCGGTGGAGAACTTGGAGTCGTTTCGCTGGGAAGGACCCCTCAAGAACTGGCTGTTGGGGATCGCACTGAACTGCTGCCGTACTCTGTTCCGGCGAAAGGATCGCGCGTGGCTCGAGCTCGATGAACGGTTCGGGTGGTCGGCGACGGATGGACCTGAAGAGCACATCGACGTCGAGCGCGCGCTCGAGCTCCTGCCGCCGGGCTATCGAACGGTGCTCCTGCTCCACGATCTCGAGGGATACAAGCACCACGAGATCGCCGAGCTGCTCGGAACAACGGCGGGGACGTCAAAGAGCCAGCTCTTTCACGCACGCCGATCTCTTCGTTCACTGCTCCTAGGGGCGGCGCAATCGAGGTAGCCATGACGCACGACGAACGTCACGATGAGGATTCCGTAGGGGCGGCTCCACTCGAAGGGCTCGCTCGCAAACGGATGCCGGGGCGACTGCTCGAGGAGCGAACGGTGAGGGCGCTTCGGGTGCGTGGTCTCCTCGCCGCCCCTCGTATCCAATGGAGCTGGGTCACGGCCGCTCTGGCCGCCAGCATCGCGCTCTTCACTGGAGGCTTTGCGCTCGGTCAAATGAACGCTACCCGAACGGTGGCGGGCGTGATCCTCGCCGAGCGTGAACAAACCGCCATGGAAGCGGCACTCATGGTACAGCGGACCGGTTCAGCCCATGTGATGGCACTCGCCAGACTTGCGACCCTGTCGGACAGTACTGCAAACGGGGCGGTCGAACAGGGACGGGAAGCTGCCAAGGCAGCGCTCTACGCCGCAGCGGGCGAGCTTGCCTCTCTGGCACCCGACGATCCGGTCGCAGCCCAGATCAGGCGCTACCTGTCGTCCACCCTTCCAACCCGGGCGACCCAAGAGATCGAGCAGCGGAGCGTCGTGTGGTTCTGACACCGCGCGGGGCGATGCAGTTCGCCCGCAGGTCGATGCGTCGAGTCGAACCAGGACTATGCAGGATCATGGAGGAGAAGATCATGCGTAATGCTACGAGGGTGTATGTGACTGTTCTCGCTGCCATGCTCGTTTCGGCGACGGCGACAGCAGCCCAAGAGGCTCCACGGGCGGCAGCAGCACGTCCTTGCGGAGAGCAGCCGGCGCGGGGCGACCTGGGTTACGGTGCGCTCTCTTGCAGCAACTGCACGCACTATGTGGATCGTGAAGATCCGACGCACGACCGCTGGGAATTCCGGTCCGAGCCGGTGGTCGAACGAGTGCGGCCCGGCGGGGCGGCCGACGGGAAGCTCCGTTCGGGCGACACGATCATCGCGATCGATGGTCACCTGATCACCACGCGTGAAGGCGGCCGGCGGTTCACTCAAGTCACGCCCGGTCAACCCGTGATGGTCACCGTGCGACGCGCCGACCGGGAGCTGGTAGTGACGATTCTGCCGGAGACCGAGTGTCGCGCCCCGGCTCCGCCGGCGGTCGGCGTCCCGCCGACGCGGCTGCCGACGGTGCCTGCCCCACCCGACATCCCGGTCGATGTCGCGCCGCGCGTCCCCGTCCCGACCCCACCCGTCGGCCCCACCATCGCCGATGCGATGCCGACCGGCTGGATGGGCCTCAGCATCAGCTGCTCGAACTGCGGTATCCACGTCTCCGAAGACTCCGCGCCCGTGTGGCAGTTCGCCGAGCCGCCGATCGTCGAATCGGTGGAACGAGGGAGTCCGGCCCACGCCGCCGGCATCCGAGGCGGCGATCGACTGACACACATCGATGGACTCGCCATGACGAGCGAGGCAGGAGGGCGCCGCTTCGGGGCGCTGCGCCCGGGTCAACACGTTCAGCTACGGGTTGAGCGTGACGGACGCGCGCGCGAAACCGAGTTCGTGACTGGTGAGCGGAGCGCCAACGCACCAGCGGCCGACCAGGTGTCGCCGCCCGGGGCTCCGAGTAGCCCTCTTCCGGCGCCAATCCCCGCTCCTGCGCAGGGAAGGCCACCCCAGCCACGCGCAGCTCCCGCCCCACGGACGGATGTCGTGCGCTTTACCGGATTCGTAGGTACAGCGCTCATCGAGGTCATGGGAGGTCCAATCACGGTCACGGAGACCGAAGACGAGGTCGTCATCCAGAGCAGCGACATCACCGTGCGCATTCGCAAAGCCCAAAACCCGGAGAGTGGCCGACGCTGATTCGGGATCGCCACGAGCTGTGTTGCGTGTAGCGGCGATCTTGCGTCGAACGTATCGTTGGACGCGTCGCGAGACGGAGGCGACTCGCGTTCTCGCGATACGACCCGTCAGGCGACAACGATCATGACGACAGAGAGGTCACCGTGGCCAAGGAACGTTCTCGCATCGGTTTGATGAGCCTCCTCGTGGTGTTCCTGCTGGGTGCCGTGGCCGGCTACCTGTTCCGCGACCGGCAAACCGATCAGCAGATGCGGGCGGCCGCCGCAGAGGCTCGACAGCAGATGGAGGCAACCGCCCTCGAGGCGATCCAGCGGGCGCAGCGGGCAGGCTCCGACCTCGCAGCCGGCGCGGAGGCGGCCGCCGAAAGCACGAAGGCGGCGTTTCGGGAGCTCACCGCCCCCGAACAGCCTTAGCGCTGCGTCCTTAGGAACCAGTCTCGCGTACGAGTGTGCCGCGCTTGGCGTCGTACACGCGCAGGCGCACGATCACACCCGCCCGCCGTTCGTCGACAACCCGAACGTGGACGACCTTCTTGTCCTTGGTCGGCCGATAGACAATCCAGCTCGCAGCAGGTGCATGGCGCTCGATCCCCTGGCATGGCGAAGAGGGTGCCTGGTGCCCGGGAGGCGTGCCCGGAATCCAGACGCGGCATTGGCCGGGCGGTGGGAGATGACCGGGCGGAATGCCCAGAGTCGCCGCCGTTGACGGTGCTGCGTGGGGGGCCGGCTCCGGCTCGGGGCGGGGAGCCGGACGCGTCGTGGTTGTCGCGGAAGTGCAGCTAAGTACCGTTGCCGCAAGGAACAACGCGGCGTGCCGCTGAGCTGAGTGCGTCATCATAGCCTCCGGGTTGCACGGCTCAACAAGGCCTTCCGCGCACGGGCCGTGCCGCAAACGGGAGCGCTCCCCCGTGCTTCCGCCGTCCAGGCCCGTGGGGTCACATTGTCCACATGCCCCTCTCCTTCCGCCGGCGCCTATTCCTCGGGCTCGTGGTGCTGACGGCGCTGCCACTGGCGACGGCGCTCACGGCGCTCGCGCTCTATGTGCGGACAACCGGATCCCCGGCCGGGCCCCGAGCGGCCATCGACGAGATCGCAGCCAGCGGACGCGATCTGATCGCCGCCGTCGACACGAACGCGCTCGATGACGCGAGTCGCGCGGCGCTCGCGGAGCACACCGAGGTCATTGCACAGCGGACCATCCTCGCTCGGCGCGCGGAGCGCCTCTCGCGGTCTGCCGCTGCACTCCTGGGGGCCGGCGTGTTGCTCGCCTCCGCGCTCGTCGTGGGGCTGGCCGTCTTGCTCGCAGGCCGGTGGTCGCGCCGAGTCTCCGCGCCGATCGAGGAGCTCGTGCGTTGGGTCCGGGGCATCGAGCGTGGTGAGCCACCGCCCGAGCCTGACCCGAATCCAGACGAAGGAGGGCCTCCGGAATTCGAGACACTGCGGCAGGCGCTGCGCGAGATGGCTACGGCTCTCGAAGAGGCTCGAAACCGCGAAGTCGAACGCGAACGACTCACTGCTTTTCGGGAAACGGCACGACGCGTTGCGCATGAGATGCGCGGCCCGCTGAACGCGTCACAACTAGCCCTCCGCCGCCTCGCCGTGGTCGACCACGATGAACGGCACACCACCGCGGTCGGTGTCCTCGCTGATGAAACCGACCGGCTTCGGCGTCTCGCAGATGAATTCTCGACCTTCGGCCGCCTGCCCGAAGGCTCCGAAACGGACATTGATGTCGTCGAGTTGCTCGAGAGCGTTCTGGCATCCGCGGTCCCCACCCACTGTCCCATCCTACGATCGCTCGCACCCGGCCTCCGCATCCATGGGCGCTACGAGGTCCTTCGGCGAGCTGTGGAGAATGTGGTCCGCAATGCCGTCGAGGCGACTGACGACCGCGGAATTAGCGTGCGCGCCGCGTCCGACGGCGACCAGGTTCGTATCACGATCGCCGATCACGGGCAGGGGATTTCCGCGGCGATCCGTTCTCGCATCTTCCAGCCCTACGTGACCACGAAAGAGCGCGGCACGGGACTCGGCCTCACTATTGCCCACCAAGCCGCCGTGTCGCACGGGGGCTCGCTGCTCGCGAAGGACGCCGTTGATGGTGGCGCCGCGTTCACGTTCACCTTCCCAGCTCCATGACTGCTAGAGTCCTCATCGTCGACGACGAAGCGAACATGCGCCGCATGCTCTCGGCGGTCCTGGCCGATGAGGGGTTTGAGATCCAAACGGTGGCGAGCGCCACCGATGCCCTGGCGGCCATCCCCGCCTTCGAGCCCGATGCCGCGCTCGTCGACCTGGTGCTCGGACAGGGTGTCGACGGGTTGGGGCTGCTCGAACAGCTCCACGCCCGACACCCACATGTGATCGTGGTCATGATGAGCGGACAGGCCACCCTGGCGCACGCGGTCCGAGCCACGAAGCTCGGTGCATTTCAGTTTCTCGAGAAGCCCGTTTCTACCGAGAACGTGATCGCGACCACTCGCGCAGCGGTCGACCTCGCACAGGCACGTGCGGAGAACCGCGCCCTCAGGGCCGCACTCGAGGACGAGGAGTACTTGATCGTCGGATCAAGCCCAGCGATGGAGCACGTGCGGGCACTCATCGCACAAGTAGCGCCGACGTCGAGTCGCGTGCTCGTCACCGGTGAATCGGGCACCGGGAAGGAACTCGTGGCTCGCGGAATCCACGCGCAGAGCCCACGGGCGTCGAAGCCGCTGGTGAGCGTCAACTGCGCAGCCGTTCCCAGGGAGCTCTTGGAAAGCGAGCTGTTCGGACACGAAAAGGGGGCGTTCACGGGCGCGACGCAGCGCCGCGACGGGAAGTTCGAGCTCGCAAACAAGGGCACCCTCTTTCTCGACGAGGTCGGTGAGCTCGAGCTGACTCACCAGGCAAAACTCCTGCGCGTCCTCGAGACCGGGTCGGTCGAGCGTGTGGGCGGCACGAGCGCGCGCACGGTCGACGTGCGCGTGATCGCCGCGACGAACAAGGATCTGGAAGCCGAAATCGCAGCGGGGCGCTACCGGCAGGACCTCTTCTTTCGACTCGAGGTCTTCCCAATCCGCGTCCCGCCCCTGCGCGAGCATCTGGAGGACCTCCCCGCGCTCGTTCGGCACCTTGCCGAGCAGGTCGCCCGCCGGTGCAACCGGCCTCGACGGCAATTCGGGGACGATGTCATTGCCAGTCTCGGCGCGCATCCCTGGCCCGGAAACATCCGCGAGCTGGGCAATCTCATCGAACGGCTCACGATCATCGGCCAAGGCCCGGTCACGCGCATAGAGCTCGATCCCATGCTGGGCTCGGCGCGGTCCGCACGATTGACCACGCCGAGCGGGGAACGGCCGTTGACGCCTCTCAGCGCCTCGATCGGAGCCGCCCTCGAGGCCTACGAGCGGGATTTGATCGAATCAGCCCTCGCAGCGAGCCAGGGCAACGTCTCGGAAGCGGCCCGCCGCCTGCGAACCGACCGTTCCAATTTGCACCGGCGAATGCGTCGCCTCGACATAGGTCGTAGCGACACAGGTGTGTCGGAATGACTAGGTGCTTGCGAGTAGTGGCAAGTGCTTTCTCCTTGTGTTGCAAGTAGTTAGCAGATGGTGTAATGAAGGCACGACCGATGCCAATAGAACGGGCGGAGGTCGATATGAAATCGCTCGATGCGTTGTACCCAGTGTTTTGGTCGATCACGGCAATCATGACGCTGTACCTGGTGCTTCATCGGCCCGCGGCCGGCGTCGAGCAGGAGAGCGTGATCGCGAACCCGACTCAATGCGAGCTCCCCGCCGGTACGGTCGTGTTGATCGAACTGTCGACGCGAGGCCGATGATGGCGCGGTTCGCTCTCGTGACGCTCGCAGCGGTTCTCGGGCTTGCGCCCGGGGCAACCGCGCAGGACACCGTCGTCGTCACGCGCCGGGGTGAAGCACAGATCGGCACGGCTGCCGAGCGGCGGGCGGTCGCGATATTCAACGACGCCGACACTCGGAGGATCGAGGCAGCGGACACGATCGAGCCGTCGGAGATCGTCGACGGTTCCGTCGCGGTGTTTGATGCCTCGCTTCGGGTCGAGGGAACGATCCGCGGCGATCTGGTTGCCATCAATGCCGACGTCGTCTTGGCATCGGGAGCCCTCGTCGAGGGTGATGTGCTCGTCGTCGGCGGGGGCGTCCGAGAGGACCCCGGTTCCCGCATTCTCGGCTCGCTCGAGCAGCATGGATCGCGGCCGCGCGTCCGACGGGTCGCGGGCGCGCTCGAGCTGGAAGAGCGCCCGCCCACGCGCGATGCAGCTGACCGTCGGTTGCGCCGTTCGTATCCGACCACCCGCGCGACTGTCTTGTTTTCGACGGGTGGGACTTACAACCGCGTAGAGGGGCTCCCCGTCCTGATCGGACCACGCGTCAGCTGGGCTACGTGGGGTGCAGACGCTCGCCTCGATGGCCTCGCCATCTTTCGTACGGGGGCTGGATCGCACTTCGGAAACCGCGCGATCGGGTACCGGGTGCGGGGCCGGGTCCGGCTTGGGGCAGATCGCACTGTGCAACTCCGTGCTCGAGGATACGACGAGGTGATGCCGATCGAGGACTGGCAGCTTCGCACCGACGAGGTTGGATGGGCCTCGTTTCTCCTCCGCCGGGACTACCGCGACTACTACCTCGAGCGCGGGTTGGCTGGATCCGCACGATGGGAAGCGACGTCGTGGTTCACGCTCGGTGGTGGGGTCGGGTGGACCGATGCCACGTCCATCCGTGCTACGAGTCCGTGGACGCCTTTCCGGGGTGGGGAGCCCTGGCGAGCCAATCCGGTGATTGACGACGGGACGTTCACCACCATCACCGCCGGCCTGGAGCTCGACACGCGAAACGGCCGGCGCAGGGGTGGTGGCCTCAGGCTCACTGCCGAGTGGGAGCATGGCATTGGCGAAGATGTCATTCCGCGGGACCTCCCTCAGTCGGTGCGCGATCCGATCCCCACGAGCGGGTACAGCTACGACCGGCTCTGGGGCGATCTCCGGCTCTATGCTCCGTTGATTGGCGGCGGGTTGGCGCTCCGTGCCGTAGGGGGAGGCGAGGTGGGGAGTGGTCCGCTACCGGTGCAGCGGCGGCTCTCGCTGGGTGGGCCCGATCCGATGCCGGGTTTCGCGTTTCGACAGTTCGCCTGCAACGAAGGGGTGGACGACCCGGCCATGCCCGCACTGTGCGATCGGCTCTTCCTGTTCCAGGCGGAGTTTCGCACCGGGTTCGGTCTCGGCTCACCACCCGAGATGGACGACGACGACTACGAGGAGGCGTGGCATCTGTGGCACGCCTTCGATTGGACCCAACCACACTTCGTTCTCTTCACCGACGGAGGGACTGCCTGGCTTCGCAAGGATGGGCCCGGCACATTCCGCTGGGACCTCGGGGCGGGCTTCTCGCTCGGCGGGCTCGGGGTGTACATCGCTCAGGGGCTCGAGTCGGGCGGGGCAACGCGCGGGATCATTCGCCTGCATCGCCGCTTCTGATGGTGAGTCGGAACGCGCGGGCGGTGCTGGCTTTCTCCCTGGTCGCGGGGGGCGCCGGGTGGGGGCAAGGCCCACCCGCGCTGAGCCTGTCCCTGCGGGATAGCGACCCGCCCGAGCTGCTCGTGCAGGCTCAGGAGCTCCTCCAAGCGGACTTCATCGAGGGACTGCGATCGGGATTCCCGCTCCACGTCGTCTATCGCGCGACGCTCAAGGAGGCGCGGCCTTTCAAAGATCGGAAGGTGTCAGAGTTCGTTTGGGAGTACGTCGTCCTCTTCGACCCCGTTCGGGATCGATTTGCCGTCGAGTCGCCTGACGGGACGGAGATCCTTCCCGATCGGCGCGTGCTCGGCCGCCGAATCGCAACCGTCTATGTGGTGGGACTCGAGCCTGACAGATCCGGCAACTTCTACTACGAAGGCGCTGTGGAGGCCCGGATGCTCTCAGACGAGGATGTGGACGAGGCGTTCGCTTGGCTTCGTGGCGAGAACAGCGATTCAGTGCGGCTGAAAGATCCCGGATTTTTCGCGCGGTTCGCCCGGCGCGTGCTCGTACGTGCTTCCGCGCTCCCTCGCGTGCGGCTCGAGGCGCGGACCGACGAGTTCCGACTCCCGTGACGCCGAGAGGATCGTCACACCGTCTCGAGATACCAGTGCACCATTCCCACGGCGGCCGAACCCTCACCCACAGCTGACGCCACGCGCTTGGTGGAGCCGTGACGCACGTCCCCGGTGGCGAAGACTCCCGGCACGCTCGTCTCGAGCAGGAACGGATCGCGCGACTCGGGCCACCCTTTCGGACGCTGGCCACCTTGCAGGAGATCGGGTCCGGTCACGATGAACCCCTGTTCGTCGCGCACGACGAGATCGGCAGCCATGTGCGATCTCGGAGCCGACCCGATGAAGATGAACATCGCATTTGCGGGCGCGGCCCGAACTTCATCACTGTCCAAATCACGAAGATCGATTGCCTCGAGGTGGTCGGTGCCGCGCACACCGGCCACGACGGTGCGCGTGAGCACTTCGACGTTGTCGGCCGCTTCGATCCGGTCGATCAGGTACTGGGACATCGAGTCCTTGAGCGAAGCCCCCCGCACGAGCATCGTGACCTTGCTCGCGTACCGCGAAAAGAGCATGACGGATTGCCCTGCGGAGTTGGCACCGCCGATAATGAAGACTTCCTGCTCCCGACAGGCGGCCGCCTCGGCGACGGCCGCGCCGTAGTAGACCCCAGCCCCGGTCAACGCATCGATGCCCGGGACCTCGAGTCGGCGGACTTCCATACCGGTGGCGAGGAGCACGGCATAGCACCGCAGCTCGGTTCCGTCGTCGAGCGTCACGATGCGGTACGGATGCTCAGCGCGAATCTGCGCGACCTCTCGAGGCGTCACGACTTCGGCGCCGAATCGACGGGCCTGTGCCGTGGCCCGCCGCGCGAGATCGCTCCCGCTCAACCCGGCGGGGAAGCCCAGGTAGTTCTCGATCTTGGAGCTCGTCGCGGCTTGTCCGCCAGGCGCGTCCGCTTCGACGAGGATGGTCCGGAGGCCCTCAGATGCGCCGTAGACGGCCGCGGCCAACCCGCTCGGCCCACCGCCCACGACGATGAGATCGTAGAACGGCTTCGTCGCCGCCGTCTGGAGCCCAATCTTCTCGGCCAATTCGCGGCTCGTCGGCTCGACGAGTGTCGTGCCGTCCGGGAAGAAGACCACCGGAAGGCGCCGCAGACCGGGGCTCACGCTCTCGACCAGCTCGCGGTTCGATCCGTTCGCGTCCACATCGAGCCATTCGTACGGTGTCTGCGTCCGGGACAGAAAGTCCTTCACGGCATGCGACCGTGGGGACCAGCGTGATCCGGCGACGCGAACGCCCGTAAAGGGTGGCCGGTAGCCCGCGGACCAGGTCGCGAGCAAATCGTCGAGGACCGGGTAGAGATGTTCCTCCGGCGGGTCCCACGGCTTCATCAAGTAGTAGTCGAGCCCCACCGCGTTGATGCCCGCGATCGCCGCCTCGGTATCGGCGTACGCGGTGAGTAACACCTTGCGTGCTTCGGGAAAGAGCTTCCTCGCTTCCGAAAGAAACTCGGTGCCACTCATCTGCGGCATTCGCTCGTCGACCAGGAAGAGTGCCACCGGGTCGTTCCGCTTGCTGAGTGCCTGTGCCGTCTCGAGCGCGCGCGATCCCGAATCGGCTTTCATGATTCGATAATCGCCCCGGAAATGTCGTCTCAAGTCCCGTTCGACCGCACTGAGCACGTCAGCGTCGTCGTCGATCGTCATGATCACCGGTTTCGTCATCACTCGACTCCCCGTTGTCGGTTGGTCACGCGCCCATCACCGGGGCGTCCACCGATCCGTCCGCCGGCGACCGTCCGTCGATCGGGAGCTTGACCGTGAACCGGGTGCAGCCCGGCCGCGACGAGACGTCAATCGTGCCGCCGTGTTTCTCCACGACGATACTATAGCTCGTGTGGAGGCCGAGCCCGGTTCCCTCTCCCGGCCCTTTGGTCGTGAAGAACGGATCGAAGATCCTCGTCTGAATGGCAGCGGGGATTCCCGGGCCGCTGTCCTCGATCTCGATCGCGATGTGCCCGCCATCTCGACGCGATCGTAAGGTGATCCGTCCCCGACCGTCCATCGCGCTGACAGAGTTGTCGATCAGGTTCGTCCACACCTGATTCAGGTCGCCCCCGAAGGCCTGAATGCGGGGGAGATCGGCCGCCAACTCCTGCTGGACCTCGATGCCGATCTTGAGCTTGCTTCGCAAGATGATGAGCGTGTTCCGGAGCCCCTCATTGACGTCGATCGACTGCACGGGCGCCTGTCCGACGTAGGAATACGCCTTGAGCGCTCCCACGATCTCGGAAAGACGGCCCGAGGCGTGCCGAATCTCCTCGAGCAGGCTGTAGACGGGGTACAGGAAGCTCAGCCACGTGACGACGGCCGGCACATGCTCAGCGCGAAAGGCCGTGGCCAGCTCGTCGAGCGAATCGAGCTCGTAGCCCATGCTGACGAGGGCCGGCGCTACGTCCCACGGCTCGTCGGTGCCGTGGGCCTCGAGCCACTCCTCGAATCTTGCTTCGAGATCACTCCTGGCCAGGGGGCTCAGCTCGCACGCGCACGCTGCCCGTTCGCGCACGTGCGCATCGAGCTCGCTGAGCGCCGAGCGTTCCTCCGGCAGGAGCGATGCCTGCTCGAGCCGGAGCTGCACCTGCTGGAGACGCGCGAACGTCTCGGTGAGTTGCTGGGCGGCCCGCTGTGCTGCCGCAGCCGGGTTGTTCAACTCGTGTGCAACGCCTGCAGCCAGGGTCCCGAGGGTCGCCATGCGTTCGCTTTGGTGCAGTGCGCGCTCCGCCGTTCGCTGCTCGGTCAGGTCCGTTCCGTAGACGAACAACTCCTGTTCGTCCGCACCAGGTGTGTGCGTGAGCATCACATACCGGTCGCGCACTTCGACCTCATGGCTCACGTGGCGCTCCGACGCGAGGATTCCCTCCCAGCGGCCAGCGGTCATTTTTGGGCAGACGTCGAGCCAGCACTGGCCGACCAGGGCCTCGTCGTCGAACAGGCGGCGCGCCGCTGCGTTTGCCAGAACGATGTTCCCTCCGCGATCGAGCCGGCAGACCGGCCCCGGGTTCATCTCGGGGAATCGTGCCAGCTCCTCGAGCTCCTGCTTCTGCTGCTGGAGTGCCTGTTCCGCTTGCCGGCGGGCCGTGATGTCCGCGCCGAAGACGAACACGTGATCGGAGCCCGGTCGGTGGGCGTGCGTGAAGACGAGACAACAGTCGCCGACCTCCGCCTCGTGGTTGACGGGCTCCGTGGTGCTGAGCACCTCCGACCAGCGCTCGGGGGTCATCCCTGGGCACAACTCGAGCCAGGAGGCGGCCAGGAGCTCGTCAGTCTGGAAGACCTTGCGTGCCGCGACGTTCGCACGCAGGACGATGCCCTCGAGATCCAGCCGAAAGACCGGCCCCGGGTTCATGTCCGGGAATTCCGCGAGCTCGACCAACGAGGCTCGGTGTAATGCCGGTCGCGGCCGAGCCAGGGCGAGAAGCCGGGAGACGATGCTAATGAGCATGCGGGTCGTCCGGATGCCACTGGGTGCTGAGACGGTTGCTCTCTTGCACGGGGAACCCACCTCTGGCTACGTGCCTTATACTTGGCGGCATGACCGACCCCCAGGGCAGTTCCCAAGCGAATTCGGGAGCATCCATGATGCAGCTGATCCGTTTGTGGTGCCGGCTCGCCTGCACCCGTACCGTGGTGATCCGCGGGCTCAAATATGCCGTCGTGGTTGGCGCAGTGCTGGTCACCATCAACCATGGAGATGCGATCCTGCGAGGCGACCTCGGTACCGGTCGCCTCGTCAAGATCGCTCTCACCGTGGTCGTGCCGTACTGTGTGTCCGCACTGTCCAGCGTTGGTGCGCTACTCCAGTTCCAGCATACTACTTCGCTCCAACGGTCTGGCCCGCAATCGCCTGCACAGCCTCATCCGTCGTCCACACCGCGTTCGCCATGAACCGGAAGTTCACCAGCGCCGTCTGATAGCCGTCGCCTTCCGGAACCTTCGCGGCTGCGGTCGCGTCCTTCACAACTGCCACCTCGAAGCCCTGCTCGAGCAACTCACGCATGTGCGCCTCGACGCACAAGTTGGCTGACATACCAGCCAGAATGACCTTCTCCACACCCCGCTTGCGAAGCTGGAGCGCGAGATCGTTGCTTTCCGGGCCAAACACCTTGTGTGGGCTCGCGACGACCGTCTTGCCGTCCTCGATATAGGACTTGTACTGCTCAAGCCAATCAGCGCCCGAGCCGGCAAACCCTTCGACCTTCAGTGGGTCGGATCGGTCGAACATGCCGATCTCGTGCATCAAGGCCTCTAACGCGCCCTTCGCCCGCCACCCATGGTCGGTAGGATAGTAATAGTGCGGTGAGATGAAGACGGGAAGGTCGCTATCCTTCGCGGCTTTGAACAACCGGTCGATGTTCTCGACCGTGTTGTTCTCAGTGACGCTTTCACCGACCACGCCCCACGTGACGCCCTTTGGACTCAGAAAGTCGTTCTGCGGGTCGGTGACCACGAGCGCCGTGCGCGCGCGGTCGACGGACATTCCGGGATTGGGTAGTGCCATCGTATCCTCCAAGTCGGTGCCGGGGCTGCGCTCCGGCGGATGGTAGAACCACCTGAAGGATGCCGCGGGCGGCACCCTTCAGGTGCTGCTCAATGACCCTTATGGCTCGCGTGGAACGCCGCCACTGCCTCTTCCGTCGTCAGCAGGCCATTGGCAATGAAACGAAAGTTGGTCATCGCTGCTTGGTACCCGTCGAGGCCTGGGAAGCGCGCCGCGGCCGTGGCATCGGTCACCACGGCCACCTCGAAGCCCTGCTCGAGGAGCTCGCGGAGGTGCGCCTCGACGCAGAGGTTCGCCGACATTCCGGCGAGCACGACGCGATCGATACCGCGTTTCCTGAGCTGAAGGACGAGGTCGTTCGCCTCTGGGCCGTACACCTTATGGGGACTCGTGACCACGGTGTGACCGTCTTCGATATACGCCTTGTACTGCGGCAGCCAGTCAGCTCCCGAGCCCTCGAAGCCCTCCACGCTCAACGCCCCCGAGCGGTCGAACATGCCGATCTTGTGCATCAGCACTTCGAGTGTCCCCTCGAACTGCCAGCCGCGGTCCGTGGGATAGTAGTAGTGCGGTGAGATGAATACCGGGATCTCAGTCGCTTTGGCCGCGCGAAGCAGCATCTCGAGGTGCTCGACGGTGTTGTTCTCCTCAACGCTCGATCCGACGGCTCCCCACGCGACCCCGTCCGGACTCAGAAAGTCGTTCTGAGGGTCGGTGAGAACGAGTGCGGTCCGCTCGCCGATTGCCATCGTCGGCTCGGGGAGCTGCGCCGCTCCATGACGTGCCGTCACCACGGTCAGGACGGCGAGCACCATCGTTGCCTTAATGAGCCGCATGCTTCCTCCTCGGTTGATGTTCACTGTTCATCAGCTGAATCGATTGCCGTCCCGTCAACGGAGGGGCGGCTCTCGAGAACTTCGTCGATCTTCCCACATAGCGTCGTCGCGTTGAACGGCTTGAGCAGCAGGCCATCGGCGCCCACTGCACTTGCGCGTGCGCTCGCCTCGGCAGCGTCGTACTGCCCGGTGATCAGCAGCACGGCCGTGCGGTGCCCGTCGCCGCTGCGCCGGAGTGCGGAGCACAATTCGAAGCCATCGAGCCGTGGCATTGCCCCGTCGGAGATGAGGAGGTCGATCGACCGTGCCCCGGCAAGTGTGAGCGCCTCGAGCCCATCCCGAGCTTCGAGGATGTCGCCGATGGGCAGGCCGTGCAGCTCGAGGCAGCGCCGCACGTAGCCACGCATGTCTGAGTCGTTCTCTGCGATGAGTACGACGAGTCCCGAAGGCATGGTCCGAATCTCGGTAAACGCGGCCCGAGGCGCTTGCAGCGGCGTTGCAAACCGCGGCCCCCAGGGGCGATGCAACGAGGCGGCAATGCGGTGCAACCGGGGAGACGTGCGGAGAAGGCTCAGGGAGGCCATACTACAGGCGATGCACGGCTTCCAAAGGTGGACGACGGCGGTGGTGCTCGTGGTGGTGGCGATCTCACCGCGATCGGCCGCAACTGCCCAAACGCCTGTTGTGGGCGGTGCCGCCTCGACCCAATACGTCCACGAGGTCTGGACGATCGAGGACGGCCTGCCCGTCAATCAGGTCACCGCGATCCTCCAGGCGCAGGACGGCTATCTCTGGCTGGCGACGTTCGACGGGCTCGTCCGATTCGACGGGTTGCAGTTCACGGTCTACCGGACCGGCGAATACCCGGACCTTCCCAGCAACCGCATCGTCGAGCTGCACCAGGCGCCCGACGGTGCACTGTGGCTCATCCACGAGCAAAACTGGGTAACGCGCTTCGACTTTCATCAATTCAGGAGCTTCGCCGAGGGCCAGGGGCTCCGCGGTTCACCGACCGGCGCCGTCGCGATGGACGCGAACGGTGGGGTCTGGATCGGCACGGACCGCGACGTTGCCGTCTACCACGAAGGGCAGATGGCTCCGCTTCTGGCCGAGCCGGTCGGTGTCAGCGTCAACACGCTGCACAGCGACGAGCGAGGGGGGGTGTGGATCGGCACCGCCGGCCGCGGGCTCCTCCGGTTCGAGGGGGGAGCCCTGAGGCCGGTGAGCGACGCGCTCTCGAACGTGAGTGTGACGGATCTCTACGCGGCCCCTGACGAGGCGCTCTGGGTGGCAACGCCGTCCCTCGTTTTCCGGATCCACGGCGACTCGACCGAGGCCATTCCCATTCCCCCCTCCTGGAATGCCAGCTTTGTCGAGCACGAAGATCCCACCGTGCCGTTGGTCGCCGGTCCGCGTCCGCTCCAGTTTCGAGAGGGACGTTTTCAGCCCCTTGTACTCGACGTGCCGACGTCGGGGTCTGGCAGTGAGGGATTGCGCGGCCCGGGCGGCGAGTCGTGGCTTTCGTGGGGAGCAACCCTGTTTCGGGGGCGCCAGCCGATTCTCGAAGCCGGCTGGAACATCCGTGGGCTCGTCGTCGACCACGAAGGGAGCTTGTGGATCGCCGCGATGGGCCTCCACCGCTTGAAGCCCGCCCTGTTCAACGTCTACGGCACGGTAGAAGGAGGCGTCGACAACGTCTATCCGATCCATGAGGACGAGGACGGGACGCTATGGTTCGGGTCGTTTGGCAGTGGCCTGGCTCGGTTCGCGGGGGGTCGCTTCGAGGTCTTCAAGCTGCCCCACGGGATTCCCGGGGACCTGGTGCTTGCGATCCATCGTGATCGGGGCGGTGACCTCTGGATCGGCGCCTACAACGGCTCGATGTGTCGATTCCGGGAGGGCTTGCCCTGCGAGCGACCGCCGGCGCTCAGGGGCCGCGTCGTGCGCGCGATCCACCACGACCGCCGCGGTTCGCTCTGGGTTGGCACAGAGAGCGGGCTCTTCGTTCGGTCGTCCGAGGGAGCCTGGTCGCGTGCCGCAGCCGCAGAAGCGATGACGCCGCGTACGGTGCGAGTCATCCTCGAGGCACCGGACGGAACGCTCTGGTTCGGCACGAATGGTGGAGGGCTGCTCCGATACCGGCCGGCGGTTGGGTTCGAGCGCTTCACCGCAGCCCAGGGGCTCTCGAGTGACCTGATCCGATCGATTCACCGAGACGCAACAGGAATCATGTGGATTGGGACGGAGGGTCGCGGCCTGAATCGGTTGGAGCTCAGCGATCGGGGGAATTTCGACGGCGCCAGCGTGACGGTCTATCGGCAACGGGATGGCCTGTACGAGGAGGTCATTCACCAGGTTCTCGAAGACGACTTCGGACGCTTGTGGATGAGCTCGAATCGCGGGGTCTTCTGGGTCGATCGCGGCGAGCTGGAGGCGTTTGCGCGCGGCGAGATTGGGCAGATTCACTCGACACACTACACGGAGCGTGACGGCCTCAGGAACCGCGAAGCAAACGGGGGCGTCAACGGAGCGGGCGTGAAGGCTCGGGACGGTCGGCTGTGGTTCCCCACACAGGCCGGGGTCGCCGTCGTCGATCCCGCAAACATCCGCCGCAACACCGTTCCGCCGCCGGTCGTGATCGAGGGACTGAGCACGGAGGACACCGCGTTGCATGTCACGGACGGGATCACGCTGCCCGTAGGGGCTCGCGACTTTGCGATCACGTACAGCGCGTTGAGTTTCGTCGCTCCGGAGAACGTGCGGTTTCGGTATCGGCTTGTCGGCTTCGACGATCACTGGATCGAGGCCACAAACCGGCGGACGGCGTTCTACACCAACGTTCCAGCGGGCCGCTATCGCTTCCACGTGATCGCCAGCAACAATGACGGGGTGTGGAACGAAGTCGGTGCCACGCTTCAGCTCGGTGTCGCCCGCTTCTTCTACGAGACGTGGTGGTTTCGGGGGGTGTCACTCATGGCACTCCTCGGCACGGTCGTTGGAACGATCGGACTGCGTCTCCGAGGTATACGTCGGCGCGAGCGGGATCTCGTCGACCTCGTCGGTGACCGGACGAAGGCGCTTCGCGAGGAAAAGGAGGCAGCGGAAGCGGCGAGACGACAGGCAGTCCAGCACCGTCAGGTGGCCGAACAGGCCCTGGCGACGATCGAAGCCCAAGCGGTGAAGCTCCAGGAGCTCGACGAATCCAAGTCCCGTTTCTTCGCCAACGTTTCGCACGAGTTTCGGACTCCGCTCACGTTGATGCTCGGGCCACTGGAGGATCTCCGGACAGGACTCCACGGGACGATACCGAGCAACGTCGACCGGGAGATCACGCTTGCCCTCCGCAACGCACGGCGACTCCTCCATCTCGTCGACCAGCTCCTGGATGTGGCTCGGCTGGAGGACAATCGCGTGCGTGTGCGCGCACGGCGGGGGGACGTGGTGTCCTTCCTCCGGGGTCTCCTCGTCGCGTTCTCTCCGCTGGCCGACCGCAAACGGATCGCGGTACGTTTCGAGGCACCCGAAGATCCGTGTATCGCGTACTACGATCCGGACCTCATGGAACAGGTCATCGCGAACCTTCTCACCAATGCATTCAAATACACTCCCGACGGTGGGGTCGTACGCATCTCCATGCGGGCCACGGTCCCACTGGCTGGCCATCCCGACTTCGCCGACATGCCTGAGGGGAACGTGACGCTCGAGGTGAAGGACAGCGGTCCCGGGATTCCGGCCGACGATCTGCCCTGTGTCTTCGAGCGGTTCTACCGCGTCGACGCAACGCAGGAGGCGCACCCAGGGGCAGGAATCGGACTGTCGCTCGCGCGCGAGCTCGTCGAGTTGCACGGTGGTCGAATCGAAGTCGAGAGCGAAGAGGGGTTCGGGGCCGCATTCACGGTCACGCTCCCGTTGGGGAAAACACACCTTGCCACGTCGCAGCTCGCCGAGGGCGACGCAAGGGGCGGCCCATCAGTGCCAACGCCGGCCGGCACTCCAACGCACATCGAGCGGGCGCTCCTCGACGACGACCTAGCGGATTCGCGGGTGGAGCAGGAGGACCCCGTCCTTGACGACGACCGACCGACCGTAGTCGTCATCGACGACAATGCGGAGCTCCGCGCCTACATCAGGAAGCATCTCGGAGCGGTGTACCGCGTCATCGAAGCCGCAACCGGCAGCGACGGCCTCCGGGTTGCCCGCGACATCGTCCCAGACTGCGTCATCAGCGACATCATGATGCCGGGGCTCGACGGCCGTGCGCTGTGCCGAGCCGTGCGGTCCGATCCGGACCTGGACTTCGTTCCGGTCATCCTCCTCACAGCGAGAGCGGGCCGCGAGGACAAGCTCGAAGGCCTGGCTGAGGGGGCCGACGACTATCTGGCCAAGCCGTTCGACGTGGCCGAGCTCGTCGCTCGGGTGCAGAATCTGATCACCTCCAGAGAGCGATTGCGGCGGCACTCCCCCGTGGGGGCGGAGCTACATCCGGCGCCCATCGAGGTCGCCTCGAGCGACGAGGTCTTTCTGGAGCGGGTACGGAAAGCGCTCGAGCACCATCTCGACGACACCGATTTTGGCGTCGACGCCTTCGCACGGGTGGTCGGCCAGAGTCGCTCGCAACTCTACCGGCGGCTTCAGGAATTGCTCGGTGAGTCGCCCAGTGACGTCATCCAACGCTTTCGGCTCGAGCGGAGCGCCGGGCTGCTCGCTGGAAAAGCGGGGACGGTAAGCGAGATTGCGTACGGGGTCGGCTTCAAAAGCGTGTCACATTTTTGCCGGCGCTTCCGGGCGCGCTATGGGATGTCGCCGGCCGGATATGCGGATGCGGCGTCGCGAGGGGAGGCCCGCACGTAAATCGCGGCGCAGCGCATCCGGCGCTCCACGACGCCGAGCTGGAGTGCTCGAAGGCTACACGGGCTCGAGGGGCCACACGACGACATCGAGCCGTCGAGCAAAGTGCTGGTGCGCGGCGGGGCCCTCGATCGCGATGCCGTGAACGCGAAGCATGTCGTTGCGCGTCACGTGAGCTCGGGCGGGCTGGAGCGGCCACGGCTCATGATGGATATCCGCGCGATAGATCCTCCCCGATCGGGCTCGAGTGTAGAGGCAGTACCGCTCCACGAACCAGTGCTCGAGGGCACCGGGCGGCGCGAGCACTGGCGGACCGCCCGGGGCGTAGTCGGCCACGAATCCCACTCCGTCGGCCCGTACTGAACGGTACCCTATGCCTTGATCACCGTGCCGCACGTCCATGCTGGCATAGACATACGGCAGGTGATACGACCATCGAGCCGCCCACACGGCAAGCCGACTCCCCGCGTCGAGACTGAGAAACCACACGCCACGCCGTTCCCCGAGCCTCACGTACGTGCGCACGTTCAGCTCGGGGAAAGACGAGGCGATGGGGAGCGCCGGCAACGATCGCGGGGCCACCCCGGACATCCAGAACGGGATCACGCCGACCCAGGCCGAGCCGGAGTGCTCGTCGATCTCGAGACAGTCCGGAATCAGTGGCCGCAAATCACCTGCAGCGATCGGCCAGTGGAGAAACAGGAGGTCGTGCCAGGTCTGACGCCAGGTCCACGGCCCCGTGGGAAGGGGCCACGGCCGATGGTTGAGGGAGCGGAGCGACGGGTGCTGCGCGACCGAGGCGAAACTCACAGAGTTGATAATGGGGGAGACCCGCACCCCTCGCCACATCCAGCGGCGGCGTAAGGCGGGCGCCTGTTCACTCCCACCGTCTTCATCCGTCCTCCGCCGTCTTCGTCCGTCTTCGTCCGTCCTTTTCTGTCTTTTCCGTCTTCGTCCGTCTTCGAACGTCCTTTCTATCCCCGGCCGTAGATCGTCATTCGCCAGACGAACGTCTCTCGCTCTGCCACAGGCTTGAGGCCAGCCTCCTGCAGCACCGAGGTCATTCCTCGGTGGGGATGCACGAACGTTCGAAACGGGTTGTGTGAGAGACGCCGGAACAGGTTCCCCCACTTCATGAACGCCATCACGAACCAACGTCGTCGTGGCACACTCAGCGCCAATGCGCCGCGACACCGTGAAGCCGCTGCTGCCAAGAGCGACGTGTAGTCGGGATAGCAACACACCACCCGGTCGAGCACCACGATATCCGCGAGTGCGACGCCTTCGTAGACGCTCACGAAGTCACCGTGCTGAAAGTGCATGCGGTCAGAATGACCTCTGGCACTCGCTTCCGTGCGAGCGGCAGCCGAGTACGCCTCCGCAGCTTCGATGTGTGTGGCTGACAGGGCACCCGCGCGCAACAACTCATGCCCGATGATTCCGATGCCGCCGCCGACGTCGAGCACGCTGGCACCCTCGATCGGCACTTTGCTCAACAGGTCCAGCAAAGTACGGGTTGTGCGTTCTGGGCCCTTTCGATGATACCGTGCGAGCTCGGTCTCGGCTCTGGCCGTGTCGAACTGTTCATCGGCGGCTTCGTAGTGACAACATTTCACTACGAGCCGTCCGGATCGCGGAACACCTCGAGCGCGACCTCAACGCGCCCGAACGGCGCACTCACCTGCACTCCCTGCACCATCTCCTTCACGTGCACGAACATCTCCCGCGCGATCGCCACTCCCTCGGCGAGCGCCGCCTCCTTGCCGCGATCGCTCGCCCGTCGCATCCGATCGAGGACTGCATCCGGCACCGACACACCTGGGACTTCATTGGCCAGGAATTCGGCGTTTCGGAGCGACACGAGTGGCCAGATGCCTGCGACGATGGGGATGCGACGCTCCTCGATCCGTTCGAGAAACCGCTCCAGCTGGGTGGGATCGAACACCGGCTGCGTCACGGCGAATTCGGCGCCGGCATCGACCTTCCAGCCGAATCGACTGAGCTCACGTTCGGGATCCATCGCGGCCGGATTGACGCCAACGCCGATCACGAACTGCGTCGGGGCGCCGATGGCATTGCCCCCCGGGTCGAGGCCGTGGTTCAAACGGTTGACGAGGTTGGTGAGCCCGATCGAGTCGATGTCGAAGACGGCCGTCGAATCAGGGTATGGGCCCATCTTCGGAGGGTCGCCGGTGATGATCAACAGGTTTCGGAGCCCGGCCGCGGCGGCGCCCATCAGATCTGAGAGCATGCCGAGGAGATTGCGATCGCGGCAACAGTAATGCACGACCGCCTCGATGCCCGCATCCCGCTCGATCATCAAAGCCGAAAGGAGCGCACCCATCCGGCTCTGCGCCCGTGGCCCGTCGGGGACGTTGACCACATCGACGCCCGCGATCTTCAGCTCCCGGCACTGGACGAACATCTTGGCGGGGTCGACGCCACGAGGTGGCACGATCTCCACCGCGCTCACGAATTCACCCCGTGCGAGCTTCCCGCCCAGCCTGGAGCGCCGACGAAGCGGGATCGGATCGACGCCGTGGGCCTCGAGGTCGCTCCCCTGGACCACGACGGTATGCTGTCGGGGCACCACGCTCGCTACGTAGTCCCTGATCTTCTTGATGTGATCTGGAGTCGTTCCACAGCAGCCACCGACGAACTGTGCTCCTGCCTCGATCATTCGGCGGGCGTAACTCGCCACGTACTCCGGTGATGCGAGGTAGATCTTGCGATCTCCGACTTCGCGAGGCAGGCCCGCATTCGGCTGAGCCGACAGCGGTCGTTCCGTCGCTCGGGCCATCCGCTCCACTGCGCCGAGCATACCGGCCGGGCCCACGGAGCAGTTGACACCAACCAGATCGGCGCCCCACTCAGCGAGGTGTGCCGCGAATGCCTCGCAGTCGGTCCCGAACGCGGTGCGGCCAGCCTCGACGACCGTCATCTGCGCGCCAACCGGGAGATCGCACACCGCCTGCACCGCTCGCAGAGCCTCGTGGATCTCGTTCAGGTCCGAGAAGGTCTCGAGGAGGAATCCGTCTACCCCGCCTGCCAGGAGACCGAGGGCCTGTCGCTTGAAGAGCTCGAACGCCTCCTCGCGCGCCGTGGGCCCGAACGGCTCGAGGCGGATGCCCAGCGGCCCGATCGCCCCGACGACGGCCACTCGATCACCCGCCGCTTGGCGCGCCAGCTTCGCCGCCGCCTCGTTGATTGACTCGGTTTCGTCAGCGAGCCCGAAAGCGGCCAGTTTCGCGGGGTTCGCGCCAAAGGTGTTGGTCTCGAGCACCTCAGCGCCCGCCCGCACGTAGTCTTCGTGGACCTCCCGAACGAGCTTCGGCTGCTTTACGTTGAGTTCGTCGTAGCACACATTGACGAAGACGCCCTTGGCGTAGAGCATGGTGCCCATGGCGCCGTCGACGACGTGTACGCGTCGATCGGCCAGGAGCTCGGCGAAACGACTAGTCGAGGGGCTCATAGGCCAAGTTCGGAGCCAGCCACCGCTCAGCTTCGGCGACTGTCATTTCCTTGCGTGCTGCATAGTCCGCTACCTGGTCGCGCCCGATCTTGCCGATGCCGAAGTAACGCGCATCGGGATGCGCGAAATACCACCCCGCGACCGAAGCTGCCGGCCACATGGCGAACGACTCGGTCAGGGTAATCCCGGCCTGACCCTCGACGTCGAGCAGCCGAAAGAGCGTTTCCTTCTCGGTGTGGTCGGGGCAGGCGGGGTAGCCGGGAGCGGGTCGGATCCCGGTGTACTGCTCGCGAATGAATTCCTCGTTCCCGAGTCGCTCGCCGTCCGCGTAGCCCCAGAGCTCCTTTCGCACGCGCTCGTGTAACCGCTCGGCGAATGCCTCGGCCAGTCGGTCGGCCAACGCCTTGGCGAGAATCGCATTGTAGTCGTCGTGCGCCGACTCGTACGCACGGACGATCCCGTCGAGACCGAGGCCTGCGGTCACCGCGAAGGCGCCAACGTAGTCGGCTACGCCGCTGTCCCGCGGAGCAACGAAGTCGGCGAGGCACAGATTCGGCCGGCCGGGCGGCTTGTCCATCTGCTGTCTGAGCCCGTGAATGACTGCGATCGCGCTACTTCTCGCATCGTCGCGATAGAGCTCGACGTCGTCGGCACCCACGGTGTTCGCCGCGAACAACGCCGTCACCCCTCGCGCCTCGAGAACGCCGTCGGCCACGATGAGGTCGAGGAGACGCAAGGCGTCATCATGGAGAGCACGCGCCTCGCGGCCGATCCGACGATCGTCGAAGATGGCTGGGAACGTTCCTTGGAGCTCCCAGACCGCGAAGAAGGGAGACCAGTCGATGTAGTTCACGAGATCGTCGATTGGGTAATTGGCGAGCACGGTGAGGCCCGCGACGTTCGGTGCGGGAGGGGTGTAGCTGCTCCAGTCGATCGTGTAGCGTCGTCGCCGCGCCTCGTCCAGCGTGAGCAACGGCGCCCGGACGCGACCACCGGCATGGATCTCACGCAGATCGGCGTATTCCGCCCGTGTGTCCTGCACGAAGGCGTCCCGCTTCTCTTCGGCGAGGAGCGACCCCACCACGCCCACAGATCGCGACGCATCGAGCACGTGCACGGTAGCGCCGTGGTAGGCGGGTTCGATCTTGACGGCAGTGTGCAGACGCGAAGTCGTGGCACCACCGATCAAGAGGGGGATCTCGAACCCTTCTCGCTCCATCTCACGCGCGACGTGTACCATCTCGTCTAGCGAGGGCGTGATCAGCCCCGACAGTCCGATCGCGTCCGCAGCCTCCTGGCGTGCCGTTTCGAGGATCTTCGCCACCGGAACCATGACGCCGAGATCGATGACGTCGTAGTTGTTGCAACGGAGGACGACCGCCACGATGTTCTTGCCGATGTCGTGCACGTCGCCCTTGACGGTGGCGACGACGAGCTTTGCCTTGGCGTTTCCCGTGATGCCGAGCGACGCCTTCTCTTCCTCGATGTAGGGGATGAGATAGGCGACTGCCTTCTTCATGACTCGAGCGCTCTTCACGACTTGGGGAAGAAACATCTTCCCAGCTCCGAAGAGGTCGCCCACGACGTTCATGCCATCCATGAGAGGCCCTTCGATGACCTCGATTGGTCGTGCTGCGCGCTGGCGCGCCTCTTCGACGTCGCCCTCGATGTGATCCGTAATCCCCTCCACGAGCGCGTGGGTGAGTCGGCGTTCGACCGGCCAAGCGCGCCACTCAGCCGCCGCGATCGGCACGGTTGCTTGGCCGTGGTAGCGCTCGGCAAGCGAGGTCAGCCGGTCGGTGGCGTCGGCACGGCGATTGAACAAGACGTCCTCGATCGCCTCCAGCAGCTCCGGATCGATGTCGCTGTAGACGGGGAGTGCTCCCGCATTGACGATCCCCATGTCCATGCCGACCTGAACCGCGTGATACAGGAATGCCGCATGCATCGCCTCGCGCACTGCGTTGTTGCCGCGAAAGGCGAAGGACAGGTTGCTCAGGCCGCCGCTCACGAGGCAGTGGGGCAGGATGTCTTTGAGCTGTTCGGTCGCCTTGAGGAAGGCCACGGCGTACTCGTTGTGCTCCTCGAGGCCGGTCGCGACGGCGAAGATGTTGGGGTCGAGAACGATGTCTTCCGGTGGAAACCCCGCGCGCTCGATGAGTACCCGGTGCGCCCTCGTGAGGACCTCGACCTTGCGCTCGACCGTATCGGCCTGACCCCGTTCGTCAAATGCCATGACAACGACGGCGGCGCCATAACGCCTGATGCGGCGGGCTCGCTCGACGAGGGCTTCTTCGCCGTCCTTCAAGCTGACGGAGTTAACGACACCCTTTCCTTGCACGCACTTGAGTCCGGCCTCGATCACCTCCCAGCGCGACGAGTCGATCATCACTGGAACGCGGGAGATGTCGGGTTCGGCGGCGATGAGGCGCAGGAATCGCGTCATCGCCGCTTCGGCGTCGAGCAACCCTTCGTCCATGTTGACATCGATGATCTGCGCACCGTTTTCGACCTGTTGGCGGGCGACCGCAAGGGCACCCTCGTAGTCGTCGTTCTTGATCAGCCGGGCGAACCGAGCGGAGCCAGTCACATTCGTCCGTTCACCGACGTTGACGAACAACCGGCCCGGCCACATGACGAGCGGCTCGAGTCCCGACAGGCGTGTACGGCGCTCCGTCTGCGCGACCGTCCGTGGCGGCATGCCTTCGACCGCCTCGGCGATAGCGGCAACGTGCTCGGGCGTCGTCCCACAGCAGCCGCCGGCGACGTTCACGAGCCCGCTACGGGCGAACTCCTCGAGATAGTCGGCGATCTCTTCCGGTGTCTGATCGTAGCCGCCGAACTGATTGGGCAGCCCAGCATTGGGGTGACAGGTGACGTAGCAGTCCGCCAGCGTCGACAGCTCCTCGATGTGCGGTCGAAGCTCCTTCGCCCCAAGTGCACAGTTCAAGCCAACGCTGAACAGATCCGCGTGCCGGACTGAATACCAGAAGGCTTCGAGTGTCTGTCCGGAGAGCGTGCGGCCGCTCGCGTCGGTGATCGTCCCAGAGACCATGAGCGGGACGTTCAATCCGCGGCGCTCGAGCAGACCACGGATCGCGAACAGGGCCGCCTTGCAGTTCAGCGTGTCGAAGACGGTCTCGACGAGCAGGAGATCCACGCCGCCATCGATCAATCCTTCGGCTTGCTCTCCATAGGCCTCTGCCAGCTCGGCGAAGGAAACGTTGCGGTATCCAGGATCGTTGACGTCTGGGGACAGCGAGGCGGTGCGGTTGGTAGGGCCGATGCTACCCGCCACGACGCGTGGCCGTTCGGGCGTGCGCGCGGTCCACGAATCCGCGGCACGGCGCGCAGCTCGGGCTGCGGCAAGGTTGATCTCTCGAGCGGAGGCCTCGAGCTGATAGTCAGCGAGGGAAATCGCTTGCGCGTTGAAGGTGTTGGTCTCAATGATGTCGGCGCCAGCCTCGAGGTAGGCGCCGTGGATCTCCTCGATCGCGTCCGGCTGAGTGATTGCAAGCACATCGTGGCAGCCGGCGAGCGGTGCGGGGTGGTCTACGAAGTGTGCCCCGCGATACGCCGTCTCGTCAAAGCTGCAGGCCTGGACCATCGTCCCCATGGCACCGTCGAGGACGACGATTCGGCGCGACAAGACGTCGCGCAGGGCGCGCAAGCGAGTCAAATCGACGGTGTTCTCCTCCCAAAGCGACGCGCCCGGCGGTGCTTAGAAGCTGGCACGCCGGGCCGGCTTTTTAGCGAGTTGTTTAACGTGGCCGCAATACGCCGCAAATCGCCACGGAATCGAATGTCAAGAGTAATGTAGCGTCGGGTGGGATGGCGCGCCATGGGTCGCGGCTCGCGGGCCATGCGCGCCGGAGTGCGCGAATGCGATTCGCATGTGACGAGGGACTTCCCGTCGACGAGGCACGAGGATGCTCCGGACGCTGAATCCCGATGCGTGTAGCGGTCAGGCCAATCCGAGGGCAGCGCGAGCCGCTTTGGCGCTCGTACCTTGCACTGCGACGCGTTTGCTCCGGCTGCGAGCACCCGCGACGATCCGGATCTGGCGCTGCGGCACGCCGAGTCGATCTGACAGAAAACCCAGCAACGCCACGTTGCCTTTGCCGTCGACAGGCGGCGCCGCGACTCGGATCTTGATCTGCTCGCCGTGGAGCCCGGCGGATTCGGTGCGTTGCGCGCCCGGCTGGACGCGAACCGCGATCTCGATTCCATCGGCTCGAGCGGAAACGGGTCCGTTCATCCGATCATAGGATGGAAAAGATGATCGCCCGCACGATCATGAGGAGAAGCCATGCAACGAGTGGAGTCACGTCGAACATGCCGAAAGGTGGGACGACACGTCGCAGCGGGACGATGATCCAGTCGGTCAGCACGTATGCTGGCCGCATCCACCAGCGATACTGATCGAGTCCGAACCACGAGCCGACGACCCGTACGAGGATGGCCAGCACGAGCACGTTGTACGTGAGGTCGAGACCGACGCGTAACACGCCAACGGTTCCGCCACGGGCCGCCATCGAGAACGAGAGCGCGAGGCTGTAGAGCCAGCGACTGAGGAAGAGCACGAGCAGCCCGCCCACGACGCCGGTGCCCGCGAGCCACCACGGCGCTTGCTGCGGGTTCCGCCCGGCCCGGTACAGGCGTTGTTCAACGGGCTTGATCCACGGGTCGCTCATCCGGCGGATGAGGGCGCCGGTTGACGAAAACGGTGAGATGCGGCGGGTCCGGACCAGTGCGCTGCCGGCAGCCATGAGCCCGAGCCACCCTGCCGCGGCGAGCACGACGTAACGCAAGGCATCGTACCAACTCACTCGTTCGTTCCTTCGGTGGTGGTCATTGACTCAAGGCTAACGGACATCCCCAAACGGCGCGAGCCGGGCTTGCTTCTC
>JBDHCY010000011.1:0-37204 GCA_039591795.1 Gemmatimonadota bacterium | reverse complement strand
AGGGCCCGAGCGGTGGTGAATCGTTCGTCCCACACCATCACGGGAAGCTCGAATCGCCGGGCGATGCGCTGGGCCACCGTGCGGGCCTCGACGGCGCGGCCGCCCTCAGTGCCTTCCGGCGTAAGGGGGAGACCCACGACGACGCCGACCACCCCTTCGAGGCGTGAGGCGAGGTCCGTGAGCGGAAAGCGTTTCCCCAAGCGCCGGGTGAGTGTCTCGAGGGGCTGCGCGATCGTTTGCGTCGGGTCCGAGAGCGCCAGGCCGATCCGTCGATCTCCAATGTCGACACCCAGGAGGCGGCCCGCGGTCGGGAGCTGGGAAGGGTCGGAGACGGTCTGCGGGGGCCGATCTCGACCGGCTCCGACCGCCTCCGATCGCTTCGGACCCTCGATCATCCCTGCTGCATCGTGGCGAAGAATTCCTTGTTCCCTTTCGTGCGCTTGAGTCGCTCGAGCAAGAACTCGATCGCTTCGACGGGGGGCATGTCAGCTAAGAAATTCCGCAGAAGGTAGATCTTGTTGAGCTCGTCCTTGTCGAGGAGGAGCTCCTCCTTTCGCGTGGAGGTGCGCTGCACGTCGATCGCCGGGTAGATACGCCGGTCGGCGATTCGCCGGTCGAGGACCACCTCCATGTTGCCTGTGCCCTTGAATTCCTCGAAGATCACCTCGTCCATGCGACTGCCAGTTTCGATGAGGGCCGTCGCGATGATGGTGAGTGATCCACCTCCCTCGATGTTCCGTGCAGCACCGAAGAACCGCTTCGGCTTCTGCAGTGCGTTGGCGTCTACGCCTCCCGAGAGGATCTTCCCGGAGTGGGGGACGACCGTGTTGTGCGCCCGCGCGAGGCGTGTGATGGAGTCGAGAAGAATGATCACGTCGCGGCCGTGCTCCACGAGGCGTCGAGCTTTTTCGATGACCATGTCAGCCACCTGCACATGGCGATCGGCTGGCTCGTCGAACGTCGACGAGATGACCTCCGCCTGCACGTTCTCCTCCATGTCCGTGACTTCCTCGGGCCGCTCGTCGATCAGAAGGACGATCAGGGTGCATTCGGGGTGATTCTCGGTGATCGAGTTTGCCAGCTTCTGGAGGAGAATCGTCTTGCCCGCCTTCGGCGGCGAGACGATGAGCCCTCGTTGCCCTTTGCCGATCGGGCAGAGCATGTCCATCACGCGGGTGGACAGGTCGCCGTCGACCCGTTCGAGCTGGATGCGCTCATCGGGATAACGTGGCCGGAGATTGTCGAACGCGATCCGCTGCTTGGCCCGCTCGGGCTCTTGGAAGTTGACCTTCTCAACCTTGAGCAGGGCGAGATAGCGCTCGCCCTCCTTCGGGGGGCGGACCTGACCCATGACGGTGTCGCCCGTCCGCAGATCGAACCGTTTGATCTGGCTCGGCGACACGTAGATGTCGTCGGGCCCGTAGAGGTAGCTCCAGTCCTGACTCCGGAGGAATCCGTATCCTTCGGGGAGGATCTCGAGCACCCCTTCGCCGCGGAGGACCGTATCGGTGTCGAGGAGTGATTGCTCGATGCGGAAAATCAGGTCCTGCTTGCGTAGGCCCGAGTAGTTGGTGATGTTCAGTTTTTGGGCCATCGCGTGCAGCTCAGCGACGGATTTCCTCTTCAACTCGGCAATGTCCACAGAGAGCGCTCCACGGCTGGTGTGGCGGGGCGGGCCCGAGGTTGCGTGCGGCCCGGCATGATGAGGCGTGGCGTTCGTCAGTTTCGTATCGGAAAGGACGTCGGTATGCGAGAACCCAAACGTATTGCGACCAGGCCCGGCCGTCAAGGCCGAGCGTGAGAACACTCGCGCCGTACCTTCTGGCCTGGCGAACAACCGCGCTGCGCGACCGCGAGGTGGTAGACGCCATTGTCCACCCCGCCCACGCCGGTCCGTCGGCCGAGCTCGCTCGCGCGCTCGGAGAATGGAACGGACCGCGCTATTGGTCGGACGAGACCAAGCACCGTCACCTGATCCTCATCCGGCCCACTGGTTGGCGGCGGCGCGAGCGCTGGGGCCGCCACCTCCTGCTGCTCTTCCTCACTCTAGGCACGACCCTGTTCTCGGGCGCGTTCTTCGCCGGCCGCCTCCCGGCGTTCGTGCCGTGGTTGCCCTATCCGGCCGACTGGTGGCGCGCGCTGCCCGCGGGATGGACGTATGCCATTCCCCTCCTCGTGATCCTGCTCGCGCACGAACTGGGGCACTACGTGACGGCACGGCGCTATGCGGTCGATGCCTCGCCACCGTATTTCATCCCGTGGCCGTTCTGGCCGTTCTTCATCGGCACGCTGGGTGCGTTCATCCGCCTCCGCGCTCCGATCGCCGACCGTCGGCAGCTCCTCGACATCGGCGCCGCCGGCCCGCTCGCAGGGTTCGCGGTCGCGCTTCCGGTGCTCGTAATAGGTCTCTTGTTGTCACGACCGATCGACCAAGCGACGGGCGTGGCTCATCTCGTCCTCAATGTGGGAGGGCCGCCGCTGATCCTGGGACACTCGCTCATGACATGGGCGATCACTGCGGTCGTGCACCCCGGTGCGGGTCTGGTGATGCTCCATCCCGCCGCGTTCGCTGGATGGATCGGCGTGATCGTCACCATGCTCAATCTGCTCCCGATCGGCCAGCTCGACGGGGGCCACATCCTCTACGCCGCCGCTCCGCGCGTCCAACGCACAGTGGCCGTGGTGCTGTGGGTGATGCTGCTCCTCTTGAGCCTGCAGTGGATCGGATGGGGCGTGTGGGCGGCACTCGTACTCGCAGCAAGCCGTGGTCGCTTGGGGCACGCTCCGGTGGTCGACGGCTACCGTCCCATCCCGCGCACGCGGCTCGCGACGGCGATCGCATGCGCTCTGCTGTTCGCCGTGACCTTTACGCCTGTCCCCTTCGGGCTGTGACAGTCTGGAATCGCGTAATGTATTGCCGGACAACGCGCTAGGCGTTATCTTCGGCCGAACTAAGCACGACGGGTGCGTATGTCTCTCCAGCCGGCGCGGTCTCGCTCCCCCGATCAAGAGCCCGTGCTCCACGAGCTGCCTCCCGTCCGCTACGAAGGCCAGCTGGTCCCCGTCCGCTTGAGTGTGCGCCGCAGCGACGACGGGATGTGGCGCGGTCGGCTCCTCTTCGGCGCGCCCGAGTCGGAAGCCGAACGCGCGACGGTGGAGATCTTCTGTGCCGCCTCGGAGCCAGATCTGTGGCAGTCGGTGCGCGACCTGCGAGACCATCACCTGCGCGACCTCTACCGCTCGCTTCTCTGAGCGCGGGCCCTCGCGCGGGACCGGCCGCTCCTGCGCTCCCGTGACGCACCACGCGGAAGGTTCATCGATGAAAAGCCCGCCGGCACCCGATTCGTGGCGCCGGGCAAGACTGGTATCTCTCGCGCTGTCGATCCCCCTGGTCCTGGGCACGGGATGTCTCCTCCCCACTGAGCGAAGCGGCGAGCTTCGCGTGGAAATGGACACATTCGGTGATTTCATCGTGGGGGAAAGCGGACAGCTCGTGGGCCGCGTTGTCGACGCGGCCGGAAACGCCGTTCCCAATACCACGCTCTCGTTCGAATCGGACAACCCGTCCGTCGCCGCAGTCGGGCCGGATGGGCGGGTGACGGCGCTCTCGGTCGGTGTGACGGCGGTGACGGCGCGCGCCGTGGGCTTTGCAGGGGCAACCAGCGACACGCACCCGCTGTCGGTGCGCGATCGGATCGGGATCGACAGCGTTCGTCCGAACGCGGTCCGTTTCGGTGACACGCTCCAGATCTTCGGAGCCGGGCTCAACCCCGAGCGGCTGCTCCTGGTTGCACTCGGTGCTGCGGAGACACCGATCCGCAGTTACCTGCCCGACGATCCGGAGGCGCCCGATCGGTTCGGCACGCTCACGGTGTGGGCGGCCCCACCAGCCTCCCCGCGCTCGCAGGTGGCTGTGATCAGCCTCGATGGCGCCCGCGCGAGCCCGGAGACAACCCTGGTCGAGCAGCAGGATCTCTACGAACCGAACGACACAGTTGCGTGGGATTTCGGGTCCCTCGGCCCACTGGACTTCGTGCTCAACCCTGCGCTCGCTTTCGAGCCGATCGGCCGGGACGACAGCGTGCGGGCCGACTGGTACCGCTTCCGGCACGCCCAGCCGCTCGACCGGACGATCGTGATCAAGCCGGGCACAGCGGGGCCAGCGAGTTACGCGGGGTTCGTCACGAACACTCTCAGGGTGCTGCCCGGCGGTGGTTGGGGCATCGGGTCCAAGTCGTGGGCGATCGGGCCCGGGCTTTATGCCTGTGGCGGCTTTCCCTTCGAACCGCAGCAACGCGTCCCCGACTCCACGGTCGTCGCACTGCGAGGCCTCCCGGCCGGCAGCTACGATGTGCTCGCCTTGTACGTCCGCGAGGGATCCTACGGCCTGGCGCTTCTCCCCGGCTATCAGTCGGTGCTCCCCCCGGATGCCGCGGAAGAGAACGACTACTGCGACGTGGCGGCGCCGCTCGTGCCCGGTGGCCTCGCGAGCGAGCTCACGATCGACAATCCGTTCGAGGTCGACTGGTTCCGATTCACGCTGGCCACCGCCGACCTGATGAACGTCTCAGTGGAGGCGGCGGAGCCGACGGCTCTCCTCGACCTCTACGTCTTCCACGACGGCCTTCCCGACTCACTCCCCGAGGAGGCCCGAGGACTCGCACCGGGCCCGTCGAACGGGCTCACCTCATTCTTCGGCGCGGGTGACTATTTCGTGGCCGTCGTCGACTTTGCGGGGCGGGCGACCGACTACACCCTGGTGACGACACTCGGCCCGCAGGCGGCGGCGGGTGTCTCGAGTCGGCGAGGTGTCACGCGTCGTGAGCCGCCGCGGAGCCTACCGCGTCCTCGCGTCGGAGGCGCGCGGTGACGACGGGAACGTGCACGGTCTGTGGGACGGCACTTCCGGAGCAGAGCCGTTTCTGTCTGGCGTGCGGGACGGACCTGGCCTCGGGGGTGCCGCGGCCGACGTCCACGATCACGCAAGAGCTCGAGGTGCGGCTCGCCAACGCGATCGGAGGGCGATACCGCATCGAGCGGCTATTGGGACGCGGGGGCATGGGGGCCGTGTTCCTGGCGCACGATCTGACGCTCGACAGACCGGTGGCGATCAAGGTCCTCCCGCCAGAGGTGGCCCACGACGAGAATCTCGTCAAGCGGTTCGAGCACGAGGCGCGCATCGCTGCGCGGCTCGACCATCCAGGGATCATGCCCATCTACTCGGTCGAGAGTTCGGCCGGACTCCATTTCTTCGTGATGAAGTACGTCGATGGTCGATCGCTCGAGGACCTACTCATCGAGCGTCCGCGACTCGACGTCGAAGAGTGTCAGCAGATCCTCTGGGAGGCGGCACGCGCGCTGGGCCACGCCCACCGCCGTGGAGTCATTCACCGCGACATCAAGCCGGCAAACTTGGTGCTCGAGCACGATGGCCGGCCCGTGCTCACCGACTTTGGGATCTCGAAGGCACTCCAATCCGCCAGCGAGTTCACGGGGACCGGGCAGATCCTCGGTACTCCGCACTACATGAGCCCGGAGCAGGCACGAGGCTTCGACGTCGACGGGCGGTCGGACCAGTACGGACTGGCAGTCCTCGGCTACCGCATGCTCGCGGGCCGCCTGCCCTTCGAAGACGATTCGCTCCACACCGTGATCTTCAAGCACGTGTTCGAGTCGGCGAGGCGGCTCGACGCGTATCGCGCAGACACACCTCCCTTTCTCGTGGAGGCGATCCACCGCGCGCTCAGCAAGTCGCCGGGCGACCGGTTCCCCACCATGGAAGGGTTCGCCACCGCCGTGTGGCCGGAACACCCGATTTCGGCTCCGGTCGGTGCGGCGCGGCCGAGCGCTGAACGACGGGTGCCGACGCCCGACACGGAGGCGCCGACCGAGATCACCGACCAGGCAGGACTGCACGCAACGAGGAGTCCCACGCGGCATCGCCGAGCGTGGGCCGCCGTCGCCGTGGCCGTTGTGATCGTCGCCGCCGGCGCGACGGCGGCCTGGGCCCTCTTGGCCCGCGGCGGGATTGGCGGTCCAGCCATCGTTCCGCCGGGAGATTTCCGTTCCGGGGTGGTCGAGCCTGCCGGCGTCGACTCTCTGGTGACAACCGGCGCCGGTGCCGAGTCGACCGCTGCCCCCGTTGAAGCCACGGAGGCCGCTCCCCGCCCTGCGCCGGAGCGACGAGGCGAGCCGGCACCCACCGTGGGATACCTGACCGTCGCTGCAGAGCCATGGGGGGTCCTCTTCGTCGATCGACGCCGCGTCGGCGACACCCCGGTCTACGGGCTCGCACTCAGTCCGGGTGCACACGAGATCCGCATTCAGCGGGACGGTCATCAAGGATGGGTCGACACGATCGTCGTGGTCGCTGGTGACACGGCCCGCCGCTCGGTGAGGCTCGTGAGGGAGAACTTGTGAGACGACGCATCGTCATCATGGCACTCGTCTTCCTGAGTGAGTGGACGACGGCCTCCGCTCAAGAGAGCACGCTGGTGCAACAGGCGGCCGACGCCTACCAACGTCTCGACTATCCGGCGGCTATCGTCTCGATACGCCGCGCACTCGCGACGAGGCTCACAGTCGACGACCGAATCACGGCCTACGAGCTCCTGGCGTTTTCGTACGGCGCAGTCGATTCCGCCCGCCAAGCAGTGGACGCGTTTCGCGAGCTCATCTTCCTCGATCCCGATCGCGAGCCCGATCCGAACACCGTCTCACCGCGTATCACATCGCTCTATGCTTCGGCACTTGGGCAGGTCTTGGTCGTACGGCACATTCGCACCGACACTGTGTCGTTCGTCGCTGGGGACGGGGACGCAGTCGTGGAGTTCGAGCTCTCCCGTCCAGCGCTCGTCGTCGCTCGGGCAGTGGGTCCCGGGATCGACGTGGTGCTCGACTCGATGTCAGTGGCGGGAGCAGGGCGGGTGAGGTGGCCGGCCACGACACCCACAGGGGAACCGGCCCCGCCGGGGATCTATCAGATCATCCTCGCCGCGGGATCGGGTCGGGAGGAGTACGCCGGGCAGGTGTTGGTCGAGGTGCGTCACCGTCCAGTGGACACGCTCCTGCACCTCACGGCACTTCCAGACGCCGTCGAGCTCCCGGAGACCGTGATCCCCCCGCGCACCTGGCGTCCGCTGGGGCTGGCCACGCTGTACACGGCGGTCGGCGCTGGCGCCGCCCTCGCGCTCGAGAACACGAGCCTGGGCACGGGCGCGCGGCGCGAGCTTGTCATGGTCAGCGCAGCGACGCTCCTCACCGGATTCGTGATGAGCCTCCGCAGGCCGGCGCCCGAGCCGGTGCCGGGCAACATCCTCTACAACCAGCTCTTGCGCGAAGAGCTCGGGCGACGCAACGCAGAGATCACGCGCACCAACGTCGAGCGACGATCCCAGACACTGCTCACCGTGCTCCCCGCGGACGAGGGCCCAGAGTGAACCGAGGGCGCGGGCGCGGCGGCTTCGTGTGCGCCGTATTGCTCGCCGCGCTTGTCTCTCCCGCGACTGCTCAGCGACTTCGGCTCGGTCTCGAGGGCGTGGCGTTGACGCATTTCGAAGGGAGAGGGGACGCCAGGTCTGAGGGAGGAGGCCTGGGTGCTGTCATCGAGTTACGGCTTGGCCGCTTTGCGCTTGCCGCGCGAGCATTCGGCGCCTCACTCGAACCAGACAGCACCGACCGTTCGAGCTACGACGTGGTACAAGGGGACGTGCGACTTCGATTTGCGGTCAGCTCGCTCGTTGCTCTCGAAGTCGGTGGCGGGCGCCGGAGCGTCACCCCAGAGCTCGCCGCACAGGATGTCGGCGTCGTGCGACTAGGACTGTACTCCGAGACCGGCATCGGCTCGCATGCGGACATTTGGGCGCGCGGCGCGTATCTCCCGGTGACGGAATTCACGGGTGGAGGGAGCGCGTCTCTTGCTCTCGAGTTCGGATTGGGCGTGGCCGTCGGCACGGCCAACGGGCGTTTTCGCGCCAGCGTGGAGTACGAGTTTCAGCGGATCGATCGCGAAGCGGACGGGATCGATGTGCCCCTCCAGACCAGTCTCGCTCGCCTCGGGGTTGCGGTCGGCCTCCTCTAGCGTTACCAGAGCGTCGTGAGCGCTCGAAAGCGACGACGCCGATCGAAGCGCGCCCGTCCCTCCGGTGCTGGGCCACCCCCGGCACCGGTGGCTCGGGCGCGTCGCTCGAAGAGGGTGCCCCTCCTCGCCGGCAGCATCACCGCCGTGGCACTTGCCGCACTCGTCGGTGCCGGTTGGTGGCTCGCCAGCCGACCCCGGCCGCCCGCACCGCTCCCACCGGGCCCGTCGCTCCCGCCAAGCGCAGCAGTCTCCTTCGAGGAGTTCGTCGGAGCGGATGCGTGTGCTCAGTGCCACCAGGCGCAGTACGACCTGTGGCGAGGCTCCACGCATGGCCGTGCGGGGGGTACGCCCGGGGGCGTGGACCTTCTCGTTGCGTTCGACGGTCGCCCGATGCGATTCCGCGACGCGGTCGTCGCCCCGCGGGTCACCGCAGAAGGCGAGTATGTCTTTTCCGTCACGCAGGATGGTGAGCCGCCTCGCCTCTTGAACGTCACGGGGGTCATCGGGGGCGGTCACATGATCGGCGGCGGGACGCAAGGGTTCGTCACGGGCGCCGCTGATGGCACCGTTCGCTTCCTCCCGTTCGATTACAGCGCTGCCAGTGACGAGTGGTTCTGCAATACCGGCGGTCGATCCAACCGCGGCTGGAGACCGATCACGCCGAATCTGGCACTGGCAGACTGCGGTGACTGGCCGCCGTCCCGTGTGCTTGGGAGCATCGAGCGTTTTCCGAACTGCCAGCAGTGCCACGGCAGCCAGATCACTGTGGCGTTCGACTCGACTGCGCATCGCTACGTGACGCGTATGACCGCGCTCGCTGTCAATTGCGAGTCGTGCCACGGCCCGGGCCGGCGTCACATCGAAACGATGCGCGAGGGCGCGAGCGAGAGCACCGACGTTGGCATGCGCGCCCTCACCACCCTCGACACGGACGACGCGCTCGAGGTCTGCTTCCAGTGCCACGCGCTGAAGCACGAGCTCGTGGCCGGATACGTGCCCGGCATGCCCTTCCGTACGAACTACTCGCTGGGGTTGCCGGCTTTTGGCGATGCTCCCCTCTTCGCCGACGGGCGCACGCGCACCTTCGCCTATCAGGAGGGGCATCTCGCGAGTGCGTGCTATCGGCAGGGCTCAATGACCTGCACCGACTGTCATGACCCGCACGCCCAGACGTACCGAAACCACACTGGCCGCAAGCTCATAGACCCGTTCGACGACGGGCAGTGCGTGAGCTGCCATCCGAGTAAGGGAGGAGCGGAATCGCAACGGCACACCCGGCACGGCCCCAACTCACCAGGAAGCCGCTGTGTCTCCTGTCACATGCCGTACCTGCAGCAGCCCAGCGTGGGCTCGGAGATTCGCTATGCGCGCTCGGATCATACGATCCCGGTTCCCCGCCCGAGCTTCGATGAGCGGTTAGGGGTGCAGAGCGCGTGCGCGCTCTGCCACGCCGGCCGTCCGCCCGAGACGCTGCAGGCTCAGGTGCGCGAGTGGTACGGCGACCCGCCGCCGCATCCGCCAGAGGTGCGTGGTCTCTTGGCCTCACTCCCGCTTCGCGATCCGGCAGGCGCCGCGGCGCTTGTCCTCGGCCCGCCCGGAGACCACGAGATGGCTCGCTTCGCTGGGCTGGCGCACTTCTTCATTCGCTACCTCGAGCCGGACATGCCGGCGCTTCCACCAACGGTCGCCGAGCGACTCGAGCGTGTGTCCGAGAGCCTGGATGACGATGTCGCTGCGCTCGCACTCGCAAGCCTGCACTTCGCTCGCGGCCACGATCCCGTCGAGCGAGAGCGGCTCGACCGCCGCCTCCGTGCGCTGGGGCCCCGCGAGGTCGCAGTCCGACGGCGTTGGGTCGGGGTGCTCGTCCGACGGGCGGCGGCCTATCGTGCCCAGGGCGACCCCGCGCGTGCCGCGCGGACGCTCGGCAAGGCGCTCGAAGTCGCGCCTGATGATCCTCGAACGCACCGAGAATTGGGTGGCGCCTTGTCCGACGCCGGTCGGTACGACTCGGCGCTCGTACACCTGCGCCGCAGCCTGACCCTCGATCCCGCGCAACCGCTGGCGCTCGTTAGCGTTGCCTTCGTCCGCATCCAGCTCGGCGATCTCGCCGGCGGGCTGTCGACGTATCGCGACGCCGCTCTGCTGAACCCGCATGAGCCGCTGGTTCCGCTGAGTTGGGGCAATGCCCTACTCCGGGCGCGGCAGTTCGACGACGCGGCTCGGGTGTTCGACCAGGCGGTGCAAATCGAACCGGGCCTCGCTCGGGCGCACTTTGGACTCGGAGCCGCATATGCTCAACTCGGTCGGCAAGAGGAGGCCATCGAGGCCCTGCGACGCGGCCTCGAGCTGAATCCCGCCGACGAAGGAGCGCAGGCACTTCTCCGGCAACTAGGCGGCTGATCGGCTGTGAAGAGGGAGACCAACGCAGTCCTGTTGCTACGCGGGAACCCGCGGCGTACCGTGCCTGTTCCTTCGGCATCGCCCACCTTGGCTGGACAAAGGAGGAGAGGATGACGTCACCGATCGGAACGCTGATGCTTGCGGGGTCGCTGGTGGTCGCCGGCGCCTGCACACAAGAGGCGGCGCGCGAAGGGGAGGCCGGTGGCGAGGCCGTAGCCGTCGCGCAGGTTACGCCGCCCGACACGACGGCAGCGGCGCTCTGGGCGCATCTCGAGAGTGCAGACTACCGAGCCAACTGGGCCACCTGGCCGGAGAAGGGCACGCTCTACACCGGGCAGGAGCCGCATGGGATGCTGCTCACCACCTATCTCAACGCCGCGGCGCTCGAAGCGGTTACCACCATGGCTGGGGTGATGCCCGCTGGCGCCATCATCGTCAAAGAGAATTACATGCCCGACAGCACGTTCGCGGCTGCCACGATCATGTACAAGGTTCCGGGCTACGATGCCGAGCACAACGACTGGTTCTGGGTGAAGCGAAACGCCGACGGCACCGTCGATGCGGACGGGCGTGCGCCAATGTGTCAGGGCTGTCACGCAGCAGAGCGGGACAACGACTACGTGTTCACCGGCCGACTGAACTAGCGCGGCTCGCTTCTCGCACTCCAAGGGTCCCGTCGGTCGCCAGCCGATGGGGCCTTTTTGGTGTTAGTTATTCCCGCTCGAGGCCGCGCCTGTCATGACCTGGGGCGAGAAACGCAGCCCACCGGCGACTGGATTCGGGAGCGGTTCGTGAGCCTCGGGGTCGCGAACGCCACCTCCGTTGCCCAGCTGACCCCAGTATCCCCAGCCCCAACAGAACGCCTCGCCGCCGCTCGTGTGGCTGCAGTTGTAAAGGCCCCCGGCATCCACCGACGCGAAGATGAGGTCGCTGTCGACGCCAACAGAGACGGGATGGAACGGTCTCCCGAGGTCGAGGCGCCCCAGTTGACCGAAGGTCGTGGCACCCCAGCAGCAGATCTCGCCGCTCACCGCAACGCCACATGTGTGCGCGCCCCATCCGCTGTCAGTCGCCTCACTGCCTGCGGCGACGCTCACCATCAAGTCGTCCTCATGTACTGAATCGGGCGCCGAGCGGCTCTCGGTGGTGCCATTCCCGAGCTGCCCGGTCTCGTTCCGCCCCCAGCAGTAGGCGCGACTCGTGTTCGTCAAGCCACAGCTGTGGAAGTCGCCCGCCGAGACCGAAACGAACACTTGATTGCCGACCACCGGCCCGGGCACGGCCCGGTCGAGGTTCGAGCCGTCGCCGAGCTGGCCAAACTCGTTTGCTCCCCAGCAATACGCGGCGCCATCGGCCGTCAGGCCACAGCTATGACTGTGGACGCCCGCATCGAGGTGCTCGAACACCAGTGCCCCGACCACACTCACGGGTGAGAGTCTCTCGGCTGTGGAGCCGTCGCCGAGCTGCCCTCTGTCGTTCCGACCCCAACAGTGGCTCGTGCCGTCGAGCGCGAGGCCGCATGTGTGCCAGCCACCGGCGGCGAGCTGACGAAATCGAATGTTCGTAGCCACCGCAGCAGGCAGCCACCGCTCGCCGAGCGTCCCGTCACCCAACTGGCCATGCTCGTTCATACCCCAGCAATAGGCCGTCCCGTCGGCGGAGAGTCCGCAGGTGTGCCACATCCCTGTCGTGAGGCCGGTCAAGGTGACGGGGGTTTGCACCGGAATCGGTACGAACACGTCTCCGGTATCGCCGACGCCCAGCTGGCCTCGGTGGTTGTAGCCCCAGCAGTACGCGGTGCCGTCGGTGGCGATCCCACACGAGTGCCCGTCGCCGGTGTGGATCGCGGGCTCACGGCCGAGCACGGTGACCGACGCGGTGGCGGACAATCCCCCGCTCGAGGCCGTGAGGCTCACGGTGCCGAGAGCACGACCGTGCAGCTTGCCGTCGTGATCCACCTGCACGACCATCGAGTCGGAGCTCGTCCACACGAGGTTGGCCTCGTCGATGGTCTCGCCTACCGCGTTGGTGACCTGGACGTCGAGACGTGACATCGCCTTGGCGGCGACGAACGCCATGGCCGGCATCGCGAGCGAGGCGGGGATCGAAGCGTCGGTCACGACTATCGATGCCGTGCCCTTGACGCCCTGACTCGTGGCGGAGATGTCCACTGCCCCAGGCGCCCGTGCGGTGACCTCTCCGAATCCGTCGACGGTCGCGATCGCTCCGTCTTCGGATGTCCAGGCGAATGGCAGGTCCGCAATCGGGCCCCCTCCGGGGTCGAGCGCGACAGCCGTCAAGGTTGCTTTGTCGCCGACCAAAAGCGCTCGCGTGGACGGGGTGATGCGGATCGATGCTACGGTGGCTTGTTGCGGAGCGTCCGGAGTGTCCGCCGGGGTTGCGGTGGTCGGCTCCCCTCCGCACCCGGCGATGAGCATGGTGACCAGGCCGGCCGTACAACAGACTGGCCGGGGGTCGAGCAATCCCCTGGTGAACGATCGCAAGAGACATCCCTACGGTGCCGGCGACACGACAAGATGTGGCCCGGCGTCTCTCGACACCAGTCACGAGCCACGCAATTGGATGCCTGTGATCAGTGCGGAATCTGAGTTGCGGAGGTCACGAAGGCCCCAACTCGACCGCTTCAAGGGGCCTTCGCTCGTCCTATCTCCGTCTTTCACCGTCTTAGACCGTCCTGTACCGTGGCGGCAGGGACGGGCAGGGGGGGATGGGCCCGGCGGGATTCGAACCCGCGACCTCTTGCTCCGGAGGCAAGCGCTCTATCCAGGCTGAGCTACGGACCCGGGAATCCAATCGGGGCGGGCGGATTTGAACCGCCGACCTCCTGCTCCCGAAGCAGGCGCGCTACCGAGCTGCGCTACGCCCCGGCGGGGATGATCCCGCAGAGCAAAGCAATATAGCCGAGGCTCCCGGCGGTCGGGTACTCTGCCTGTTGAGAAACCGCTCCGGTCAGCGGCCGGTGATACCTAGACTACGGGCTCGCGCGCGAGTCGGTTCAACGCCGCCTCGGACTCGGCGACGAACGGCCTGAGGCCGGCGTCCGCTCCGCTCCACAGACGCACGACGTTCCGGTAGGCGGCCATCGCTCCCTCGGTGTCTCCCTCCGTCTCGAGCGCCCGGCCGAGGGCAAGCGAAACGGGTCCGTAGAGCTCCGGGTCCGTGCCGAATCCGTGCTGAAGGCGCTGGATTCCATCGGCACGTGTCTCCGCCCGCGCGACGAGGGCGAGCGCGTATTGAAAGCTGAGGAGTGCGGGGAGCTGACGTCCCGCAGTGAGGGGGAGGGACTTGAGGCTCTTACGCATGCGCGCGATGCCGCTGAGACTGTCACCGTCGACGATTTCGGCCCAGCCAAGCGCTGCACCATAGAGGGCACGCACCACCTCTGACTTCGCGAGGGTCGTGTCACGCAGCACCATGGAAATCGCGCGCCGGGCACCGTCGGTCTCACCGTCTGCGATCGCCAACAGAACGCGTAGATAGTATGCGGCGACGTAGGTGTCCGGCGCGCGATCGAGCACGTTGCGAGCCGAGCGCTCGGAGGCGGCATCGGCAAAGCCAGTCAACACCGGGGCGAGTCGAAGGACCACCCCGGCCTCCGGCGACTTCATATTCAGTGAGTCGAGCAGCTCTCGCGCCTCGGCGAGCCGGCCTGCACCGGTGTAGAACCGCGCACGGAAGCCGAGGTACTCGGGACTTCCCGGGGCGTCGCCTTCGGACATCCGCGCAAGTGCGTCGAGGACGTCGTCCGGGTCACGCTCGGGCGAGGCGAACGCGGCGGTCGCGCCCATCAAGAGCGGGTACGCGCCCCCGTGGTACAGGGCCGCAATGGCCGGCGCGACGGAGTCGGGTGGCCCCCACACGGCCTCGGCGGACCGGTCGAACCGCCAGAGGTCCCCTGGCGCGGCGGCAGCGAGCATGGGCCGATACCGGTCAAACGCGGCACGATCGTCGCTCGCGAGCGCCACCTCGAGCGGGTGAATGAAGGCGGCGGCCAGCGTCGTATCGAGCTTGATGGCCTCATCGAACGGTGCGAAGATCTGTTGCGGTGCCGCCGAGAGCACCGGCTGCGCGTGGAACTGCGCGTCGGCTAGGAGGTACCAGCCGTCCGCGTCCGTCGGGTTCCCCTCGACATAGGCCGAGAGGGTGTCGACCGCCTCCATTCGGCCTTCGCCGAAGAGCTGGTTCCCGGCGACGAGGGACCGCGCCCGTTGGGGAACGCGGTCCACGTGCCGCGAGGCAGCGCGGGCATATTCCAGCACCTCCGGTGCGCCGTGGCCGCCCTTCCATCCATAGGCGATCGACAAGCGGAGGTATGCCAGGGCGAACGTCGAGTCGGCCTCGACCGCCTGTAGGTAGCTCCCGATGGCCGAGTCCCATCGCGACTGCCGGTAGTGTTGCTCCCCGTCGAGGAATGCGCGGATCGCTTGGACGGAGCCCGAGGTGATCGCGCTCAGGCGCACGGTCGGGACCGGCTCGCGCGAGCGCCAGATGTTGCGAAGGAGGTGGATGCTCAGACTATCCACGAGCGTCAGAACGCTGTCCGCGGGTCCGTCCACCTGTGCCTCGGCGAGCAGCTTGCCCCCGACACCGTGGAGCGAAGCGGAGAGACGGACGGCGGGGCCCGCACTGACCACGCTGCCCATGAGGACCGACCCTGCGCCCACCGCTCGCGCCGTGGCCCGGGCCGCGTCCAGGCCGCCGTCTTCCTGACCGTGCCACTTGAGCAGCACCGCGCGCGGCTCGATCGCTCGAATGCCGCCCACTCCGTCGAGGTTCCGCGAGAGCAGGTCGACCATGCCCTCGCCGAGCAGTTCGAGGCCGGCGCCCGAAGTGGTGAACGGGATCACGGCAATAACGTCCGCGCCGCTCGCGACGCTTCCCGCCGCGGCGCGAGGCACGAGCCACCACGCAGCGACCGCAACCAGGAGCGCCGCCGCGGCCGCGATGGCGCGTGCACGGCGGCCGAAGCGCGGAGGCACCCACCGGCCGGCGCTTGCGGCCGCCAGGGCCTTGTCGAAGGCGGCCGCGTCTTCATACCGAGCGTCAGGCTCCATCGCCAGGGCGCGTCCGACGACGCGCTCCAGCGCAATCGACGCGTCGCGTCGGCGGGTGCCCAGCGGCGGTGCGGGGGTCGTGACGCTGCGCGCGAGGATCGCCTGCGGCGTCTTGCCGGTGAACGGAGGCTCGCCGGTCAGCATTTCGTAGAGCACGCACCCGAGGCTGTACACGTCGCTGCGGGCGTCGACCCGATCGCTGCCAGTGGCCTGTTCCGGGCTCATGTAGGCTGGCGTGCCGACTGCGAGCCCCGACTCGGTGATGCGATCGGCTACGGCCTCGGACAAGGCGCGGGCGATCCCGAAGTCGGCCACCACGGGATGCCCGTCGATGAGCAGGATGTTCCCGGGCTTGATGTCCCGATGCACGACCCCTTGGCGGTGCGCGTAGTCGAGCGCGCTCGCCACGCCCCGCCCAATCCGGATCGCCTCGGCGACGGGCATCGCCCCCTCTCGGTCGAGGCGCCCGCTCAGCGCCTCACCCTCGGCGTACGGCGTGACGTAGTAGAGCAGGCCTCCGGCCACACCACTGTCGTAGACGGGAAGGATGTGGGGATGTTGGAGCCGGGCGGCGATCTCGATCTCTTTCAGAAACCGGTCGGCCCCCAGCGACTGGGCGACTTCGGCCTTGAGGACCTTGATGGCGACTGGGCGTCCGTGCTTCAGATCCCAGGCCAGATGGACATCGGCGGTGGCGCCAGTGCCAAGTTCTCGCTCGATCCGGTACCGGTCTGCGAGCGCGGCGCGGAGCTGCTCTGGCATGGACGGCCGAGCCTCCGAGATGTACGAGGTTATCTGACTAGTACGACGGCGAACCAGTGGGGTTCCGTTTGCAGGGTGGTCACAATCGCCAAGTTCCACCCGGGCCGCTCTGGAAGGGGATCGGGGGAATGCGCCCAGGAGGACTCGAACCCCCAGCCTTTTGATCCGTAGTCAAACGCTCTATCCAATTGAGCTATGGGCGCTTGGAGTGGGCGGTACTAGATTCGAACTAGTGACCTCCACGATGTCAACGTGGCGCTCTAACCAACTGAGCTAACCGCCCCGAAACGGCGAGAGCGGCGCAGCGGTCAGGAACGGAGGGCCCGGCCAGCCGGCCCTCCCCGCCTTCCCGCTGTGCCGCCCTGCCCAGTAGCGGGGGTGGGATTTGAACCCACGACCTCCGGGTTATGAGCCCGGCGAGCTACCAGACTGCTCCACCCCGCGGCGAATTCCACCCGTCCCCACCTCGCCGCCGACGGTCAAAGACGGCCCAGGACGGCTAGTTGCCTATTCTCAGCCCTCCACCGTCATCCCACCGTCTTTCACCGTCCTCGGCCGTCCGGTGGGGTAACGGGGGGTTGGGATTAGAGCGGGAAACGGGACTCGAACCCGCGACCCCAACCTTGGCAAGGTTGTGCTCTACCAACTGAGCTATTCCCGCATCCTACGCTGGTAGAGGAACTTGTCTCTCCCCAGGGCCAATGTCAACGGCCGTTTGCGCGCAGTGGAGGCGAGGGGAATCGAACCCCTGACCTCGTGAATGCCATTCACGCGCTCTCCCAACTGAGCTACGCCCCCATTATATTAGCGCGCCCCCCGAAGCAGGACCTCGGGGAGCACAAAAAGGTAAAGACCCGGTTTCCGTGGTGTCAAGCGAGCCCAGGATTTGGGCGTGAACTTTCTCCCGGCCGGTGGGTACAACGGCCCGAGACCAATATGCCAGCTAAAAAGACGTCGAAGACGACGAAGCGGCCTGCCAAGGCGCCGGCGACCCGGCGCGGCGGGCTCAAGCCGCTGAATGCTACCTCGAGCCGCCGTGGCGCTCGGGCGCAGGCCTCCGGGTCCGCCCAGACACCAAAGCCCGGCCGGCCCCGTGGTCGCCGGCGGCAGCCGCAGCCGCTCATCACGGTCAACGAGGCCGATCGAGACATCCTGGACCAATACCTCTACGAGGTGAGCACGACGCCCCTGCTCACGCAGCAGGAGGAGATCGCGCTCGCTCGCAAGGTGCGGGCTGGAGACGAAGAGGCCATGCAGGAGCTCGTGAAGCGGAACCTGCGGTTCGTAATCTCCGTGGCAAAGAAGTACCAGAACCGGGGCCTCCCCCTCACCGACCTGATCGGCGAGGGGAATGTGGGCCTGCTCACCGCGGCTCGGAAGTTCGATCCCGACCAAGGGGTCAAGTTCATCTCGTATGCGGTGTGGTGGATCCGGCAAGCGATCCTCGCTGCGCTGGCCCGGCAGGGCCGCACGGTACGGGTGCCACTGAACCGGACGGCCGATCTTTCGCGGATCGTCCGAACGGCCGAAGCGCTACGGCAGGAGCTGCGCCGCGAGCCCACGCCGGAAGAGATCGCCGAGGCGACGAAGCTGTCGCTCGACGTCGTGCAATCGCTGGCGTCGCTCAACACTGGCGACGTCCGGCTCGACGCGCCGCTCGACCCCGACGGCGACCGAGCCTTGATCGAGCGATTCATCGCCGAAGACATGCCGGCCACCGAAGAGCAGGCGATGGACCGGTTCCTGACCGATCAGGTGGACGAGGCGCTCCGCACGCTTCCCCCCCGCGACGCCAAGGTGCTCCGCCTCTATTTCGGGCTGGACGGCGGGCGCGAGCACACGCTGGAAGAGATCGGTGGAATGCTCGGCGTCACGCGGGAGCGAGTGCGTCAGCTCCGCGACCGCGCGCTCAAGCGACTCCGTGAGGGTGACGTCGGTCGAGCGCTCGCCAGCTTCGCGGCATAAGCACGCTGCACTCGAAGGAGACGAGAGGCCGGGACGGTGTCCCGGCCTCTCGTCGTTGTGGACCCGGTGGCGGAGCCTTGCGAATGGGGCTCCGCGTGCTTGTTGTCCTCTCGCGCGGCCTGTAGCTTAGCGCTCGTGCAGCTCGCGCTCGTCTCGCGAGCCGTCGGCTTGGTGGAGTCGGTGGGGCGCAAGGGACGCTTCCTCGGAGAAGTGGCCCGCGCGGTGCCCGACGTGGGAACGTGGGCCCCCCGCGCCATCGTGCAGATGCGACGGCTCGGCGCCGACTCGGTGCCGGTGGCGCTCTATATCGCCGCGTTCACCGGTATCGTCCTCGCCCTGCTCGCGTCGTACACGATGACGGGTGCAGTGCCCGTGTATTTCGTGGGGACGTTCGTCGGCAAGGCGAGCATGCTGGAGCTCGCCCCCGTGCTCACCGGCCTCGCACTCGCCGGCCGAATCGGGGCGAACATCGCCGCCGAGCTCGGCACGATGCGCGTCACAGAGCAGGTCGACGCGCTGGAGACCCTGGCCTACAACCCCGTGAGCTTTCTCGTCGTGCCGCGAGTGCTGGCAGGGCTCATCATGTTCCCGATCGTGATCGCGCTGTCCGCGGCCACGTCGATCGTCTTCGCGTGGTTCACGGCGCTCCAGCTCCTCGATCTCTCGACGCCCGACTTCGTGAAGGGGATCCGGCTGTTCTACCAGACCAAAGACGTCTGGTACGGACTTGTGAAGGCCGTCTCGTTCGGCGGTGCGATCACGCTTATCGGGTGCTTCGTGGGCCTCTCCACCCGCGGCGGTGCCGAGGGCGTCGGCCGCGCCGCTACGAACGCCGTGGTCTACTCGGCCGTGATCATTCTCGTCCTCGATGCGTTCTGGGCGGTGACCCTCCTATGATCGAGTTCGGGGGTGTCGTCAAGCGGTTTGGTCCAAAGACCGTCCTCGACGGCTTCACGCTCGACGTGCGCGACGGCGAGACGATGGTCATCATCGGCTTCTCCGGCACCGGCAAGAGCGTGGCCCTGAAGCACATCGTCGGCCTCCTCGAGCCGGATGAGGGAGACGTGCGCGTCGACGGCGTGGTCGTGCATGAGGCCGATCGCCATCAACTGATCGAGATCCGGTCGCGTGTCGGATACGTTTTCCAGTTCGCCGCGCTGTTCGATTCGATGACCGTGGGCGAGAACGTGGCCCTCGGGCTGCGGCGCCAACGCCTGCCGCACGATGAGATTCAGCTTCGTGTGGCTGAGGCCCTCGAGCTGGTGGACCTCGGAGGCACGGAGAACCAGTGGCCTGCCGAGTTGTCCGGCGGAATGCGCAAGCGAGTGGGCTTGGCCCGCGCCGTGGCGCTCCGGCCACGATACATCCTCTACGATGAGCCCACGACGGGACTCGATCCCGTGACGTCGGCAGTGATCGACGCGCTCATGGTGCGCGCCCGAGAGCATCTCGGCGTCACCGGGATCGTCGTCACACACGACATGCGCAGCGCGTACACGGTGGGCGACCGCATCGCGATGCTCTTCAAGGGGCGCGTACGCCAGGTCGGCACCGTGGACGAGATCCGCGCAACGGACGATCCAGTCGTGCGACAGTTCATCGAGGGACGTCCCGACGACACCAATGCGCTCGCGGAGCTGATGTGAAACGCGCGAACGAATTCATCGTCGGGCTGATCGTGCTCGCCACCGCGGTGGTGGTCGTCGCCGGGGCACTCTGGCTCTCGGAGGCGCAATTCGGGCGCAAGCGCGAGCTCATCACCGCTCGCTTCCGCTCCTTGGGTTCGCTCGGGGCAGGAGACCCCGTCGTGCTCCGGGGTGTGCGCGTGGGGCGAGTCGAGGGAGTGCGCCTGGCCGCCGACGACTGGGTCGAGGCCGACCTCCGACTCGTCCAAGAGGTCGACATTCCTCCCAATCCGGCCGTCATCGCTGCGTCGGCCTCGCTCTTTGGCGAGTGGAACGCCGTACTGATCTCTCTGGATCAGCCCCCGGAGAATCCCGCCGTCCGGCGTGACCTCCAAGAGGCGGCCAGCGTCGGGGACGATCGGCTCCCGGGGGCGAGCCTGCCCGACGTGGGCCAGCTCACCGCTCAGGCGACCCGGATCGCGGCCGACGTCGAGGCAGTCGCCTTTCGCATTCAGGAAGCCTTCGATTCGACAGCCGTAGTGTCGCTGCGCGGCGCCATGCGCGACTTCGGCCGCATCGTCGACCGCATCGAGCAACTCGTGAGCAGCGGGGCGACGACGCTGGAAGGCGTCGGCGCGAACATGGAGCGCGGATCCGACGTGCTGAACCAGGCAGCCACGAATCTCCAGCGGTCCCTCGGGCGCGTCGATTCGGCGACCAGCGAGGGGGAGCTCCAGACGATCCTCGACAACATGTCGGTGACGAGCACCGAGGTACGAGAGGCGAGCGGCGGCTTGCGCGAGCTCATGGCCACGGTGAGCGAGAACCGCGAGGGCATCGCCAGAATGCTCACCGCGCTCGATTCCGCCATGGCCCGCGTCGAGAATCGCGCCGGCACCGTCGGCCTCCTGGTCGGCGACTCCACACTCTATTGGGAGGCCACCCTCACCCTGGTCCAGCTGCGGCAGCTGCTCGCCGACGTTCAGGCCAACCCGCGCAAGTACTTCAAGTTCTCGGTGTTCTGATGGGCCGTGCACGGCGACAGGCGCGGCGCGAGACGAGTGCAGGAGGGGTGATCTTCCGCCGCGGCTCCGACAGCGTTCCGCACTACCTGATCATCAAGGATCGTTACGACAACTGGGGCTTTCCCAAGGGGCACGTGGAGTCCGACGAGCAACCCGCCGCTGCCGCCCTCCGCGAGATCACCGAGGAGACGGCGCTCGACCACCTGATCCTGCACGGGCCGATCGGAGTGATCCACTGGTACTTCAGCTTTCGCGGCCGTCTGATCCATAAGTACTGCCACTTTTTTCTCGTGGAGTCGCCAGACGGGGCAGCGCTGCCGCAGGAAGCCGAGGGAATCAGCGCCTGCCAGTGGGCGCGGTTACAAGACGCGCTCGATCGGGTCGCCTATGCCAACGCGCGCACCATGCTCCGCAAGGGAGCAGAGATGGTCGACGCCCTCGTCCGCGCCCCCGGCGATGAGCGATGACGTCGGTCGTCGCGTGCTGGCACCCGCGACGGGAGGCGCGCGCCGCCCTCAAGCGGGCCATCCCCCGGCGACGTGAGGGCCCCCGCCTGCGGCTCTGTCGGAGCCCAGAGGCCGTGGGTCGCCTCCTCGACGCGACCCCGGTCGATGCGATGGTCTTCGAGCCGCGGAGCGCCCCGGATGTTCTCGTCCCGCTCGCCGCGGCGTATTCGTCCGTGCCGGCCTATGCCTACCTGCTGGTCCGGGCCGACGACGGCCGGACGCTCATGGATTGGAAACGAAGCGGGTTGGCGGGTGTCTTCGTGGCCGGAGTCGACGACGCCGTTCTCGATCGCTTGATCGGCAGGGGGACCGCGAGCGCGCACCGGCGACGAGTCCTCGGCTCCGCTCCGCGGCTCCTCCGGCTGACCGAGCCGCTCCAGCTCGCCGTGTGGGATGTCGTGCTCCGCCGAGCGACCGGGCCGATGAAGACCGCCGAGATCGCCGCGACGCTCAGAGTGACGCGAGAGCATCTCTCCCGGGAGTTTGGAGCCGGCGGTGCACCCAACCTGAAACGAATCATTGACTTGGCGAGAGTGAGCTGCGCGGCCGACTTGCTCCAGAGCCCGGCCTACACGGTAAAGGCCGTGGCTCGCCTCCTTCAATTCGGGTCGTCGGCGCATCTCTCGGGCGCGGCCCGCCGGGTGACGGGCGCGAGCGCACAGGGACTCCGGGCGCTCGGGGTTCGGGGGGTGCTCCAGCGATTCTTGGCCGGCCGGACACGGTCGCGGCTGTAGGCGTGCTTGCCTGTAATGCGGCCTTGTGACTAGTTTCACAAGCTGTCGAATCACCATATTCCAACTATCACGAACCAACTGGGACGGTCATGGCGACGGAATCCATCCTGCGGCCCGGAGAGCTCAAAGGCATTCTCCTCCGCGAAATCCAGGCGGCGGATCTCGGCGAGCTCGACGTTCGCGAGGTCGGGAGCGTTCTGGAGGTGAAGGACGGCATTGCCCGCGTGTACGGGCTGATGGGTGCGATGGCGAGCGAGATGCTCGAGTTCACCTCGACCACGACCGGTGACAAGATCGTCGGACTGGCACTGAATCTCGAAGAAGACAACATCGGGGCTGTCATTCTGGGCGACTACCTCGCGCTCTCCGAGGGCGACGAGGTACGCCGGACCAAGCGCGTGCTCGAGGTGCCGGTCGGGCCGGCACTCGTGGGCCGGGTCGTGACGCCGCTCGGCGAGCCGCTCGATGGGCTCGGTCCGATCGCCGCGACGGCAACGCGCAAGGTGGAGTCGCAGGCGCCGGGCATCGTGGCGCGGCAACCGGTGAAGGAGCCCCTCCAAACGGGGATCAAGCCGATCGATGCGATGATCCCCATCGGCCGCGGCCAGCGCGAGCTCATCATCGGCGATCGCAGCACCGGCAAGACGGCGATCGCGATCGACACGATCATCAATCAGAAGGGCACCGGCGTCATCTGCGTCTACGTGGCGATCGGGCAGAAGCAGTCGACGGTGGCGGCGGTGGTGGAGAAGCTCCGCGATCAGGGGGCGCTCGACTACACCATCATCGTGATCGCGAATGCGTCCGACCCAGCCCCGCTCCAGTACATCGCACCGTACGGCGGATGCGCGATGGCGGAGTATTTCATGTACGAGGAGCAGAAGGCGACCCTCTGTGTCTACGACGACTTGAGCAAGCAAGCCGCGGCGTATCGTCAGTTGTCGCTCGTGCTTCGGCGCCCGCCCGGTCGCGAGGCGTATCCGGGTGACGTCTTCTACCTCCACTCGCGGCTCCTTGAGCGGGCAGCGAAGCTGTCTGACGAGCTCGGCGGTGGGTCGCTCACCGCGCTCCCGATCATCGAGACGCAGGCGGGCGACGTGTCGACCTACATTCCGACGAACGTCATCTCGATCACCGACGGGCAGATCTTTCTCGAGACGGACCTCTTCTATTCGAACGTGCGGCCGGCCATCAACCCGGGCATCTCGGTGTCGCGTGTGGGTGGCAGCGCTCAAGTCAAAGCCATGAAACAGGTTGCCGGGCGGCTGCGACTTGATCTCGCACAGTATCGTGAGCTCGAGGCGTTTTCGCAGTTCGCCTCCGAGCTCGACGTAGCCACGCAGCGTCAGCTCGCACGGGGTGAGCGGATCGTCGAGGTGCTCAAGCAGCCGCAGTATCAGCCCATGCCCGTCGAGCAGCAGATCATGATCATCTTCGCCGTGACGAACGGATTCCTCGACGACGTCCCGCCGGCGGCGATCGCCGAGTGGGAGCGCGACTTCCACGCCTACCTCGCGGCATCGCACCCAGACATCGGCAAGGAGATCGCCGATCGCCGGGTGCTATCGGATGAATTGACCGAGCGTCTCAAGACGGCGATTACCGAGTTCAAGAAGCTCGGGGCCTGAGTGGCAAAGCCTCGGGAGCTCAAGCGGCGGATCCGGTCGGTCGAGAAGACCCGGCAGATCACGCGCACGATGGAGATGGTCGCGACGTCGAAGATGAAACGGGCGCGGGAGCGCGTCGTTGCGGCTCGCCCGTATGCGAGTGCGCTCGCGGACGTAGTGGCCGACCTCTACGCCCCGGAGCTCGCGGAGCAGTTCCCGCTCCTCCGGCAGCCGGAAGAGCCTCACCGTCGGGCGGCGCTGGTGCTCATCACATCGAATCGTGGGCTGTGCGGCGCCTTCAACGGCAACCTGATTCGGGAGGGACGGCGGCGACTCGAGGCCTTCGAGGCCGCCGGTACGGCCGTCGATCTCCACCTCGTAGGCAAAAAGGGGATTGGCTTCTTCCGATTCCTCGGAACGCCGATCACCTCGCAGCGGACCGACGTGGGCGACCGCCCGACGCCGGACCACGCGGCCGAGATCGTCGAGCCGTTCACTCAGTTGTTCACCGACGGCACGCTGGACGCCGTGGACGTGATCTACGCTGAGCACAAAGGGGGAATCGCCACGCCGCCGGCGGTGTTGCGGGTGCTTCCGGTGCCGCCTCCCGCGGGCGGCACGACCACCTTGGACTACCTCCTGCGCCCGTCAGCCGGGGCGATTCTCGAAGTCGTGCTCCCCCTGTACGTGCGGAACCTGGTCTACCGCGCCCTCGTGGAGACGGCGGCCGCTGAACAGGTGGCGCGGCGGATCGCGATGAAGAATGCGACTGACAATGCGGGCGAGATGATCGATCGCCTGCGCCGAACGTACAACCGAGCCCGCCAGGCACTCATCACGACCGAGATCGCCGAGATCGTGGGCGGGGCTGAAGCTCTCAAAGGATGACGGAGACGATGGCGACCGAAACGAAGACTCGCACTGGCCACGTGGTCCAGGTGATTGGCCCGGTGCTCGATGTGGAGTTCGATCCCGAGGAGCTGCCCGAGATCTACAACGCGCTCCTGATCGATCAGCCCGGCGACGGGGGATCCCCGATCCGGCTCGTGGCCGAAGTGCAGCAGCATGTGGGGCGGAATCAGGTGCGAGCGGTCGCGATGAGCTCGTCCGACGGCGTCGTACGGGGAATGTCCGTGACCGACACGGGCCGTCCCATCACGGTGCCGGTTGGCGAGGCCGCGCTGGGCCGCATCCTCAACGTCATCGGCGAGCCGGTCGACGAAGGTGCGGAGATCCCGGCCGACGCCGAGCGCTGGCCGATTCACCGTCCCGCGCCACAGTTCGTCGATCTCGAGCCCAAGACCGAAGTCTTCGAGACCGGGATCAAGGTCATCGACCTCATCGCACCGTTCGTGAAGGGCGGCAAGATCGGCCTCTTCGGCGGTGCGGGGGTCGGCAAGACCGTCATCATCATGGAGCTCATTCACAACGTGGCGATGGGGCACGGTGGCCGCTCGGTCTTCTGCGGCGTGGGAGAGCGGACGCGCGAGGGCAACGATCTCTATCTGGAAATGAAGGAAGGCGGCGTCATCGACTCGACGGCGCTCATCTACGGCCAGATGAACGAGCCTCCCGGCGCGCGTCTCCGCGTCGGGCTCACCGGTCTCACGGTTGCCGAGTACTTCCGCGACGTCGAGGGCCAAGACGTCCTCGTCTTCATCGACAACATCTTCCGGTTCACGCAGGCCGGCTCCGAGGTCTCCGCGCTTCTCGGTCGGATGCCGTCGGCCGTGGGCTACCAGCCAACTCTCGCCACCGAGATGGGTCAGCTCCAGGAGCGAATCACCTCGACCAAGAAGGGATCGATCACCTCGGTCCAGGCCATCTACGTCCCCGCCGATGACATCACCGACCCGGCGCCCGCAGCGGCTTTCTCGCACCTCGATGCGACCGTCGTGCTTTCGCGCCAGATCTTCGAGCTCGGCATCTACCCGGCGATGGATCCGCTCGCGTCCTCCTCGCGCATTCTCGACGCCCAGTATCTCGGCGAGCGTCACTACCGCGTGGCCACCGAGGTGCAGCGTATCCTCCAGCGATACAAGGAGTTGCAGGACATCATCGCGATCCTCGGGATGGACGAGCTCTCCGAAGAGGACAAGCTCCTCGTCGGACGCGCACGCCGGGTCCAGCGATTCCTGTCGCAGCCCTTCTTCGTGGCGACCCAGTTCACCGGCATCGAAGGGAAGTACGTCAAGCTCGAAGAGACCATCACCTCGTTCGAGCGGGTCGTCGATGGCGAGTTCGATCAGCTTCCCGAACAGGCCTTTTACATGGTCGGCGGGATCGACGAGGTCATCGAGAAAGCCAGAGAGATGGAGCAAGCGTGATCCAGGTCACCGTCGTTTCGCCCGAGCGGGCCGTATTTGATGGGCAGGCGGAGAGCCTCGTCGCGCCGGCCCACGACGGGTTGGTCGGGATCCTTCCCGGCCACGCACCCTTCGTGACCCTCCTGGGTGAGGGAGTCCTCTGGGTGCGCGCCGGTGCGTCGAGCCACGCCTTCGGTGTGCGCGGCGGGTTTCTGCAGGTTGCCCGCAATGCGGTTCGCGTCGTGACGGAACACGCGGAGCCCGTGGCCGACGGCCAGGCGGCGCCGCGAGGGTGACTGCCCACGCAGCGGGCCGCCCTCGCTCGCTGCACTACACATCGAGTCAACGCTGACACCAAAGGAGAGTTGCATGCCGCGCAAGGTGGTACTGCTGCTTGCCGGAGTCGTGCTCGCCGCGGCCCCCGCCATGGGCCAGGCGACGGCCCTTCCATCGTTCCTCGCGCCGTACCGGGCGTTCGAACGCAGCGAGTTCGGGGCGATCCTGAGCTTCGCCAGTGGGATCTCGTACGCACTCGAAGCCGAATACCGGATGGCGGCGGGCTCCTTCGATATCGGTTTCCGCGGCGGCTACATCGACCCGGAATCGTCCGGCGCCAGCGGCTTCTTCGCGTTCGGCGCGGAGGCGCGGCAGCGCGTCATCGCACACAACGACGACTTCCCACTCGACGGCGCGTTCATTCTCGGGGCTGGCGCCGTGCTCCCCGACGGCTCGGAGTTTCTGAATATCCCTGTGGGGCTCTCACTCGGCCGCCGTATCGATCCCGAGGGGACCCAGATCAGCATCGTGCCGTACGTGCAGCCCACCTTGTTCGTGCTCGTCGGGAGCGTCCCTGATCACGTTCAGTTCAGCCTCGGCCTGGGCGTCGATTTCCGGCTGACTCCTCGCTTCGACGCCCGTCTGAGCGGTGGCATCGGCGACCTCGAGGGCATTTCGCTCGGTGCATCCTGGGTTCACTAGCGCCCGACAGCTCGGGCGCGAGGCGAGTGTGACACTGCCCTGCGCTTGACCACGATTCACTCATGTACTGACGGAAGGAAGAATGACATGCGACGAGCGTTGTTGACCTTCGGCCTGGTCGTGCTTGGGGCCGCCCCGCTCGCGGGGCAGTGGCTCGGCATGCCCGTGTGGAACAGTCCCAAGGGCGGCTCCGGCATTTCGATCTACGGCGACGTCGGAGTCCCCAATGGAGAGTACGGCAAAGGCACTGCCTACGGGGCGCGCGGCTCCGTGGGCTTCGGAAGCCTCTCCGTGGCGCTCGGGCTCGCGAGCTGGAAGCCCGACGGGGCTGACGAGAGCGTGCTGTCCTACGGCGGGCAAGCCGCGTTCCGCATCCTCGGCGGTGCGCTGCTTCCGGTCTCGCTGAACCTTCAGGGATCGATCGGTTGGTCCGAAGAGAAAGCAGGGCTGCCCAAGTCCACGCGAGCCATCATCGCCGCTGGACTGGGCGCCAACCTTCCGTTCCTCGGCGTCGAAGTGTACGCCTCGCCGGGTCTGAGGTACACCGACTTCGGCGAGCTGACCGACAGCCCTTCTGGCAACGAGTCCAACTTCGGCATGGCGATTGGGGCGAGCGGCGGGTTCAGTCTGGTCAGCGTGCACCTGGCTTACGACTTCGAGAACACGGAGAACAGTGGAACGCGCAGCGTCGTCGGCTTGGGGGCAAGCATCGGCTTCCGCCTTCCCGGGATGTAGCCTGGGTTCACACGACCCCGACGATCGGCTAGCTTGGAGGCGCGCCCGGAGTCGGGCGCGCCTCGTTTTCGTCCCGGTCCTGCCCCGCCGGTCGCGGTTGGGGAAGAGGTTTGCTGGCGTGCGACGCAGCCTGGTGGGGCTCCTGCTCTGCATCGTGTTCGTCAACGGTTGTGCCCAGTCGATCGACGCGACCAACCTCGGCGTGCGTGCCACGCTCGCCGAGCCGGCGGCCGCGCCACCAACCGGCACGCCGTTTCGCATCACGAAGAAGGCCACCTACCTCCTGTGGGGAATCTTCCCACTCGGGTCGCCGCGGGTCGATCAAGTGCTCGGCACGCAGCTCGTCGGAAGCCCGGGAATCGCCGATCTCCGGATCCATACGAAGGCTGGATTCACGGACGTGCTTCTCACCGTGCTGACCGCCGGCATCGTCGTGAGCCGGTCGGTGACCTACGAAGGGATCATCCTCCCGCCCTGACCGGTCGACGCATCAGGCGCTCGATCGCCGCCGCGGTGCGCTCAGCGGCGCCGCGCCCCGCTTGGACCACTTCCCGTGCTCGCATTCCGGCCGCCGCTCGGCTCTCATCGGCTTCCAACCAGGCCCGCCATTGCTCGGCCAAGTGGTCCGCGGCACCGCGCCCCCGTGGGAGTGCGACCAGGGCGCGCGCCGCCTCGAGCTGGGCAGCGTCGCGGCTGGCGTGCCACCGTGGTCCGACGACGACCGGTAGCCCGGCAGCCGCCGGCTCGAGCACCGAATGCAGCCCCGATCGGCCGAATCCCCCTCCCACGTACGCGAACGCCCCAGCAGCATAGAGATCGGCGAGCACCCCGACGCGATCAACGAGGACCAACGGAGACGGCTCGGGCTTCTCTTCGAGCGAGGACAGCGGGACCGGATCGCCGAATCCGAGCGCAGCGGCCTGGGTGGCGATGCCGCGCGCGCGGGCTGGCGATGGCTCGTGGGGAGCGACGGCCAGGCGAGCGTCGGCTCGCGTGCGTCTCACTTGGCGGAACGCCTCGAGGAGCACGCGCTCGTCGGCGGGCCAGGTCGAGCCGGCGATGGCCAACGGCCCGCCCGGAGCCAGCAGCTGAGCCCACGGCGTCGCAGTGGCGTGGTCAGCACGGGCCGCTGCACTGTCGTAGCGCGTGTCGCCGAGCACCTCGATCGTGTCCCGAGCGACGCCGAGCTCGATGAGGCGAGGGACTTGATCGCGATCCACAGCGGCGACCGCGCCGAGCTGGGCGTACGCGGTCCTCGCGAGACGGCGCGCCAACGGGCTGAGCCGCGAGCTCCGGGGCGAGACGACCGCCGAGATGAGGGCGATGGGAATGCAACGGTCCGCGGCTGCCAGCGTGAGGGTGGGCCACACGTCCACGTGGGCGAAGACGAGTATGCTCGGCCGCAGTACCTCGAGGGCCGCCGTTTGCGCCTGCAAGGTGTCGAAAGGGAGGTAGTCGTGTCCGTCGACGTCGAGGCGCGTCGCGAACCGCTCAGCAGACGGCGAGAAGTGTGTGTAGAAGAGCTGCCAGTCGGGGTGCAGCCTTCGAAGCACTTCGAGGACCGGCTTGGCGTGGAGCCCTTCTCCGACCGACGTCGCGTGCACCCAGACGAGGGGCCTGGCGGGATCGCGGTGGTCCCGAGCCCAGCGCGTGAGGCGCTCGACGAGACCCCGCCGCGCGGCCACCGCGCGACCGACCTTCGGCAGAAGTGGTGCGACGAGGGGGAGGCCGAGCAGGGCCATCCGGACGCCGACGCGGTAGGGCGCGGGCGCGCGGGGCATCAGGGTGTGCCGCGTTCGCGTCCTCGGAGAATCGAGTCGAGAATCGTGCGCCATACCTCGATTCCGTGTGCCCCCGGGAGCATCCCGCCCTCGATGAGGAAGGTCGGAGTGCTGTTCGCTCCCGTGCGGAACGCCGAGCGGGCATCGGCGGCAACATCGGCCCGCGTGGCGCCCGTCTCCAGGCAACGACTCAGCGCCTCGCGGTCGGCCCCGATCGAGTCGGCATAACCGATCAGACTCGGTCCGGGCTGGTCCAGCGGGCCCCACTCCTCCTGCTTGCGGAACAGGAGGTCGTGCATCGGCCAGAACTTCCCCTGGCGTGCGGCGCACATCGCCGTCTCGTGCGCGGCTGCCGCGTTACGGTGGATCTCGGTCAGTGGGAAGTTGACGAAGACGAAACGCACTTTCCCCGGCGTGATGTACTCTCGCTCGAGGAATGGGAGGGTCTCGAGTGTGAAGCGTCGGCACCAGGGGCACTGGAAGTCGGACAACTCGACGACGGTGACGGGTGCCTGAGGACTTCCCTTGGCTCGGACTTCGAGGGGGGCTTGCGCGGTCACCGGGGGTCCGAGCGAGACAGCGAGCGCTGCGACGCAACCCGCGAGCCGAAGCGTGGAGATGTCGGAGACGCGCATGAACGAATCTAGCCGTGGCGCGCCGCGTGGCGCTATCGCCTACTGCGTGCCGGCGATCGGCTCGAGACGACGCAGGAAGATGCCCGTGCGGTCGATCAGGAACACCCCGTCGGGGCCGGCCTCGACGCCCGCGAGGAAACCGAGGTCGCGCACGAGCCCGAGCGACTCGAGCGTTTCACCGGTCCACTGAAGCACGTAGAGTCCCTCTGGCCCAGCGGCGAGGTAGACGGCGGTGCCGACTGCTGCCACGTCGTAGGCGAATCGAGCGCCGCTCCAGTTGACGACCTCACGAAGCGTTTCCGGATCGCGCCCGTCGTAGACGATCACGCCGCCAGAGCCGGTCGCCACGAGGGCAAGGTCATCCACGAACGCGATGTTCCTTCCGGGCGTGCGAAGGAGGAGCTCCGCGCGCCGCTCGAGGCGGTCTCCGCTTGGGGCGAGGGTGTAGAGGATGACGAACTCCTCGGTCACTGCCCACAAGCGCCCTTGCTGGTCCCACCGGAGGTCGGTCACGCGGGCTGATTCTTCGATGGGTTCGCCGAGGGGGACGATCGAGTCGCCATCGAATCGGGCCAACCAGACGTCGAAGACGTCGGCGTACGCTGCTGCGCGCGGGCCCAGGGCCAGCGCGCTCATCTCCCCGGGCAGCGCGAGATGGCCCGGCTCGTCGACGACGAGGGGGAACCGGTACAGCCCAAAGGCCGTCCCGACGACCAGATCATCGGTGGGCCGGTGGACCGCGGCCGTCGCCACGCTGCGGAGCCCTCGGGCCCAGAGCCCATCCGAGCTGAGCTGACCGCCACGGGCGAAGAGCTCGACGCCTCCGGAGCCCGACACGAGCACGCGATCCGACTCGAGCCGAAGATCTGACGGGGTGATGGCCAATGGCCGCGCCACGCCATCGAGCGAGAGGGGCGGCGCGTGGCGGTAGCGCTGCCGGTATTTCTTCTCGAACTCGTTCCCGATCAAGAATCCGAGCGCACCAGCGACCCCCACCGACACCACGGCGACGCACGCGACTTCGCTACAGCCTCCCTGGTCCTCCAGCTCGGTGAAGGCGCCGTAGAGCGCGGCGAAGCCGGCGCCGACGACCACGCCGACGCCGGCGCCGAGCCACTGCTTGGGGATGCGCTGCCCCTCGACTGGCGCAGCGACGACGGCCGCAGCGGTCACGACGGTGGCGAAGCGCCGCATCGGCTCAGGGCAGCAGGGTGTCCGAGACGCGGAAGGCTCGGCGGCGGACGAACGTCTGCCCGGTGCCACGATCGGTGACCATCACCTCGAGAGAATAGACGCCGTTCGGCGCGTCGTCGAGTTCGATCGAGACGTATTCCGGGATGCGATCTCGCCCCCCGATGGCATGCTCGCGAGAGTACGCCAGCGCGAGCCGCTCATCTCCTTGGGCCGTGGCACCCACCGCATCGAGGACCCCACCGATCACGCGCGCTGCGGTCCCCCGCCGCTCCAGCGACTGAATTCGGATCGCGATCTCGACGTCGTATCGGGCGATATCGGTCGAATCCGCAGTGAGCTGGTAGACCTCCCAATAGAGATGAATAGGCTCGCCCGGTGCGAACGTCATCTCGGGGTTCGGGAGCAGGAAGAAGTCGTGCCGGCCGGCGAGCGTGTCGCTCCGTGGCTCTACCCGGTCGGCCAGGACTACGTCCGACAAGGTGAGTACGGGGCGCGCCTGGGGCCAGCGTGACCTCGTAGGTGCGCGCCTCGAACTGCTGCCGGGCCTGGAAGCTCACGATCTCGCTCTCACGACGAGCGACGACATCGGTGAGCTGCGGCTCCGTGACGAAGAAGCCGGTCTCGAGCTGGCCGCGATCGACGTCCGTGCCCGCGACGAGCCGAGACACTGGAATGCCGGCGAAGAACACGACCTCGGTGGCGCCCGAGGCCGCGCGGAACGCCGCCGGCTGCACGGCGACACTGTCGAGCGCGTCGTTGACCGGCACGTTGTCGTACTTGACCGGGATGCTGTAGCGGGCGTCATCGGCGTACGCCTTAAAGTCGCCGGCGAACTTGGCGAAGTTGTATGCGGGCGGGCCGAAGAACACGAACCGCAGGTTGCGCTCCGGATAGAACCAGACGGTGACGACCTTGCCGACCATGCTCGGATCGCCCATCGCTCGGGTATACGAGCCGCCCGGGCCGGGGAGGGCCTCTGGCTCTGGGATCACGTTCAGTGGGCCCCCGCCGGTGGGGCGCGTATCCGGCGGGAACGTGGCGATGACGGGTGGTGGCCCGTATCGGATATAGATGACCCCCCGATCGGTCTGCCATCCACGAAGGTGCAGGGCGGGCGCCGAGTAGCGGAGGTCGGCGTAGGCCACGCGGGCGAGGTGCTCGAGGCGGTGCTCGTTCTCTTCGCTCAGCCGCAAGGGATCGGCCAGGAACCAATACCGGCGCTCGTATTCGGCACGCTGGAGGTCGGTGAGCGCCTCATAATTGTGGGCGTCGGTCCGCCGCAGAATCACCGAGATATCGCTCACCGTTGCCAGATCGGCCGGTGACATGAAGTCGAGCGCCTTGTCGAAGGCACGCATCGACTCTCGGTTGCGCCCGACACGCCAGAGGCCGAGGCCGTGGAGGAGTTGGGCCTTGCCGCTGCGAGGTGCCGCCCGGGTGAACACGCGGGCGACCTCGAGGAACTCCTCGTAGCGCCCTCGATCGTAGAGCAGCCCGAGGATGCCGGTCGCGGCGGCCTCGTTGGCGGCGTAGGCGGACACACCTGCCCGGTAGTGCTCCTCGGCGGTGCGGAGGTCGAGTTCGCCGGCGTCGGGCACCGCAGCCGTCTGCGTCTCGAGGAAGTGCTTGGTGTAGTGCGGGTCGCTCAACGCCTCGACGTAGTCGAATCGGAGCGCCCCCCCGACGATCATTCGCCTGTTGGCCTGGGACTGATACCGGCGGTAGTAGATGTCTCCGATTTCGGCGCGGACCTCGGCGATCAAGGCCGGCTGATTGCGTTTCTCAGCCGCCTCGAGCGCCCGTTTGAAGGAGCGCTGCGCCTCGATGCGGAGGAACGAGTCTTTGAGCCGCAGGCGGCCATATTCCAGGAGAATTGCGGGGTTTCCCGGATCCAGGTCGAGCGCCCGGCCGAGCGCACTTGCGGCGCGGCGCCGCTCGAAGAAGTCGTCCAGCCCGTTGTCGGCGAGCCGCACCAAGACCTGCCCGTAGCGGTAGTGGGCCTCGCTCAGGTTAGGGGCAGCTTTGGTGGCGGCCTCGAGCCGCTCGAGGGCCGTCGTCGTGTCGCCGGTCTGCAGGAGCTGCCGGGCCTGGGCGATGAGCTCATGGGCCTGGCGCTCCTCGACCCTGTTGCCTTGTGCCGGTAGCGAGGGTCCTAGGAGCAGCAGGGCCCCCACGAGACGGATTGGGCGGCCCCTTGCCGGTCCCGCTGGGGCGGCGTAGGTTTTCGGGGCCAAGGCCGCCAGGGCCTTGTGGAGTGCGCGGCGCATACTCATTTTATGCCGCGCGTTGGGGGGTGGGTCAAGGCCCCCTCCGGTTTTCCTTTCGTGTCGAGTGCGGGCACCGGCCTCAGTGAGGGTTGCCCGCTGCCGATAGCAGTGCTATAACCAGCGCCACCGCCCACCGCCTGCCCGGCGGTGGGTCGGGGAGCGTACCTGCTGTTCGCGACTGAAAGGAGGCATCGCTTGGTCCGATCTCTGTTGAGTGTCAGCGCCGTCAATCAATCGTCCACAAGAGAAGGAGGCCGTACCGTGCGCTACGCATGGTCACGCATCTTCGGTGTCTTGACGGTCGTTGCGCTGTTCGCCGTTCCGGCGATGGCGCAGACCGGCAAGGTCACAGGCGTCGTTAACGACGCGTCCACCGGCCAGCCGCTCGAGGGTGCACAGATCATCCTCCAGGGCACCGGCCTGCAGACGCTGACGGCGTCGAACGGGCGGTATTTCTTGATCAATGTCCCGCCCGGGACGTACACGGTGGTTGCCCGCCGCATCGGGTACACGACGTGGGAGGCTCGCGGCGTTGTGGTCCTGATCGACCGGACCGCCGAGCAAGACTTCGCGCTCGTACCGGCCACGACGCCGGAAGAGCTCGAAGGGGTCACCGTCACGGTCGAGGAGCAACCGCTCGTCGAACCGGGCGTGACCGGGGCGCACACCAACATCGGCGCGGCTGAGATTGCAGCCCTCCCGGTGACGAACATCCAGGGCGTCCTGGCTCTCCAGCAAGGCTTTCTCGAAGTCCCCCAGAACACCGACATCACCTCGTTCACCGACACCCGGCGCAACACGCAGTCGGCAGTCCGGGTGCGCGGCGGCCGCGGTGGCGAGACGGTGACGCAGATCGACGGGGTGCCGATCAACAACTTCGTGTTCGGCGGCCCGGCGTTCGACATCACCACCGCGGCAGTGCAGCAGCTCGACTTCCAGCGGGGCGGCTTCGAGCCACAGTATGGCAACGCGCTTTCGGGGGTGATCAACATCGCCACCCGCGAGGGCGGCAGCGATCTGGCCGGCGAGTTCAACTGGCAGACCTCCGAGTTCGGAGGTGCGCTGGGCAACACGTCGGACGACCTGCTCGGCTTCAACCTGTTCCAGGGCTACGTCTCAGGCCCGATCCCCGCCACGGGCAACCGGTTGCGCTTCATGTTCGCCGGCCGCACACAGAGCGGATCGGACGGGGTCTACAACTTCGACGACGAAATCGCCAACCCGACCGATCCGTTCCTCGGCAACAATCCGCCGCGCGCGAACGATCTGTTCCCGGGGTGGCGCTCGTTTGGCTACAACCATCAGCGCGACCTGATTGGGAAGCTCACGTACTATCTGCGGCCCACGATGAAGCTCAACTTGTGGGCCACGAAGTACGAGCGTCAGCGACTGCCGTTCGATTTCGACTATCTGCTGACGGGCTTCGATCCCTTGACGGGTGCCTCCATCACGTCGCTCGCCGATACGCTTGCGGTTGGCGGGTCCAACCTCGGCACCGCCGGCGGGCAGCGGCGCTTCAACGATGTCGTGCAGGGGTCGATCAACGTCGACCGTGAGGTCTTCACCGCTCGGTGGGATCATACGCTCGGCAAGTGGGCCTACCAGGCGGCGCTTTCCCAGTTCAACCAGGCCCGCCAGACCTGCAACTTCTTCGCGGGTGTCTGCCTCGGGCCGCGGTTCTTCGACATCAACTTCAACGGCCGCTTCGTGGCGCCGGGCATCTCGATCGGTTCGGCCGCCGGGACGGACGAGTTCTTCGGCGGTGAGGACCTCCGCACCACGATGGGCCGGTTCGACGTGCAGACCCAGGCGTCGGACCACCACCAGCTCCAGCTCGGGGCGTTCTATCAGCAGCACGACCTGAAGTACCGTGAGTACAGGAACCAGGGCGTGAACGACGTGCTGTCGGTACCGCAGTTCTACACGGCGAAGCCGTGGGAGGCGGCGGTCTACTTGCAAGACCGGATCGAGTACGACTTCCTGACCGTGAAGCTTGGCGCCCGACTCGACTTCGGGAAGGCGGGCGGCCTCTTCTTCGCGAACCCGCAGGATCCCACGAACTCCACGACGGCGCGCGAAGTCTGCGACAGCGACCCACTCGCCGTCGAGCGTGGCCTCGTCAACCGTGACTACACCTTCCAAGACCCCAACACGGGTCAGGTCTTCGAGGGCTTCGCGGCCTGCGCGCAGTCGCCCGATCTGTTGGCGGCAGCAGCCTCGGACGGGCAGGCCGACGACTTCGTCGAGTCGTCGAGCCGGACGCAGTTCAGTCCGCGCATCGGGGTGAGCTTCCCGCTCTCCGAGCGGTCGCAGGTGTTCTTCAACTTCGGGCGGTTCAGCCAGAACCCGCTCTACAACAACATTTTCCAGAACACGAACATCGGCACCGACTCCCTGTCGGGCGCCTGCAGCGGTGAAGACCGCGTGAAGCCAGGCACGAGCGAGTGCGCGCCGAACGTCTTCTCAGACCAGTACACATTGTCGTTCCTCGGGAACCCGAACCTCTTGATCGAGAAGACGACGTCGTACGAGGTCGGCTACATCACCGAGCTGCTCGGCAACTACGCGTTCGGCATCACGCTGTTCAGCAAGGACCAGTTCGGTCTCACCGGCGTCCGCCAGGGCGGGGTCGACGAAGCCGGCGACCGTATCTTCGACGTGGGCACGACCTACGGGACGGCTTCACTCGACTATTCCGTGTTGCTGAACCAGGACTTCCAGACGGTGCGGGGCTTCGAGCTTTCGCTCCGACGTCGGCTGGCGAGCTACTGGGGCTTCAGCGTCAACTACTCGTTCCAGCAGGCGTCGACCAACGCGGCGCCGCCCGAGCGCGCCTTCCAGGCGCAAGAGGAAGAGGGCGATCCCCTGACCCGGCAAGAGATCCGGTCGGAGATCGACCAGCCGCACGTCTTCAACGCGTCACTCTTCTTCCAGGTGGGGAACGAGCCGCCATCCGACGCGTGGTGGGGGCAAGTGTTCCGCAACGGCGCCGTGTCGATCAGTGCTTCGGCCCGGAGCGGGTTCCCGTATACACCCACGCTGAGCTTCTCGGGCTTCGGCGACGATCAGCTCGAAGTGAACAGCGGACGCGCGCCGGGTGTGTTCCGGATGGACGCGCAGATCTCGAAGGACTTCACCCTGAGCCGGCTGCGCTACGGTGCGTTCCTGCGGATCGCGAACCTGCTCGATACGCAGAGCTGCGTACAGGTCTACGCCTCCACGGGCACCTGCGACGCCGGCACGGTGGACCAGAGCCGGTCCAGGCAGGGCAACGCCGTCGGCGAGGGCGAGTCGTCCACGTTCTTCGACCGCCCGCAGTACGTTCAGTCGCGGCGGAGCTTCAATTTCGGCTTGCGGGTGAGCTTCTAAACGTGAACCAGCGGTGGGGGCGGACCGGGTCCGCCCCCACTGTTTCACCGTCAAGGAGCGCGATACATGAGCTTCGATATTCGTGATTGGCTGTGCCGCGGACGGTTCGCCGCCGGTGCGTTCGCCGCCGTGGGTCTCGCGGTTGCGGTTGTTCCGTCGA
>JBDHCY010000010.1:0-32352 GCA_039591795.1 Gemmatimonadota bacterium | reverse complement strand
GGAGGCTCAGGCTCCGCTATAGATTCTGTTCACCACCCGCCGCCCGAGGTGCTCACCATGTGCAATCGAACACGACCGCTCGCCACCGCTCTCGCTCTCGCCGTCGTCGCAGCCTGTAGCGACGACCCCACCGGCCCGATCTCGATGGATTTCGAGTGGAGTGGAACCGTCCTGCCGGGCGATCAGATCGAGATCAAGGGGATCAGCGGCAACATCCAATTCACCGGAGACCAAGGCACCCAGGTGGTCGTCTCGGCGACCAAGACCGGCGGGCAAAGCGACGTCGCTTCGGTAACGATCGAAGTCGTCACGCACGCGGGCGGAGTGACGATCTGTGCGGTCTATCCCGACGTGGCGGGACAGCCACCCAACGTGTGCGGGCCCGACGATCAGGGGCATCTGAGCGCCGAGGACAACGACGTGACGGTGGACTTCACCGTGCTCGTGCCGGAGGGCGTCACTGCGGTCGGGAAGACGGTCGCGGGGAGTGTCCGCGCCGATCAGCTCGAGGGAGACGTGTTCGCGGTAACGGTCTCCGGGAACATCGATCTCACGACCACGACGATCGCCACCGGGGTGACGGTGAGCGGGATCGTGACCGCCGACATCGGCTCGGCGGACTGGGGGCGCGACCTGGAGTTCGCCGCGGTGAGCGGTAGCGTGACCGTGACGGTTCCCGCCGCGACCAACGCCTTCGTCGTGGCCACGGTCGTGAGCGGCACGATCACGTCGGACTTCCCGCTGACGGACGCTGGGCCCGGGCGCCGTGAGGGGACGCTCGGGAGCGGCGGCCCAACGCTGGCGCTCGCCGCGGTGAGCGGTAACGTCACTCTGAGAAGGGGGCCGTAGGCGAGCCCCTGCCGGGAGATTCGAGCACCGTCCTCGACCGTCCTCGACCGTCCTTGTCCGTCGGGTGGTGCGGCGGGGCAGAGGGGAATCCCACATGCCCAGCCTCGTCCGACAAGCAGCCGCCATCCCCTTCCGTGTGCGCGACGGCACGGTCGAGTTCTGCTTGATCACGACGACGCGCGAGCGCCGATGGAGCATTCCCAAGGGGAAGATCGATCCCGGCGAGACTCCGATCGAGACGGCACTCAGAGAGACGTGGGAAGAAGCCGGCCTCCGCGGCCACATCGACGGGCCGTCGCTCGGACGCTACGAGTACGCCAAAGGGGGAAGAGCCCTCACAGTCGACGTGTATCTCATGCGGGTGACCGAGGCCGCTGACACATGGCAGGAGCAGCGGGCGCGGGATCGCCGGTGGGTGGCCGCGCCGGACGGCGCGGAACTGCTCACGGGTCACCCGGTGCGCGAGCTCTTCCGGGATGCCGTCGCGCGGTTGGCGGAGGCGCGCTGATCGTCCGGACCCGTCGCGCCTCACTCGCAGGGCTTGCCCTCCTCTCGTCGCTGCTCCTGCCATCAGGTCTCGCGGCGCAGTCTACAGTCCGCGTCCTCGCCTACAATATTCGCCACGGGGCGGGGATGGACGGGCGGCTCGACCTCGTGCGGACCAGCACGGTCATCCGATCGCTCGAGCCTGATGTCGTGCTCCTCCAGGAGGTCGACCGCGGAGCGGCTCGCACGGATGGGGTGGACCAGGCTCGTGAGCTCGCACGTCTGACCGGGCTCGAGCACCACGCGTTCGGCGCATTCATGGATTACGACGGCGGTCAATACGGAATGGCCGTCCTCTCGGCCAGTCCGATCTTGGCGTACGAGAACCACCGCCTGCCCGAGGGCACCGAGCCCCGCACCACGCTGGCCGCTAGGATACGCCCCGGGCCGGAGGCACCGCCGATCATCTTCGCGGGGATCCATCTGTACGAGACCGCCGCGCAGCGGCTCGCGCAGGCCCAACGGGTCGTCGAAGTGTTCCGAGACGAGCGCGCGCCGGTCCTCCTCGTGGGCGACTTCAACTCGACCCCCGATGACCCGGTCATGCAGCTACTCGCCGCGCATTGGGAGTTTCCCGCCAAGCCCGATGGCGGCAATCTGACGTTTCCCGCCGACCAGCCACGTGTCGAGATCGATTACATCTTGATCAGGCCAGCCCCTGCCTTTCGTGTGCTCGAGTATCGGGTGATCGACGAGCGAATGGCGTCGGACCACCGTCCCGTCTTCATGGTGATCGAGCTCGTGTTGGAGGGTGGGACTCGTTGACTGCGTGCCCTGGCGCGTCGAGATGGGGCATGCGCGTCGCTAGAGAAGCCACCTGCTGACCAGATCGCCGACGAAGTAGCCAACGACGGCGACACCCAGGCCTACGACGAACATGTCGAGCCCGCTGCGCACGATGCCACGGCCGGTGAAGAAACTCCGTGCAGCCCCGACGCCGAAGTGGGAGAGCATCGCGATCGCAAACGCCGTCCAGATCGCGAGAGCGGTCTCGAAGAAGAAGAATGGGGCGACCGGAATCAGGGCACCGACAGCCGTAGCCAGGCCCGTGATCCACCCTTCCCGAAACGGCGTCGCGTGTGCCTCGCCGATCTTCAACTCCTCGCGCACCTTCTCGGCGAGCGCGCGCTCGGGATCGCGCATGATGTCGTGCGCCATGCTCCGTGCGCGCTCGGGCTCGACGCCCTTCACCTCGTAGAGTAGAGCGAGCTCCTCTTCTTCGACTTCCGGCATCATCCGGATCTCGTCACGCTCCATGGTGATCTCGTGCGCGTAGACCTCTTGTTCGCTCTTTGCCGCGAGGTAGCCTGACGATCCCATCGACAGCGCATCGGCGAATACGCCCGCGATGCCGGTCACAAGCACGATGCGCGTGTCGACCGAGGCGCCGATCACGCCCGCCACGAGTCCGAAGTTGGCCGTGAGTCCATCGTTGAATCCGTAGACCACGTTCCGCAAGAATCCGCCCGACTCGGTCCGGTGCCACGGCTCCCCCTCGACGCCGGCGATCTCTTTGAGCGTTTCGGCGTGGCCCGCTGACTCGCGCGCGAGGGTGAGCGCCGAGTCTTTGACCGGCCCGGGTTGGGTCTCGCGATGAAGAGCGAGGTAGCCTCGCACCTCGTTCCCCTCCTCGCGGAGGAGCAACGGGAGAAGGAGCGACGGGCCGAACCGGCGCGCAACGCGCGCGGTGATCCGCGCTTTGACCGAGGGTGTTGGCAGCGCGATCTCCACCCCGTGCTGGGCAAGGAGACGGCGCCAGAGTGCGGCGTGGCGGTCTTCGACCCCGGCGAGCTCTTCGTAGAGCTCCTTCTGCTGCTCGCGGGGTTCCAGCGTGGCGAGGACCCGGTAGAGAAAGGCCGCGTCGGCCTCGTCCCTCAGGTGGTGGGTCCAGACGCTCAGAGTCCGGGAGTCGACGGGGGGCGTTTCAGGCATGGGGGATATGATAGCTCGGCGGCGGCGTGAGCGGTCACCCCAGCGTGGATCGCGCTATGCCCAGACGTTGGCGAAGTATTGATGGAGATCGACCGTGAGCGCCTCTGGAGCAGGATCCGGATGCCAGACCAACTGCTCGAGGGCGATCTCGGGCCGCGTGTCATCGGGCCGCCACCGTTCGAACAGGCGCGCGTCGATGTCCGCGATCCAGTACTCCGAGACCGCTGCACTCTGGAATGCGGACCGCTTGACCACGCGATCATAGCGAGCCGTCGAGGGAGAGGAGATCTCCACGACTAGGAGAGGAACACCGTACTCGCGCCACTGACGCGGCTTTCGTCCGTCGACCCACGGGACGACGAAGAGGTCCGGCTGATAGATCTCGCCAGGTCTCAGCTCGAGATCCGCTGGTGCGAGAGAGACATGTCCAATGTGGTGGTCGCTGACGTAGGGATCGATGAGTCGAAAAAGGGAGGTGACAGCGTCCTGATGGACGGCCCGTGGGGATGGGGTCACGAGCAGCTCGCCGGCGACCAACTCGTACCGGTTGCGATCGTCTGGGAGTGCGAGCACCTCCTCTCGGGTCCACTGGCGTCGAGTCTGCAGCATGGCCATAGCATAGCTCCGAGTGGAGGACGAGAGCAACTCATTGCAACACCCTAAGAGCTGCCCTCGATTCGTCCGGATCATCACCGCGCGAACGGGGCCAAACAGACGCGGAGCTGAAGGGGGCAGGGAGCCTCGCAATCAGTCGGAGCGGTCCCTATCTTGCGGACGCGTTGTCTCAACCGACGAATGCGCACACCTCCTGGCTGCTCGCAACCTGACGGAGATCAGCGCTTCGTGATGATCAGCACCGCTGCCGAGGCCGCCGAGATCGTCCTCGTATTGAACTGGTTCGAAGAGCTCGAGAGCCCACGGCGCTGACGGCCCGCCATGCTCTTCCATCTCGGCGTCTTTGCCGTCGGCCTCATTGCCGGGTTCGTCAACGTGATGGCCGGAGGCGGCTCATTGCTCACGCTCCCCGTCCTCATCTTCCTCGGCCTGCCCGTCGCGACGGCGAACGGAACGAACCGCTTCGCGATTCTCGTGCAAAACGTAGCCGCGGTTGGGAGCTTCCGGCGCCAGGGGTACGCCGACTTTCGGACCGGTGCGCGCTTCGCCTTGGCGACCGTTCCAGGGGCGATCGCCGGCGCGTGGCTCGCCGTGCGCGTGGACGAAACGACATTTCGCGCGATCCTCGCGGGAGTGCTCGTCCTGGCCGTGGTCGGGTTGCTGTTCCCGGCTCGTCGAGGAGGCGCAGCCGGTGTGCCGAGTGGCACCGTACGAGCACTTGCCTTGCTCGCCTTCTTCGGGATCGGCTTCTACGGCGGATTCATCCAGGCCGGAGTCGGGTTCCTGATCATGCTCGTGCTGCACCAGCTCCTGGGGCTCGATCTCGTGCGCACGAACATGCACAAGGTGCTCGTCGTGCTGGTCTTCAGCGTCCCGGCGCTCGTCGTGTTCGTCGTGACCGCGAACGTGGCATGGACCACGGCCGGCGCGCTGGCCGTGGGCAACGCCTCCGGCGCGCTCGTGGCCACGCGAGTGGCTGTCCGAGGCGGGGAGCGCCCGATTAGGATCGTGGTGGGAATCGCGCTCTTGGCGATGGCCGTCCGGCTGCTTACCTGAGGTGCTTTCCCGTCTTGGACCGTCCTTGACCGTCCTTGACCGTCTTCGACCGTCTTCGACCGTCCTTGACACAGACACACACAGCCCCTTCCCACGAGGGCGCACTCATGACCGACGAGATTCTCGAGGCGTGGCGGATCAACAACCGTGTCAACCTGCTCCTCGTCGAGCGGATCAGCGACGAGGGGATGCGCTGTACGCTGTCGCGTCGCGGCGGACGGAACGTCGTCCGGCAGTTCGCTCACATTCACAACAACCGGATCTGGCATCTGGAGCGGCGAGCGAACGCGCTGGCCAAGGGGGGCTCACCTCTTCGAGACGCACGACGAGCCCGATCGCTCGACGCTCTCGGGGGCGCTACAGGACTCAGCGCAACGCATCGAGGAGCTGATCCGGCTGGCAAGTGAGGGCGCTCCCGGGGTACGCACGTTCAAACGAGGCCTCGTGCCCTACCTAGGGTACTTCATTGCGCACGAGAGCCATCATCGCGGGAGTATCCTGCTCACGCTCAAACAGTCCGGTCACCCGGTCGACAAGAAGACGGCATATGCGATTTGGGACTGGGACCGGATTTGAGCGTGACAGGAACTTCAAGACGAGCCGGAACCGTTGGGAGCACCAGACGTACCCGAGTCCTGCAGCACTGAGACGGGAGGTAGGAGATGCCAATCACGGGCGTGCACCTCGTCGTGGACGATCCGTCGCGCTTTCCGCTCCAGCCGAACGAGCCGATCGTTCCACTCGCAGTGATCGCGATGAACGCCTACCTGATCCGCCGGGGCGGGGGCGCCTGGAGCCTCGATCGCCGGGCAACCGAGGGGGACCGCGTCAGTCGCGAGTCGTGACGGCCCGCGGCGGGAGCGCCGAGTCGATGAACCGCGCGATGTCCTGCTTGAACGCCGCGAGCTCGCGCTCGATGATGTACATCATGTGCCCGCCCTCGTAGTAGGTCATCGTCACGCGATCGGTGTACGACGGCTCCCAGGCGAGGTGCGCGAAGGTGTACTCCGTCCCGAAGAACGGCGTGGCCATGTCGTAGTAGCCGTTGGTGACGAGGATCTTCAGATACGGGTTGCGGGCCATCGCGCCCCGGAGCGCATCCACCTGCGTGGCGTAGCGATTCGTGTAGTCGCCGTAGTTCCAGGGGCGCACTTGACCTGACGTGTAGTACACGAGGTCCGACTGGTACCCCAGCTCTCGGCTCACATAGTCGACGAACATCGCGGTGTAGGCGCCTCCGAGGGCGTGGTTCGAGGGATCGAACTCCTGACGCTCACCAGCGGCATCGGCGTCCATGGCCGTGTAGCGGCTGTCGAGTCGGCCGGTCACGAGCCGCTGGTCCCTCAGGAGCTCTTTCCGGAACCGAGCGGGGTCGACGCGCAGATTGGCACGCTCGACGAACTCCGCCGAGACGCCGGTGAGCTGTGCTACGCTCTCCGCCACGCTCCGTCGCTCAGCCAGGCTCAGCATGTTTCCCTTGACCAAGGCCGATGCAAACTCGCCGATGGCGAAGGCTCTCGACTGGTCGAGTGCCGCGCCGAAGTCGGCCTGCAGCTCGGGTGCCAGGCGATTGTGATACCACGCAGTGGCCGTGTAGGTCGGAAGAAACGTGATGAACGGGAGGTCGTTCCCTTCGTTGGATCGCAGGGTCGCGAAGTCGAGCACCGACGAGACGAGCACGATGCCGTTGAGCTCGATTCCACGCCGCTGTAAGACCGGTGCGAGACCCGCCGAGCGAAACGTCCCGTAGCTCTCGCCGAGGAGGAACTTGGGTGAGCGCCAGCGGTTGAATCGGCTCAGGTAGCGGCGGATGAACTCGCCCACCCACTTCAGGTCTTCGTTCACGCCGTGGAACTGCTTCTTGTCCTCGCCGGGGACGGGACGGCTGTAGCCGGTCATGACCGGGTCGATCATGACGAGATCGGTGACATCGATGATCGACTGCTCGTTGTCGACAAGGCGGTAGGGCGGGCCGGGTTGGAAGCCGTCTTCGGCCATTTGCACGCGGCGGGGGCCGAGCGCACCCATATGAAGCCAGATGGAGGCCGAGCCGGGCCCGCCGTTGTAGGCGAAGGTGATCGGCCGCCGTGCGATGTCGCTCGTCCCCTCGCGTGTATAGGCGACGAAGAACGCCTGTGCCTTGGGCGCGCCGGCCTCGTCCTCGAGGAGAAGCGTGCCGGCGGTGGCTGTGTAGCGCACGTCCTGCCCACCGATCCGAACGGCGTGCGAGGTCACCGAGAGCCGCTCCCGCTCGGGTGCGACCGCGGGCGCTGCGGGTCGTGCCGCAGCGGCGGGCGAATCTTGCGGCTGCACCGGCAGTGGGAGGAGTATGAGCAGCGAGGCCGCCATCAGCGCCATGCGTACCGTTCTCATCGTCGAGACCCTTGGGACGGGACGATCAAAGGGTAATCGCCATTGTGTTGGGTGAGAAGATGGTGAAAGACGGTCGAGAACGGTGGAGGACGGACGAGGAGGAAGCGCACCTCGCGCGATCGAGGGCCCGTCCACATCTTTGCTGTCATGACTGAACTTCCCGCGCGACTCACGAGTGCCCTCGCCGATCAATACCGGATCGAGCGTCACTTGGGTGAGGGTGGCATGGCGACCGTCTACCTCGCTCAGGACGTGAAGCACGACCGCAAGGTCGCCCTCAAGGTGCTGCGGCCCGAGCTGGCAGCCGTGATTGGCGCCGAGCGGTTTCTGCAGGAGATCAAAGTCACGGCGAACCTGCAACACCCGCACATCCTGCCCCTGCACGACTCGGGAGAAGCAGACTCGTTCCTCTATTACGTCATGCCCTACGTCGAGGGCGACACGCTGCGCGACAAGCTGAAGCGCGAGCGGCAGCTCGCGATCGAGGACGCGATCGAGATCACCCGCTCGGTGGCCTCGGCGCTCGACTACGCCCACCGGCAGGGAGTCATCCATCGAGATATCAAGCCCGAGAACGTGTTGCTGCACGACGGTCAGGCGCTGGTAGCCGATTTCGGGATCGCGTTGGCCGTGAGTCAAGCGAGCGGGACGCGGCTCACCGAGACCGGGCTGTCGATCGGGACCCCGCATTACATGAGCCCCGAACAGGCGATGGGGGATCGGGAGCTCGACGCGCGCAGCGACGTCTACTCGTTGGGGGCGATGCTCTATGAGATGTTGGCGGGTGACCCACCGTATACGGGGACGACGGCGCAGGCGGTCGTGGCGAAGGTCATTACGGAGAAGGCACCGCCGGTGACGGCGGCTCGCGACACCGTGCCGCCCCACGTGACGGCCGCCATCGCGAAAGCGTTGCACAAGATGCCGGCGGATCGCTTCGGCACGGCCGCGGCGTTCGCCGATGCCTTGGCCAATCCGGCGTTCACGGTCACTGCCGTCGATCCGCCGACGGCACGACCCCAACCGTGGAAACTGGCGGCCATCTCGTCGGTGGGCGTCGCTCTCGTCGCCATCATTGCTGCCGGCTGGGCGCTGTCGCGTGGTCCGGTCAACACGGGTCCCGCGACCTACGACGTCGGCTTGCCAGACAGCGCACCGGTCTCACTCGGTGCGACGATCGGTCTCGCCGGCTCGCCGGCGGCTGACTTCGTCGTGTACGTCGCCAGGCGCGACAGCACACAGGAGCTCTGGTACCGGAGCCTCATCGACGAGACCGTCCGGCCTATCTTGGGGACGGAAGGGGCCATGCGACCGGCGGTATCACCGGCTGGAGATGAAGTCGCGTTCATTGCGAACGGGGCCGTTCGGATCGTTCCCATTGCCGGCGGTACGGCACGGACGATCGCGGAGGGTCTCTTCGGAAGTCTCCGCTGGGCGTCGAGTACAACGCTGCTCTTCGTGGGGGGCGACGGGGCGCGTCTTCGCTTGCTGGACTCGGAGGGTGGCGAAATCGAGAGCGGGCCGGTGCCGTACTGCATCCTGGCGCAGCCCCTGCCCGATGGCACGCGACTGCTCTGCGGCGGCGGCGGATCGAAAAACGCGTACATCGTGGATCCACGCGACAGCTCGTGGGCCAATCTCACCCCCGCCGGCGACACGACCGGGGGTGGGCTACGCGGTGCGCATTTCCGGCTGGTGGACGAGAAGTATCTCGTCTACATGTCGGTGGCCGGCGATCTCCGCGCCACGTCGGTCGATCTCGCGGCGGGCACGGTGGGCCGGTCAGTCACGATGGTGTCGGGTGTGCGGCGGGCCCAGGGATACTTCGGCTCCGGTCAGTACGACATCACCGCCTCGGGCACGCTCATCTACACGCCGGGCGAGAACGCCGAGGTCGGGTGGCTCGTGAAGTACGATGGACGCGGAGTCACTCGGTTGTCACCCGAACCAGCTGCGTTTCTGCGCTACGACATCACGCGTGAAGGCCGCTGGCTCGCAGCCGTGGTCGAGGGCGTCCGCGAGCAGGAGCTCCGGGTGTACGACCTGGCCACCGGCCAGCGGCAGGTCTGGCTCCGCGACTCGTATATCGGCGAGCTGCTGTGGACGCCGGGCGGCGAGCGCCTGATCACGTGGGTGGAGACAGACAGCGCGCTCGTCGTTGGCTCCCCCACCGAGACCGCCCCACCTGACACGCTGCTCCGGGGCGTTGAGTTCGCACCGATGGCATACTGGGAGGACGACGTCCTGATCGGCGGCGGCTGGGACGTGGGCCAAACGCTCGCGCTCGACCTCAAGACCGATCCACCGACCCTCGACACGCTGCTCGACGATGCGTCGTTCCCGATGCCTTCACCGGATGGGAAGTGGCTGGCCTACAACTCGAAAGATCTCCTGAGATTGTGGCTGTCACCGCTTCCCGCACTGGACCGCCGCTACCAAGTGAGCGTGGACCGCGAAGACCCGCAGTGGCTCTCGCCGACAGCCTTTCTCATCTCCGACTACTCCGGCGTGCCCACGTGGTATCTCGTCACCGTAAACCCCTCGGCCGATCCGCCGATTGGGGAGCCGCGCCCGTGGTTCAGCGACCCCCGATTCACCGGCACTCCCGGCCAGTCTTACACCATTACGCCGGATGGCGGCTTGATCTACGTCCAGGGCCCCGCGCGCCAAACGGCGGCCTTCCTGCGCGTCGTGCCGAATTGGGTCGAGCAGATGAAGCGCGCGGTGGATGGGGCGACGTGAGAGTCTAAGACGGACGAAGACGGACGAAGACGGTCGAGGACGGTCGAGGACGGTCGAGGGGAATCCGGTTCATCTACTCTTGAGCGTGATCTCCTTCACCTCGCGGCCCGTGCCGGGTGACATCGTCACATCGATCGTGGTTACACGACCGTGGCGTGCGCCGAGCGTGGCGCCGGTGAGGTCGGTGACCTGCGCACCGTGCAGGCGGAGCGCGTAGCGGCGGCTCCGCTCGCCTTCCACGGTCAGCAGCCAACGGTCGTTCGCATACCGGAAGTCCAAGACGCGCACCCCACTGCTCGGCTGGCCCGGCTCGAGGTCCATCGTCGGCGGCGCGACTTGGAGGCCGCCGTCCCACTCGACCACGACGCGAATCGGTTCGTCCGAGGGACTCACGGTGACGACGTACAGTCGGTCGTTGCTTGAAGTGGCGGGAGTGTCCGATCGGACGTTTCGCGCGCCCGGTGGGATCGGTACAGCGAGCTCGAGCGAGACGGCAGGACCGCGAGCCTGGACCGTGGCGGCGAACCGGCCGTCCGATTGCTCGAACTGCGCATCGATCGCGGTGGGCCCCACGCGGAGATTCCGCACAGCTACGTGATCCCACTGCGGGGGAAGCTGAGGAGCGAGCCGCGCCCTCCGCTGCGGGGCGTCGGGGTCCCATCCGACAACGCCCAACATCAACGGCGACACCAGCATCGACGTGGCGAAGAACTGGTGCGGGACCGCCTCGTCGAGCGGCCGGTAGTAGCGTCCCGAGAGCAGCTCCGGATGCCGGCCACGCGCCCAGTCGAAGGTCATCTGCTTGAGCGCATCAACCAAGGGGTACCCGGCCCACGGCCGGCGGTAGTTGTACTGGCCCCAACTCACGAACCCGGTCACGAACGGCCACACGGCACCCATGTTGTAGTGCACGGGATCGTACAGGTCACTGCCAGTGGACAACATGCGGGCGCCCCAGTCGGCGCTGATCGAGTCGGTGGCGAGTTTCCACAGTGTCGCGACGGCGCGTGTCGAGTCGAGCAACCCAAAGGCCGCCGCCGTGGCGGGCCAGACGGTGAGGTTGTCGTTCGTGCCGCCCGATTGAAGGATGCCGAAGGCATGATGGCCGTCCTGCTCCCGCCAATACGATTCGTTCAGCGTCGCCGAGGCAGTGGCATACAGACGTCGCGCATCGCGCGCGACCTCGGCATCGCCGGCGAAGCGAGCCAATTCTTCCATTGCGGTAAGGGCTTGAATCCATACCCCGGCGAGGTAGATGTCCTGGTGGAGCGCCTCGCCGATGGCTCCGACTTCGATGGCGCCCGTCCCGCCGGTCGTGTTCTCGATGATGCCGTCGCCATCGGTCTCGGTCGTCAGGCACCACGCATACGCCCGCTGGATCGCGGGCCAGAGGTCGCGCACCAGCGAGTCGTCACCGCTTGCGCGCCAGTACCGCCAGACGGCCACGATCCAGTACGGCGTCGTATCGGCGTGGTAGAACGCATACGGGAACTCGGTGAACCACGATATGCGCCCGGCACTCTGCGAGATCTCGTGGGTGATCTTGCCGTCGTCGCGCTGGTACTTCGCCAGGAATCGGAGCCCCTGTGCGACCGGGTCCCACTGCGCCGTCGCATCCATGGCGAACGTGTTGATGGCGGCGTCACCGCCGAAGAACCATCCGAATCCCGGACGCGTGCTCACCCCCGAGGTGCCCCAGCCCGCGACGAGGCCGCAGCCGAGATCTGGGTTACAGACGAGCTGCTCATCGAGGTTCACTTTGGACCACGCGAGTGCCAGGTCGAGCACGTCGTCCGGCGTGTCGATCGACGCGGTGGTGGCGAGCAGCTCCTCTGTATGGGAACGCCGCTCGGCGTAGAGGTCTTCCGCGTGCGCGATGATCCGGCGGTACGTGTCTAGTACCGAGTCGCGTGGAGCGATGCCGGCGGCGATCGCGATCGGGATGAACTCGCGCTGCGCACGGGCCGTGTCCACCGGAATCGTGAGCGTGTTGGGCGCGTCGGCCAGCATGTGGGCGGGATGCGACGACGCCAACCCCGCCCAGGGGGATCCGAGAACGGCATTCCTGCGCCGCTGGCTCTCCGACATGACGAACGCCCTTTCCTGGGCGTTCCAGAAGGTATACTGACCGCCGAACGCGCCGGGCCATGCGTACTGGAACACGGTCCGGAAGCTCACCACGATCTCGAGAGGGCGGAACGTGTCCACGTCGAGCAGCAGCAAGATGCCGGGGTCGTGGAGTGGAGTCAGGATGTGCTGGCGCACGGTGAAGGTGGCGTGCGTGTAGGTGATGGTCGTGAGCTCGGGGCGGACCTCGACGGTGCGAGCCACGGCGGCGCCTCGAATGGGCTCGACATAGTCGGGGATGCGAAAATCCAGTTGGAAGTCGCTAGCCAGCTTGATCGGGTGCACCCACAGCTCGGCTGCCCCTGTCTCGACGCCGAGCCACGCCGCCTGGCGGCCAATGACTCCGACGTACTGGTAGGGGCGCACGTCGCCGCGCAGGTCTAGCGCCGACGAGGCGATTGGGAACTTGGGCACGGTGAGTGCCGTGGAATCGCCCTGCGGGGCCGGGATGGGCGACAACAGAAGCAGCATGGTCGGAATGAGCACGGTCGTTTTCTCCAGGGTCTCGACGCGAATATCCGCCAGGTGGCGCGCAGTGTCCAGGCGGGGTCGGGGCGGTCCGGGGCGGTCCGAGGCGGTCAGGGGCGGTCGAGGCGAGAGTCCAGAGTCGAGCACCGTGGGAGATCTCAACCGTCTCGTTCCACTGGTGAGGCTGACGCTCTGCCTACACATTCCCGCTGCCATGCGTACTCAGGATCGTCTGCCTGCCGTCGCGCTCTTCTGCATCGTCGCAGCTTGCTCGACCGACCCGATTCTCGATCGTCGGGAGCTTCTCGAACGCCAGCAGTGGTGGGACAACCAGGATTGGGAATGGTACGAAGCGAAGATCCCGTTCTTCGAGTCCCCCAACCCCGAGATCGACGCCACCTACTACTACCGATGGGAGGTCGTGACCAAGCATCTCGTCTACGGCTCCCCCGAGACCGGCTACACGCTCACTGAATTCATCGACCGGCCGTTTTGGTCCGGCACCTACGGAGCGATCAGTTGCCCGCTTGGCCATCAGTTCTACGAAATACGATGGCTCAAAGATCGCCGCATCGTCGAGGACTTCGCTCGGTATTGGTTCGAGACCCCTGGCGCCGAGCCCAGGAGCTACAGCAACTGGTACGGCGACGCGATGTGGGCCACCTACCTGGTGCACGGAGATGCACGCTTTCTGGAGACCGTTCTGCCGCACATGGTGCGGCAGTACCAGGGATGGATCGACGAACACTGGGATCCGGCGCACCGGATGTTTCGCTGGGACGGCATGCACGACGGGATGGAGACCAACATCAACAGCCGGCTCACCGCCGACACGTTCGCGGGCGCCGAGGGCTACCGGCCCACCCTCAACTCCTACCTGTATGCCGATGCGCGGGCGATCGCCCAGACGGCCGCGCTGCTCGGTGATTCCGTGACGTCAGAGCGCTATGCCGACCGAGCCCGCGAGCTCAAGCTGCGCGTGCAAGAAGAGCTGTGGGACCCCGCCCGCGAATTCTTCTTCCACCAGTTCGCCAACGACGAGTTGCATGGGGTTCGCGCTCGCAGCCTGACTTACCAAACGGGACCGCATGCCGGCAGCGGGCGCGGTCGCGAGCTGCTGGGTTACGTTCCGTGGCAGTTCAACCTGCCGGACTCCGGGTACGAGGTGGCGTGGCGCTTCCTCATGGACACGGCATACTTCGCGGCGCCGTTTGGGCCCACGACGGTCGAGCGCCACGATCCCCAGTTCTTGATCTCGGATCGATGCTGCATATGGAGCGGCAACCAGTGGCCCTATGCCACGACACAGACGCTCGTGGCGCTTGCGAACCTGCTCAACGACTACCAGCAACCGTGGGTAACGAAGACGGACTACGTCGCATTGCTGGAGACCTACACACGAGACCAGCGGCTGAACGGACGACCCTATGTCGCGGAGGCGGCCAATCCGCTCACTGGCTCGTGGGAAGGGCACAACACCTTCTATCACAGCGAGCACTACCTGCATTCCGCGTATGTCGATCTGATCGTCACAGGGCTCATGGGGCTCCGGCCTCGCGCCGACGACTCGCTCGAAGTGAACCCGCTCATCCCGGACGAGTGGGACTACGCCGCGCTCGATGGCGTGGAGTATCACGGCTACGACGTTGCGATCGTGTGGGATCGCGACGGGCGGCGCTACGGGAAAGGGCAGGGGCTCACGCTGCTCGTCAACGGGCACGTCGTGGCCAACTCATCCGAGGTCCAGCGCGTTGTGGCGCACCTCGGGCCGCCGATCGTACCCGACTCGATTGATCGGCCGCACAACTTCGCGGTGAACAACGATCGCACGTTCCCCCTGGCCACGGCGTCGTACAGCGCGCCGACGACACCGCCGTTCTACGCCGTCGACGGCAACGTCTGGTACCACGCCGCGCCACCGAATCGGTGGACCACCGTGGGATCCGACAGTGCCATGGACTGGTTCGAGGTGGACTTCGGCGTCGAGCGCGCTGTGGAGTCGCTGGCGCTGTATTTCGTCGAGGACGGGGACAGCATCGTGCCGCCCGAGCGCTACGATGTCGAGGCGTGGATGGTCGACCGGTGGGTGAAGCTGGACGGGCGGCGCTCTCCGGAAACGCCAGCTGCGCGACGTGCAAACAGGATGACGGTCGATCCCGTGCGCGCGAGCAAGCTTCGGGTGCACTTCGTGCACCGAGGCGGTGCCGCCACCGGGCTGTCGGAGCTGGAGGTGTGGGGTCACGCGCCGTTGCCGCTCGCGGAGCCGGCCACCTCGAGTCGCAATCTCGCACATGGCGCGACGGTCACGGCGTCCTTCACGTCGCCTGGCGATGAGGTGGACCACGTGACGGACATGCAGGTCGGATTCACACGGTACTCGCGCAATCGATGGTCTGCTCGCGGATCGCCCAACACGCGCGATTGGGTCGTGCTCGAGCTCCAGGGAACGCGAACCGTTGGCGCGCTCGACGTCTATTTTTATGGCGACCGCGGGCTGGCTGCGCCGGCGGTCTACGCCGTCGAGACCTGGAACGGCCGGGAATGGGTTGGGGTCGTTGAGCGCTCGCGTCGCCCAACGCAGCCGACGGCCTGGGCAATGAATCGAGTCGTGTTCGAGCAGGTGGAAACGGGTCGTGTGCGGATCGTGGTCGACCACGACCTGCCCTCGTATGCGGCGGTGACGGAGCTCATGATCTGGGAGCGAGAACCATGAAGGGTCTCAAGAGCGCACGCCTTCTCGCGGCCGTGTGGCTATGCGCCTGTGCACCGGAAAGGCAACGAGCAATGTCCGACACCATGGCTGTGGACACCTTCGGCGTACTCCCCAGCGGCGAGGTGGTCGAGCGCTATACGCTCACCAACGCCAACGGCATCGAGCTGAGCGTCGTTACGTACGGAGCGATCATCGTGAGCGTGCGAACGCCGGACCGGGACGGCCGTCTGGACGACGTCGTGCTGGGCTACGACGATCTCGCCGGATATCTCAGTAGCTCGCCGTACTTCGGCGCGATCGTGGGACGGTACGCCAACCGGATCGCCGGGGGGCAGTTCACGCTGAACGGCGTGACGTACACGCTCGCCCAGAACGATGGTCCCAATCACTTGCATGGCGGCGTTGAGGGATTCGACAAGGTCCTCTGGGAGGCCGAGCCGCTCGAGACCGACAGCGGTGTCGGCGTGACCTTGACTCATGTGAGTCCCGAGGGGACGGAGGGGTACCCGGGGACGGCCTCCATCCAGGTGTCGTATCGCCTCGCGCCGGACGATCGCCTCGTCGTGGATTACCTGGCGACCACGGATCGCGCGACGCCGCTCAACCTGTCGCAGCACAGCTACTTCAACCTCGCGGGTCACAGCGAGCCGGTGGGCGACGTGCTCGATCATGTGCTCACGATCCATGCTTCGCGCTACACGCCGGTGGATTCGACGCTGATCCCGACCGGCACGTTCGCGGCGGTCGACGGCACACCGTTCGATTTTCGGGAGCCTGCGCCGATCGGCTCACGGATCGATGTGCCGGACGAGCAGCTGCAGCGCGGCGGGGGGTACGACCACAACTTCGTGCTCGACGCGGGAGACGTCGAAGGATCGCTGTTCCATGCGGCGAGGGTCGAGCATCCGCGCACCGGTCGCAGGGTCGACGTCTACACGACGGAGCCGGGGCTCCAGTTCTATTCGGGCAACTTCCTGGACGGCAGCATCACGGGGAAGGCAGGACGGGTGTACGGCCTCCGCACCGGGTTCTGTCTCGAGACGCAGCATTTCCCCGACTCGCCGAATCAATCGGCGTTCCCCTCTACCATACTCGTGCCTGGCGAGGAGTACCGATCACGCACCGTGTTCGCCTTTGGACGAACGCCGTAGCGGCCGGCGTTCAGCGCCCGGGTCGAACCCGATTCACTCCATCTTCACCCTCGCTTCACGCTCAGTCTGCCACTGTGCTGGTGGCGGCACACGCCACCGCCTGGCCGCGATCGCACGACCCACGCTTCTCGGAGGCCACTGCCCATGGTGTTCATCCCAGTCCCGACGCCACCGCCGCCCTCACCACGGGCCCACGAGTTGGCCGCATCGCTCGCCCAGGAGATCGAGGAGTTTGGACGCCGGTTCCCCGACACCAACCCGACTGACATTCGCCAGGCGCTCCACCTGGTGGCACGACAAACCCGGGCCGCCCCGGTCCCAGCTTTCGCCGTCTCGCTCGGACTCGGCTTGGTGCTGCTCGTGGCCGCGGTTGGGTTCATGCTGTTCCGAAACGCCGGAAGTGAGGGCGGGCCCCCGCCGATAATGATCATGCTGGTGGTCGGCCTGCTCGTGATGGGGCTGCTTGCGGTCGTGGTGAGAAGGAAGTGAACGACGGTCTAAGACGGGGAAGGACGGTCGAAGACGGTGGAGGACGTGGGAGACACCGTCCCTTCCCGGGCTCGGGGCAGTTGGCGAACGTCAGTCGGGGCGGCCGGCGTGTTCCGCGGCGAGATCGGCCAGCATGTCGTCGAGCGTGCGCGAGTGGTGCATCGAGCAGAACTTGGGCCCGCACATCGCGCAAAACTCAGCGCTCTTGAAGTACTCGGCCGGCAGCGCCTCGTCGTGATACTCTCGTGCCCGCTCGGGATCGAGACTCAGCCGAAACTGCTCGTTCCAGTCGAACGCATAGCGCGCGCGTGACAGCGCGTCGTCTCGGTCGGTCGCCCCATTCCGGCCACGGGCGATGTCGGCCGCGTGCGCCGCGATCTTGTAGGCGATGACCCCCTCGCGCACGTCCGCCGCGTTCGGGAGGCCGAGGTGCTCCTTGGGTGTCACGTAGCAAAGCATGTCGGCACCGTGCCAACCGATCATTGCGGCGCCGATCGCGCTCGTGATGTGGTCGTACCCCGGCGCCACGTCGGTCACCAAGGGCCCCAGCGTGTAGAACGGCGCCCCGTCGCAAATCTCCTTCTGCTTCCGTACGTTCATCTCGATCTGTTGCATCGGGATGTGGCCCGGACCCTCGACCATCACCTGGACGTCGCGCGCCCAGGCGCGTCGCGTGAGCTCCCCCAGCGTCTCGAGCTCCGCGAACTGTGCCCGGTCGCTCGCGTCGTGAATCGAGCCCGGCCGCAGTGAGTCGCCCAGCGAGATGGTCACGTCGTAGCGGCGCAGGATCTCTAAGACATCCTCGTACTGCTCGTAGAGCGGATTCTCGCGGCGGTGCGCCATCATCCACACGGCGAGCAAGGAGCCGCCACGGCTCACGATTCCGGTCGCCCGCCCGTGGACGAGCGGGAGATGCCCGAGCAAGATCCCCGCGTGGATCGTCATGTAGTCGACGCCCTGCTGCGCCTGGCGCTCGATCACGTCGAGAAGCCCCTGCGCGGTGAGGTCCGGCGTCTCGTCGACCTCGAGCACCGCCTGGTAGATCGGCACCGTCCCCACCGGCACCGTTGCGTGAGCAATGATCGCCTCGCGCGTCGCGTCGATGTCGCTCCCCGTAGAGAGATCCATCACCGTGTCGGCCCCGTACTGCACGGCAAGCTCGAGCTTTCCGACCTCCTCGTCGATCGACGAAGAGACGGCGGAGTTGCCGATGTTGGCGTTGATCTTGACGCGCGCGACCTTGCCGATCGCCATGGGCTCGAGCGTGCCGACCAGGTGGTGCACGTTGGCGGGAATGATCAGCCGACCGCTGGCAACCTCGCTCCGAACCAGCTCGGGCTCCAGCTCCTCGCGTGCGGCGACGAACCGCATGGCGTCGGTAATCTCGCCCTGACGGGCAGCATACATTTGGGTGGGGCAGGATTCCTGCGACATTGCGACTCCCTCCGCCGGTCCGAGCCGGATCAGGTTCAAAGGGTGTGATCTCAGCCCGCCGCGAGATCGGCGGGCACCCCTGTCACCGGACAAGCTAGACGCGGAGGGTACCGGTTGGGAAGGAGTGAGTCTGGAGGAGCGGCGCCTCAGGCTGCGCCGCTCGCCGCCTCCCGGAGCAAGTTCCGCGCGATGACGAGCCGCTGGATCTGGTTCGTGCCCTCGTAGATCTGGGTGATCTTCGCGTCGCGCATGAACTTCTCGATTGGGTAGTCCTTGCAGTAGCCATACCCGCCGAAGAGCTGCACGGCATCGGTCGTCACCCGCATGGCCACGTCGGTGGCCATGAGCTTACACATCGCCGAGGCCTTGGTGATGTTCTTGTGGCCAGCGTCGATGATCCGGGCCGCGTAGTGCACCAGCTGGCGTGCGCCCTCGATCTGCGTCGCCATGTCGGCCAACATCCACTGAATACCCTGGAACGAGCTCACCGATTGGCCGAACTGCTTCCGCTCGTGCGTGTACTTTGTCGCGAGGTCGAGAGCGCCCTGCGCGAGCCCCACCGCCTGAGCCGCCACTCCCGGGCGCGCCCGGTCGAGCGTGATCATCGCGTGCTTGAACCCACGCCCCTCGTCACCGCCTAGCAGATTCGACGCGGAGATGCGGCACTGCTCGAGGTGGATCTCCACCACGGGCACGCAGCGGATCCCCATCTTGTCTTCGTGCTTGCCCACGCGGTATCCGGGAGTGTCCTTCTCCACGATGAACGCCGAGATGCCGCGCGCACCGCGGTCGGGGTTGGTCACGGCGAAGATCGTGTTGAGCGACGCGACCGCACCACCCGTGTTCCACTTCTTCTCGCCGTTCAGGACATAACAGTCGCCGTCACGCTCGGCGCGCGTCGTCATCGACCCGGCGTCGGAGCCCGACGCCTTCTCGGAGAGACCGAAAGCGATCAACTGCTCGCCTGCCGCGATGCCAGGCAGCCAGCGCTCCTTCTGCTCGTCAGTACCGCCCACCAGAATGGGGAACGAGCCGAGGGCATTGACGGCGAACCCCACACCCATGCCGCCGCACGCCCGTGAGAATTCCTCGACCACCATGCACAGGTCGAGGACCCCTCCGCCAAGCCCGCCATACTCCTTCGGGATCCAGACCCCCGAAAGCTCCGCCGCCTTGATGGCTTGTTGGACCTCCCACGGGTAGGTCTGCTCGACATCGTACTTGGCCGCCACGGGGCGCATGACCGTCTCGGCCAGCTCGCGCGCGCGCGCGCGCAGCTCGATCTGCTGGGGAGTGTAGAGTTCTTCAGGCATGGTGATCCGTCGTTCCTTGCACGGTGGATTGGCGTCGGCCCGAGGCCGTTCAGGGACGGTAAGCTACCGCGACGGCGGCCGGTGCGCCTCCCCCAACGCGGGATCGTCGTCGGGGCCGCGGGGTGATGGCTCAGGACCATCGGGTCGGGAAACCGCGACCGGGCCGGTCAGCGCTCAGGCTCCCCCGGCGGCGAAAAGGCCTCGACCTCATCACGTGTCGGGAGCGATGGTTGCGCGCCGGCGCGCGTCACGGCGAGCGCGCCGGCCGTAGAGGCGAAACGCACGGCGTCTGACAGCGGACGGCCCGCTGCCAGCGCGTAGGACAGCGCTCCCGTGAACGCGTCGCCCGCCGCGGTCGTGTCGACGGCTCGCACCGATGCGCCGGCAACTCGCCCAACACCGGATTCACTCATGAACACGGCCCCCTCGGCACCCATCGTGACCACGACGTTGGCTACCCCGCGTCCGCACAGCGCTCTCGCCGCCCGTTCGGCGGAGTCGGCGTCGTCGACCCGCATGCCTGAGAGCAGTCGGGCCTCACCCTCATTGGGGGTCAGCACCGTGACGTGGGCCAGGAGGTCGCCGCCGAGCGGCTCGGCAGGCGCAGGATTCAGCATGACGCGAACCCCAAGCTCGTGGGCGACCTGCGCCGCGTGTGCCACCGTCGCAATCGGGGTCTCGAGCTGGAGGAGGACGGCATCGGCCGCAGCGATCCGCACCCGCGCCCTGTCGACGTCGGCCTCGCCGAGATGGTCGTTGGCGCCGGGCGCCACCGCGATCGCATTCTCCCCCTGCTCGTCCACCACGATCAACGCCACTCCAGAGGGAGCGGACTCGTCTCGCGCGACGAGCTCGGTGTTGATGCCTTCCTCGCGCAGTGCGGCAAGGGCGGCGTCACCGAAGGTGTCACGCCCCACTCGGCCGACGAAGGCGACCTCGGCGCCAAGACGCGCCGCGGCAACCGCTTGGTTCGCTCCCTTGCCGCCGGCGGCAGTCATGTAGGAGCCGCCGAGGACAGTCTCGCCCGGAGCGGGAATGCGACGGGCACGGACGACGAGATCGGTGTTGGAGCTCCCGATCACGACGATGCGTGGGCGACTCATGCTGTCCGGCACCTCATACTCAGGACTCCCGCAGCGCGGCGTACAGCAACTGCTTCCAGCGCGGGATGTCGATCTCCCAGCACACGAGAGCATTCTCGGCGCCCCGCGCGCGCACTGGCTGCCAGATGTCCGCGTTGCGTTCGTCGTGCGTCACACCCAAGGGATCCACGACCGACATGCCGCGCGTGAGCTCGCCGCGTGTCTCGATGTCGACGTAATGACGGCTACGACGTGTGCAGACCGTGGGGTCCAGAGCAATTGCCATTGCGACGGGGTCGGGCAGGCCCAGCCCGGGGTCGCCCGACTGCCGGCGGTTCGCCTCGAGCGCCTTCCGGTTGCAGTCGAGCGCGAAGTGAGCCAGGGGCGTATCGAAGCTGCGAACGAAGTCCATCTCGTGAGGCAGAAGATTCGCCTCCTTGCGGCACAGCTCCCATCCCACCATCTCGATGGGGAGCCCCGACCGGAAGACGATGCGGGCTGCTTCTGGGTCGACCCACAGGTTGAATTCGGCGGCGGGCGTCACGTTGCCCACGGCGCACGCGGCGCCACCCATGACGACACAACGGTCGACGAGTGAGACGATGTCCGGGGCGCGCTGCACGGCCAGAGCCACGTTCGTGAGCGGCCCGAGCGTGACGAGCACCAGGCCAGGCGACTCACGAATGGTCTCGATGAGCACCTGATGGGCGTCGCCATCGTGCGGACGTCCGCGCGGCGGCGGATAGCCGACGTCGCCGAGGCCATCCTGGCCGTGAAAGAAGTGGCCGTAGACTGGCTCTCGGTCGATAGGCCGCGCGGCCCCGCGATAGACGGGTGTGTCGCTGCCGCAGAGCTCGACCGTGACCAGCGCGTTGTGGACGCCTTGGTCGACCGGGACGTTCCCCGAGACCACCGTGATGGCGGCGACGCGAACCTCGGGCGACCGAAGCGCCATCACCAACGCGACCGAGTCGTCGGACGCGGTGTCGGTATCAATCACGAACGTTCGAGACATCGTGAGCTCGTGTGCCGCCAATCTCCGCCTTCCGTGTCGCGACGGCAAGGGATCGCTCGGTGGCGCACGCCCGGATCCAAGCGGGGAGCATCTCCGCTCGGACGGCTCTTCAGGTGACCGTCAGTGGCTGGCGGCTGCCGGACTGCACTGTTTCCCACCCGGCGACCGGCGGGGTGCGGAGTGCGTGGAGGAGGAGAAGGGCCGCCGTGAGGAGAAGCACCGCCCCGGCCTGGTGGAGTGCTGCCAGCCACACGGGAACCACTAGCAGGAGCGTGGCGACGCCGAGTGCGACTTGGAGGGCGGCAATGGTGGCCAGGAGGTCGAGAAGCCGTCGGCTCTGCCCGACGATCCGAGCCCACCGACCGCGCCACCACATGAGGCCGCTCGCGACGAGGGTGAGCACGCCGAGCAAGCGGTGGTTGAACTGCACGGTGGCCACGTTCTCGAACAGGTTGTCCCACCACGGCGAGAACGCGAGGTAGCCCCGCGGAACGATGCGCCCGCCCATGAGCGGGAACGTGTTGAAAGTCTTGCCTGCCTCGAGCCCGGCCACGAACGCTCCTGCAACGGCTGTCGCGAAGACCAGTGCCACGATGATCCATGCGAAGCGGGTGAGCTGCCGAACGTCCTCCTCGAAAGCCGCGCGGAGTCCGACATCTCCACGGCCCGCAAGCAGGAGGTCCGCAGTGGTCCACACGGTGATCACGTAGATGATGAGTGCGAGGGCGAGGTGTGCCGCCAAGCGATACTGGCTCACGTCGGTACGCTCGGAGAGGCCACTCTGGACCATGAACCAGCCGAGGGCGCCCTGCGCACCGGTGAGCACAAGGAGGATGAGCAGCCGATGCACGAGCGGCCGACCGAGTCCGCCGCGAATGAGGAAAACGGCAAGGGGTAAGACGAGTGCCAGCCCGACGAGCCGGGCCCACAGCCGATGCACGTACTCCCACACGAAGATCAGCTTGAACTCAGCGAGCGTCATGCCACGGTTCAGCTGTTCGTACTCAGGAATCTCCTGGTAGCGCGCGAACGCTTCATTCCAGTCGGCTTCCGAGAGGGGCGGGACGATGCCCGTGACCGGCGCCCATTCGGTGATCGACAGACCGGACTCCGTCAATCGCGTGACCCCGCCGATCACGACAGTGAGCAGCACCATCACGGCCCAGACGGTGAGCCAGCGGCCGACGGCCCGGCGCCGGGCGGGGTCCAGATCGGGGAAGGGAATGGCGGGTGCGCTCATGAGTCTCCAGGCTCTCCGACGGTCAGTGGGCAGCAAGTTAGGGCGACGGCTCTCGAGGGGCGATCCCGCAGGCGACGACTTGGGTTTCACGTCGCTCACCCTGGCGGTCAGCTCCCGCGTGGGTTACCTTGGTGGCGCAGTCGAACCGCGAGCTGGTCTCTTCTCCCTTCGGTAGAACGGCCCCGGCTCAGGACGGGACCGGCGCCCCACGCGTCGCTTCAATCCCCAGGTTCAAACAACGATAGGAGCTCGCCAACCGACGACACGGTGTCGCCGGGCGCAGCTTCCTGTGTACCCATGTGAAGGAGTAGGTGTTGGAAACGCAGCAATCGTTTCACGCTCTGGGCCTCGCGCCCGAGCTCTTACGGGCGGTGGAGGAAGAAGGCTACCAGGAGCCCACGCCCATTCAAGCAGAAGCCATTCCCACGGCTCTCGCCGGCCGCGATGTGGTGGGCTCCGCACAAACCGGCACGGGCAAGACGGCGGCGTTCATGCTGCCGATCCTCCAGCGTCTCATGGATCGTCCGCGCGGAACGATGCGGGCGCTGGTGCTCGTACCCACTCGCGAATTGGCCGAACAAGTCCTGAGCAGCACTCGAGTGTACGGCCGCCACGCCCGGGCCGAAGCGGTCGCCGTCTACGGCGGGGTCGGGATGGTCCCCCAGACGCAGGCCCTGCGCCGCGGCGTGGACATCGTCGTCGCCACACCAGGGCGCCTCCTCGACCACATGAATCGTGGGCATGTCGACGCCTCTGGGCTCGAGGTGCTCGTGCTCGACGAGGCGGACCGGATGCTCGACATGGGCTTCGCTCCCGACGTGAATCGCATCCTCCAAGCACTTCCGGCGGAGCGCCAAACGCTTCTCTTCTCGGCCACCATTTCCTCTGACGTCGACCGATTGGCGCGTCGAGCGCTCAAGGAGCATGCAGCCGTGGAGATCGGTCGAAGGGCCGAAGCGGCGGACGGGGTCGAGCACGTCCTCGTGGCGGTGGACAAGGCAGCGAAGTCCGACGTGCTGTCACACGTGCTCAACGAATTGCCCGAGGGCCGCGCGCTCGTATTCACGCGCACGAAGTGGGGCGCGGACAAGTTGGCCCATCGCCTCAAGCGCGGCGGTCACCCCGTTGCTGCGCTGCACGGCGGGAAGACACAACCCTCGCGCCTCGAGACGCTGGAGCGGTTCAGAAGCGGCAAGACCCCCGTGCTCGTGGCGACCGACGTGGCCGCACGAGGGATCGACGTGGATGACATCCTGATGGTCGTCAACTACGACGTTCCGAATGACCCAGAAGTCTACGTCCATCGCGTGGGCCGAACGGCGCGAGCCGGCGCAACAGGGCTGGCCGTGACCCTCATGTCGCCGGACGAGTGGTTGCTGATGGGTGACGTCGAGAAGCTGCTCGGGCAGATCCTGCGCCGCGACGTGGTGCCAGGGTTCGAGCCCAGAGTGATGCCACTTCAGCCAACCGAGCGCACTGTCCGCCGTCCGCAAACGGGGCCGTCACTCGGCCCGAGGCGAGGGCGCGGGCGCCGCAGGTAAGGGGCGCTCGCTCGCGCGACCTCCACTGCCGGGTCCGGGGGTCGCGCTCTCCTCTCCGCTGCATTCACAAACTCGCTACTCACCCTGTCTCTGTTGCATCGGCCGGTGCGGGCAGTCCCTGCACCGGCTACCACACGTTGCGCATCCGCACACTCGACAGGGAGAACGACCTCGTGCGTATCATGCTCACAACCATGCTGGCCCTGCTGGCTGGCGTGTTGCCCACGCAGGCCGTCGGCCAGCACCAACCCCACAGTGCCTCAATATCTGATGTTGCCGTCAGCCCCCTCGAGGTGGGTCACGTTCTGCGATTCTCCTCGCAGGTCTTCGATGAAAGGCGTGAAGTCCGAGTGGTCCTCCCTCCGAGCTACGGTGAGGGCACAGCGGACTACCCGGTCATCTACACGCTTGACGGTGCGTCCTACTTGTTGCCAACCGCCGGTGCTGCCCGGTACCTCTCCGCGTACGGTGACATCCCCGAGGTCATCGTCGTCGGTGTCCACAGCACCGACCGCAGCTACGAGATGACCCCGCCGCCGGCTCCAGGATTCCGGGGAGCTCAGCCCGGCGGTCGCTACGGGGGGGCGGACGATCTGCTCCGGCTCTTCGAGGACGAGCTGATTCCGCTCATCGACGGCCGCTATCGGACACAGCCATTTCGGGTGATCGTTGGCCACTCGTTGGGGGGACTGCTCGCCGCGCACGCGATTGTGGCGAATCCTGACCTCTTCCAGGGGCATGTGTTGCTCGATCCTTCCGTATGGTGGAACGATCGTGCGTTGGTCGACCACGTCCTCGAAGTGATGGCGGGACCGCATGGCGCCACTGCACGCGTTGCCAGCGCCCAGGCCGCCTACGGATTCGATGAGGACTGGCAACGGCTCACGGCCACCGCCGCCAACGGCTTTCACGGAGAACACTTCGTCATCGAAGGGGAGTCACACGCGTCCATGGCCTACGCCGGGACGTTTCTCGCCCTCCGGTCGATCTTTTTCGACTTTCCGTTTCCCGGCCCGGCATTGGGTCAGAGCGCCGCTGGGGCACTCGTCGAGCATTACGAGATGCTCTCGCGCCGTGTCGGGTACGAGGTCCCTCCGTCGCGAAGCGACGTCGCCGATGCCGTGCAGGGGTCCATCCGGCAGAACCGAGTTGATGACGCCCAGGCGGCAGTCGATCTCCTCGTTCGCGTTCACGGCCGTTCTGAGCTGTCGCAAAGGCTGCAGGATCAAGTGGACGAGGCGCGAGCCGATAGCGACTTCGTCTTCATACCCCTCGATCTCGAGTCCCCACGCCCCACCGCAGATGAGATCGCTCCATTCCTTGGCCACTGGAAGGGCACGATCGTCAACGACCCGGGTGTCGACTTCGATGTCGATTTGACGATTCGGCAAGACGGAGACTCGACCGTGGTCGAATCCTTCAACACGGGCCCGAGGGGACATGAGTTCGGCCGCGGGCCGAGAGTCCTCGTGGGCGTTCGCGGCGACGGTGTGCTCGAGTATGGCCGCGTCGTGGGCGGATTCGCACTCGAGGTCACGATGCTCCGACTGGAGGGGGAGAAGGTGTTGATCGGCGCGGCCGAGCTGCGCGGCATGCGACTGCCCAAAAGCAGCCCACGACTCACGCAGCGCGTAACCTTACGGCTCGAGCGGGTGGCGGACGAGATGGAGCCCTGAGGAGCAGCTACGCTGTCGAGCTGCCTTCGACACAGAGATTCCTCGACGGAGTAAGCTGCGAACGCAGTTGCTATCTCCGATTCTCAGGTGCCCGATTGTCGGGCGCCGACGGTCGAGGCCGCCGCATTCGGATTCGACTTCGCTCGATCGTCAACAGGCTGTCGAACGTCGACCGCTGGTCGTCGTTCAAGACGGCGCGGATCTCCGAGCTCGTCGAGTCCACGATGGCGCGCAGTCCGGTCATGACTCCTTGCACGAGTGAGTCTGTCTGGCCTCCCCGGCGTTGGAGGATCTCGTCGACGGCGCTCCGCTGACTCGGAGCGAGCTCGAGCTGTTCGATCACATCGGCGATTCGATATGGGTCGCCCGCGGGAACGCTCGGGCCGCCCGGACTCCGAATGAGGATCCTGCCCGTCGCGACACCGCCGACGAAGGTTGCGGCCAGGATGACCAGCACCCATCCCAGGGTCCGCCGCACCGCGGGTCGCTGGCTCATGGTTCGCCGTAGCGCACGAGAAGCTCTCCCGTCGACGGGACCTGCTCGGTCACCATCCAGCCCACCCACTGACCCGGGATTCCCACGGCCGAAGCGAGCGACGGGGATACAGGCTGGCTGGCTCGAGCCGGAGCCCGAATGCTCAGCAGTGTAGTGATGATGATGGCTGCGGTTGCCGCAGCGAGCGCCGGCCAGCGAATCCTCACCAACTCTTCGGCGATACGCCCGACGAATCCGACGCCGGGTGCCGGTGCGACCCGCACACGGGCCATCGCAGCCGCGACGACCCGATCTTCGAGGCCGGGATGCTCGCGGGCCGCGAGGGCGCTGAGATCGATCGGTTGTTCAGTCCGGTCCATGGTCTCCGAACTCCGTCTGATCGAGAAAAGCACGCATCGCCTTGCGAGCGTCCGAGAGATGCCGACGGCTCATGTGCTCCGAGATCTCGAGATGTTGGGCGATCTCCGCGTGTGGCCACCCTTCGAGATCGCGGAGCACCAAGACCTCGCGTTGGGCCGCGCCCAAGGTGGCCAGTCCGCGCTCGAGCGTCCGGCGCAAGTCAGCGACCTCGGCATCTTTCTGGGGAGTACTGCCCTGCGCCGCCACATCGGGCGGCAACGTGTGCTGCCGTCGCCGCCGCAGGCTGTCGAGTCGGTTGTACGCCACACTTCGTGCAATGGACATCAGCCATGCTCGGAACCGCTCCGGCTGTCGGCACTGACTCCGCCGCTCCCACGCTCGTACCAACGCATCTTGGCAGACGTCTTCCGCCTCGTCGGGCTCGCCGACGATGGACACGGCTACCGCCCACACACCGCTGAAATGCCGCCGCGTCAGGAGCTCGAAGGCGCGCGGGTCGCCCCCCAGCCAGGCCTCGAAGAGCCTCCCGTCCGAGTCGGTCACTGACGTGACAGCCCGCATACCCTCACGGTGAGTCGACTCCATGCGTATGGGCGCGGCGACCCAAACCGGTGCCGTCGCCACCCTCGGGGCGAACCACACGAGCCACTCGGCCCCCACGATGCTGGTCACGACTTCCACGTCCGGTGCGGGCCGCTCGCCCTCACGACACACGGAGCGCCGCGCCTCACTGGCTCAGCCTCGCCCGCGCACAGATCTCCGCCATCCTAGATAGACAGCCGCGAGGTCGATTGTATGAGCCGCGGAGCCGGGCTGCGGTCTCCGTTCAGTATCGAGTGGCGTCGCTCGCTGCCCACGCCTCGAATGCGTCCAACGCGTGCGGGACCTCCAGCCGCTGGGCCGGCACGGCCCGGCTGGGCGTCGGAAGCGCCAGCTCGTCGTAGAAACGCGCGTCGTCGAATCCGATTCGGGCGGCGTCGGCTTGTGTGTTGGCGTAGAAGATCCGATCGAGTCTCGCCCAGTAGATCGCCGCGAGACACATGGGGCAGGGCTCGCAGTTCGCGTAGAGGTCGCAGCCCGCGAGGCTGAAGCTCCCAAGGCGCATGCAGGCCGCGCGGATGGCCGTCATCTCCGCGTGCGCGGTGGGATCGTTCCGCGAGGTGACTTCATTCGTCCCCTCACCGATCACCTCGCCGTCGCGCACTACCACCGCACCGAACGGGCCGCCCCGGCCCGCGCGCACGTTGTCGTCGGCGAGCTCGACTGCGCGCTGGATGAATCGATCGTGCGGCGGATCGTTCATGTGCTCCCTACTCGGTCCGCTCAGCCGAGCCCCACAGCGCGTCGCCGATGGCACGCATCTCGAACCGCGTCGCCTTGCCTTCGAGAGGAGTGAACTCTAGCACGAGATCCATGACGACGTCGAACAGCTCACCGTCCTTGAGCTCTGCGGGCACGAACATCCCCTCACCCAAATGGACGAGCCAAACTTCCTCGAGGAGCGGGTTCGGTGCGTTCTCCCACTGCGCGACGAGGCGATCGTGCTCGTAGGAGATATCGAACTGCACGCGTGCGTTGCCCAACGGACCCTGATGCTGTAGCTCGTAGGAGCCGACGTAGCGCTCGGCGAGCGCGGGCGCCACGGTGAGGGGGCGAGACGGCGCGACACCGATATCGAACGCAACCGCCGTGGTCCCCCAGTCGAGTTGGAGCGTCGCCCCAGTCGGGCGCACTGCCACGAACGACCAGCTCAAGAGCTCGGTGTGGCCGCTCACCTCTTCAGGACGCACGGCGAAGCGCAGCTGGTCTTCGCTCTTTGGGGGCGCCATGAGGTGAAAGCGGCGCGGCTGGGGATCGAAGATCGCGGTCCACTCCTCCGGCTGCACTTGTAGCCATACCGAGTACTTCCCCGCCGCCAATGCGTGGCCGTTCAAGGTGATGTCGCGGTTGATCTCCAGCGTCGTTGCCCAGTTCGCGCCCGGGGTCCACACGTGGCCCCAGTGGACCACGCCGCCGAAGAGGCTGTCGCGTCCACGGGCCTGCGGTCGGGAGTAGTCGATCGTGATCGTCGTGCCATCGATCGTCTGTGAGACGGCTCCACGCTCGCTAGCACGCACCTGTGCCGATGCGTCAGGTGCGAGAGACGCGACCAACGCCCCGACGGCGATCCCGGCCATGCTCCGCATGATCATTCGTTCGTCGTCCTCATTGAGTGAGTGGTCGGCACGGTGAATCGTGCGCGGCGGCTACGGTTAGCCGAACCGAGCATCCACGGCTGCGCGTATCTGATCGAGCGTGCGTCCCGCCTCGTGTAGCCGCACGACCATGCGGCCCTCGGTTTTGCAGATCTCGCAACCGGTCGCCATCCTGCCTCCCTCGAAACAAGTGAGAAGCGAGCGGTATCCGGGGAGATCGGCGCAGCCACATTGGCAGCGGATTCCGTCGGCGATGTGTGGGATCGCCCGAATGCCGTCATAGAGCGGGACGAGCTCGGGGAAGTCGGCAAGCTGCTCGGCCGTCAATACCAGCGAGGCATCGACGTCGGGCCGCGGATCGGGATGAGGCCCGGGCATCGGCCGGAGCGCACAGTGATGCGGGCTCCGTCGTGGCCACCAGGGGAGCACGAAGAAGCCGGTTAGTCCACCCGCGGCATGAGCGACGAATTCTCGGCGGGACTCGAGCATAGGGTTCCGTGGCAGCGTGCTGACTCCCTGGTTGTGTGAGACGGGGGTTTCCCGGGCTCTCGACTCTGTCTCGCGTGGCGACGTCGAGTGCAATCTAGGTGCCATCGAAGACGGTGCCAACTCCGCCTGACCTCGATACGTACGCGACCCCCCCTCGCGATCCCGCTCGGCTGAAGCCGGCGCTCAGTGAACGAAAGGACAGACGTTGCGGAGGTGGTGGTAGAGTACGCGAGCCATCACGGTCTCGCGGTATCGTGCGGTGGACCGGATGTCGTCGATGGGCGAGACGTCTTCGCGAATCGCGGGCAAGAGATCCTCCGGACCGTGCACCGGGTCCTCGGCCTCGAGCATGTGCTCGATCGTCCGGCAACGTCGCACAGTCGGGGCAACGCTGTTGGCCACGACCCGCCAACCCGCGTCGGACCGCGTGATGGCGACCCCTACCTTCGTAATCGCCTGCGCCGCGCGTGTCCCGACCTTCTCGAAGATCTCGACCGAGCGGCGGAGCAGCGGGACCCGGATTGCAGTGACGAGCTGCTCGGGCCGACGCCGCATCTCCTTGTATCCCTGGTAAAACTCGTCGAGCGGAATGTGCTCCTCTCCATCGACGTCCCGCAGCACCACGACTGCGCCGTACGCCATGAGCACGGGCACGCCGTCCGCAGCGGGTGAGGCGTTCATGATGTTCCCAGCCCACGTGCCGCGTGCCTGGATCTGGACTGCGCCGACCGTCCGGCCGGCTTCGACGAGCAGCGGCAGCTCGTAGCGGGCTCTCGGATCGGTGATGATGTCCCAATAGGTCGTGAGGCCGCCGAGCACGAGGGCATCATCGGTCCAGCGATGCGGCTTGAGCTCAGCGAGGGCGGAGAGATCGAGATAGTCGCGATCGTGTTCGTCGAGCTGCTCCGGCCAGCGGACCAGGAGATCGGTACCGCCGGCCACCGGTATGAGCGCGCCGGACGCGGACCGGAGCATCTCCACCGCCTCGGCCGTGTTCTCCGGGAAGAGCACGCTCACGCGCCACCCTCCGGCCGGGTGGTCCTGCCCTTCAACCCCGAGTGCGTCGGGTCCTGTCGCTCGAGCACCGCTCGTTCGACGCTCTCAACGATCCCATCGTAGCCCGTGCAGCGGCAGAGGTTGCCCGCCATGAGCTCGCGTAGCGTGTGGGTGTCGAGCAGGTCGGGATGGTCGCGCACCCAGCAGCCGGTCATCACGACACCCGGCGTGCAGGCACCGCACTGCGTGGCGCCCTCCTCGAGGAATGGGTGCAGCGCCTCCGGGTCGACAGATTCGATCGTTTCGACTGCGCGACCGCGCACCTGATACGTGGGCACGAGGCAGGAGTCCACCGGGAGGCCGTCGAGATAGACCGTGCAGGCGCCGCACTCCCCCTCGCCACACCCCTCTTTCGTTCCGGTGAGTCCGCAATCGATCCGCAACGTGTCCAGCAGTCGATCGCTCGGACGGACGTCACGGGTGACGGGCTCGCCGTTCAGCGTGAATTGGATCGGGATCGTCTCAGGCATGGGCGGTTGCGAGCAGGTCGAGCAGGCGCTCGGGCGTGAGGGGGATCGCGCGCGGGTCGGCCCCCGTGGCGTCGGCCACGGCGTTCAGCACAGCTGGCGCGGGCCCGTCGATGGGGAGCTCGCCGATCCCTTTGGCGCCCTGCGCTCCGTGGGCATAGGGACGCTCCAGGAACTCGACTCGGATCGGCGGGACGTCGTCGCTGGTCGGGATCAGGTAGTTCGTGAGCTCCGCATTGTGCATGGCGCCGGCGTCCCAGATGCACTCCTCCATGAGTGCCCAGCCGATTCCTTGCACGACGCCGCCTTGAATCTGCCCTCGGGCCAAGGTCTCGTTCAGGACGGAGCCGATCTCCTGTGCCGCCACGAAGTCGACGACACGTACGGCGAACGTGCGGAGATCGACCTCGACTTCGGCCACATACGTCGCCCACGCGAAGGCGCCATAGGCTTCACCGCGGTAGGTCTCCTCGTCCCACGAGACCCCAGGGGGTGCGGCGTACCGCGCCCGACCCACGAGTTCGTCGTTGGGCCGCCCGGCGTGCCATCGCCGGATGGCATCTTGGACCGCGATGCCGGCAGCCTGTTCGTCGAGGTCGAGTTGGCCGCGGAGGTCGTCGCACGCGCGTTCGACCAGGCCGCCCACGATCATCGACGTGCGTGATGCCACGGTTGGACCACTGTTGGGCACGCGCGCCGTGTCGGCCGTGGCGATAACGATCTCACTCGGGTCGAGGCCGAGCCGGTTTGCGGCGAGCTGAGTGAACACGGTGATGGTGCCCTGACCCATCTCGACATTGGCGGTGCGCACCTCGATACGGCCGTCGGGGAGCGCCGTCACGTGAGCCTCCGAATCGAGGTAGACCTCGCCCGCCCCCGTGAACCCAGCGCCGTGGTAGAAGGTGGCGAATCCGATGCCGCGCCTGA
>JBDHCY010000009.1:0-35087 GCA_039591795.1 Gemmatimonadota bacterium | reverse complement strand
CGTCGTGTCGAGCCGCGACGTGTCGATCGAGGCGACCTGTCCGAGCGTCTCGAGGGTACAGCCCCAACGTGCCGCCTCGGTACAGATCCGCTCTTTGATTTCGAGCACGGCCAGATCCGTCGGGTTGTAGATGAGCCCCTGGTCGAGCACGCTCACGGCGGAGTCGGTCAGCCCCACGTTCGAGTAGAGTACGGCCACGCCGATCCGAAGGGCTTGGTCGGTGGGGCGGAACTCGAGGCGCGAGCGGAACGCGTGCGCCGACTTGAGCGTGTCGCCTGCCTGCTGGTAGAGACGGGCGAGACGGTCCCACGCCGACGCGTTCGATGGATCCATCTCGACGGCGCTCTCGAGCGCGTAGAGGATCGAGTCGGGCTGACGCTGCGCCTCGTAGACCATCGCCAGGCACAGATACGCCGACCCGTTGCGTGGATACTTCTTCAGCGCGTCGCCCGCCTTCTTGACGGCGTCGCTAAACTTACCTTGCACGCGCTTGAGCTCGCACTCCCGAACATCCATTGCCGACTTGAGAATCACATCGATCGAGTCGGCCGCATCTTCTGCAACCTTCTTGAGCTCCGCGCTCAGCGGGACCGGCAAGCCGACGGTGCCGGACGCGCCCGACCGGTTGACGTCGAGGAGACGAAACTCGACATGGCGCGCACCGTTCTCATGCGACACCTCTCCGACGCTCAAGGCATTCGCGGAGAGGAATCGCGCGAGTTGCTGGGCGGTGCTGAGATCGAGAATCGCGTTGGGGGGGAAGCCCGACGCCTGAAGTGCCTCTGAGATCTGCGCTTTGGGAATCACGGCGATGCGGAAACGCGCAACCGATGCCAGCCGCTCGCGCACCAGGTCGGTAAACTCTACGCTGAAGGTCGAGTCGGCTGCTTGCGCGACCGTCAGCGGGAGCACCAGAATCCTCTCTGCCGGGCCACGACGCTGCAACTGCGCGGCCAACGGGGCCGCAGCCAGCGCGATTGCTGCCGCGAGCAACCCTATCTCGGTGCGTCGACTCCTGACCTTCATCGAGCTCAACCTCCACGACGATGCGCCCAGTGGGCGAAGAGGGACTCGAACCCCCGACTTCCTGCGTGTAAGGCAGGCGCTCTGAACCAGCTGAGCTATTCGCCCAATCGCTAAAGCACCAGGCCCAGGGGGAAGAGTACGCAATATCCGAGCACCAGCAACACCGGCGCCACGCCGGTTGACCCACGCTGCAATAGGTAATACCCGAAGGCGAGCGCAAGGATCGCGCCCCCCAGCAACACGTAGTTCCGGGTGCGAAACTGTAGGGTCGCTCCTCCACTCGTCCGATCGGTCATAATCGCAAAAGGTTAGGCCTGGACTGGGTGATCGTCAAGGACTTCGGAGCCGTCTTCCGCGACGTCCATTCTCGCGCGGCGCTCCCGATCGCGGCGGCGGCGCCACACCATGAGACCGACAGCGAGGATGCCGAGGACCGACCACATGAACCCGGTCGCCGCCGCCAACGCCAGCCAGCCATAGCGACGGCGCAGATCGCGCTGCCACAGGACTTCGAACTGCCCGGGGGTCACGCCGTAGGCTCTCCTGAGTGCGGCCCCGAAGTCTCGCCCGTCTACGAGCGCCCCGAGGAGCCCATCGAGCCCGCGCGGCCCGCCCCACCGGTCCAAAAGGTGGACGGCGCTTGCCGCGAGCCCGTATGCGAGTCCGGCCTCAGCGCGCCCGCCGCGCAACCCCAGATCCACTTCCGCGAGCCGCCAGACCCGGCCACGCGCCACATTGACGTTCATCTGAAGGACTTGGCCGTGATGCCACTCTCCGGCCGCGGTCGCCGCATAGCCTTCCTCGAACCAGCGCGGCAACCGCACCCGCACGCGCTCCCGCAGCACGACGTGCGCCAACTCGTGGTGGAGCACGCGCCGAAGCTCTGTACCGGCCACACCACCTCGCCCGACCTGCAGCACGATGATCCGAGCCTCGGGAAGCGCTACACCACCTCCCCAATGCGGAGCGCGGCTGCCTGTGACCGAGTCGAAAACGGTGCGCGAGGGCGCGATGATCAGGCGGATGGGCACGCTGGACGTGTCGAGCAGCCCCCCGGGAAGCTGCCGGGCGCGATCGGCCTCGCCAGCGAGCGCGATGGCAAGCCGCTCGTGCCCGGACCAGTACACGGCCGTAATGCGGCCGACGTTGACCAGCTGAGGGTCGAGCATCGCGAGCCAGACGAGCAGTGCTACCGGCGAGGCAATTCACCTCCCGCCGCAGTCAGATCGAGGAGCTCCTTACACCGCTTGGCCCACGGGTTGAATCGATTCGCCTGGTACGCCTCCGTCCAGGTGGCACTTGCAGCGTCACGATCACCGGTCATCCACTGCGCTCGCCCCAGCTCGTAGGCCGCTTCGAGGAGGTTGGGGCCGAGCTTGAGAGCCTTGCGGAAAAACGTCTGCGCGTCCTCGAACATCTCACGTTCGAGGTAGACGAGCCCCAGGTAGTAGTGGGCGTACAGTGTCGCTTTCGGATCGTTGGCCAGTCTGATCGCTTTCGACAGGTGCTCGATCGCCTCGCCGAAGATCTCCTTCTTGAGACAGATGTAACCGACGTTGATCCGTGCCAGCGCGTTCGCAGGTTCTTTGCGCAGCACCTTCTGGAAGGTCAGGAGGGCGTCATCGTACTCCTCGCTCAACATCTGCGCCCACCCCAGCAGCGACTGCGCCTGGGCGTCCCCCGGAGCAAGCTCGAGCGCTCGGTTCAGGGCCTGTATGGCACCGGCGTGGTCACCGAGCGACAGCAGGCTCCACCCCTTCTCGATGAAGGTCGATGCACCCAGGTGGTCGGCGTGGACTGGCTCGGGGCTGGGATCGGCGAGCGCCGGAGCCGACGATGCATCTCCGGCTTGTGCGAGCTCCTTGAAGCGCTCGACCAGGCTGCGGATGCGATCCTTGACCTGGCCCAGCTCACCCAGGAGACCTTCCACTCGCTTGTAGTGCGCGATGATCTCCTGCTTGGTCGCGTCGCGATCGGTTGCCGTCTGCGCGGCCTCGAGACGCTCGGCGATGCGAGCGTGCTCGGACTGCAGATCTGAGATGAGCTCGTCCACGCTAGGCCAGCGTGCTGAGGGACTCGAGCGCGAGCCGCTCGGTGCTGGTGAGAATCTCGGTGGGATTGAGAAGCATGATCGTGCGAGGGCCGTGCGAGATGATGCCGGTCACGTAGCGCGGCGCGAGCCCGCGCACATAGCCCTTCGGGGGCGCCACGTCCTCAGCCGATACACGCGCGATTTCGGTCACGACGTCGACGACGAGCGCGATCCGCCCCTCCGCCCACTCCAAGACGATGACTCGGGTCTCGTCGCGTCGATCGGCTTCGGCGCTGAGGCGCTTGCGAAGGTCGACGACCGGAATCGTCGCGCCACCGTAGGGAAGCACGCCCTCGAGAAAATCCGGCGCCTCCGGGAGGGGCACGGGCTCGTCGAACCGCAGGATGCGTTCGACCTCGAAGACGTTGAACGCGAATTCGTGCCCGCCGATGCGAAACAACACGACATGGAGATCGTCGCCGCTCATGATTCTCCCACCCCGCCCACCAGGAGCGGCTCGCCAAGGCCGCTGAGATCGAGGATCGGCACCAGGCCGTCGTCGCGTCGAACCACCCCTCGTGCCCACGGCGCGGCGCGGGACTCCGGGGGTGCGACGATGGCTTCCCGCCTCACCGCGTCGGCCTCGTCGACCTCGAGCGCCACCCGGCGCTCACCCACCCGCGCGACGACGAGCGTGCGCCCGCGCCTGGCGGGGGGCTCCGAGCCCGAGAGGAGGGCCCCGAGATGTAGCAGCGGGACGAGGCGCCCCCGCAGGCTCGTGACGCCTCGCATGGCGCGGACCCGTGAGGGAACGGAGAGCACCTCGCCGAGATCTGCCACGTGTTCGACCTGGGAGAGCGGGAGCCCGAAGCGCTCGCCGCCGATCCGTACCTCGAGAAAGCCTTGAGCTCTCATCGTTCTCCGCGTCCTGCCAACTCGCTCACGATCCGATCTCCAATCTGAGAGAGCGGGAGAACCACGTCTACCCCGCCCGCAGCGAGAGCGGCCTGCGGCATCCCTGAAATGACGGCCGTCTCGCGGTCCTGCGCGATCCCGAGGGCACCCATCTCGCGCATCGCGCGCAACCCATCGGCGCCGTCACGCCCCATGCCGGTGAGCACGACCCCCACGGCCCGCGGGCCGAAGACTCGGGCCACGGAGTGGAACAGCGGGTCGGCAGCGGGGCGCACTCCCCACACCGGCGGCGCTCGGTCGAGACGAATCACGACCCCCTCCCTCCCCATCCGCACCTCCATGTGTCGGTCGCCAGGCGCCACATACGCTGTGTCTTCGAGGACCGGCGCGCCGTCCTCCGCCTCCACTACGCGCACGCGACTCTGGGCGTCGAGTCGCTCGGCGAGCGAGCGGGTGAACCCGCGCGGCATGTGCTGGACGATGAACACGGCGGCATGGCTCCCGGCGAAGAGCCGCGGCACGACGTCCGCCAGGGCTCGCGGGCCGCCGGTCGACGCCGCCAGCGCGACGGCGAGCCGCGCGCGTGGCGCAAGTGCGAGCTGCGGAGGAGGCGGAGGAGGAGCAACCGGGGGTCGCGCGAGCACTTCGACGCGGGTCACGTCGGCGAGCAGGGCCGCGCGCACGGCCGCACGGAGGTGCCAGCCGAGCTCCTCGGCGGCCGGGCGAGAGAGGTCGGCCGGCTTGGCCACGATCTCCACAGCCCCCAGCTCCAGCGCACGAATCGCGGAGGCCGTCCCCGGACCCGCATACGCGCTCAGCACGACGATGGGTCGGGGCAGCTCGCTCATGATGTAGCCGATCGCCCCGAGGCCATCCAGCTCCGGCATCTCCAGATCCATCATGACGACGTCGGGGTTGTACTGATGCGCCTTGCGCACGGCGTCGAGGCCATCTCGCGCCGTCGCGACGACCAGGTACTCGCCGGACTCCTCGAGCACCTCGGTGACGACGCGTCGCACCAGGGCGCTGTCGTCGACCACGAGCACGGTCGCCCGTGCGTCAGAGGACTCGGTCACCCTGCCCCACCGAGCGCACGACGATTCGCCCGCTGTCCGTCTCGAGCCACACCGATCGCCCCTGCTCGCCGCCCACGTCTTGCGCCACGAGGGGGATGCCCGCCTGCCGCAGTGTGCTGCGACAGGCGATCACGTTTCGTTCCCCCATGTGCACGGTGCCCGGGGTCAGGAGGCTCGCGAACATCGTGGACCCTCCCACGAGCTTGGCGACGACCCGGCCCGGATCGGCACCGATCTCGCGGAGCCGAGCAAGGAGCACGGGAAGTGCCGTCTGCGGGAACTTCCCCGGCGGTCCCGGCTCGCGAGAGAGCGACGGCGAGGGCAACAGCACGTGTGCCATCCCCGCTGCGCCGGCCCCGGAATCGACCAGACAGAGGGCGACGCAGCTCCCGACCCCCCAGGAGATCAGCACGGCATCCCCGCGTTCCACGGCGAGCTCGGCAACCTTGACCACCATTTCGCGACGCTCGCTCATTGCTCCCGACAGTAGATTCGCTCGCGCGCATCGAGGAGGGTCAGACGTTGCCGCGCCTCGCCGACCAGGGTCTCGACCTTGCCGAGCACGAGCAGCCCACCGGGTGCGAGCGCGTCGGCGAAGAGGAGAAAAAGACGCTCCTGTGTGGGGCGGTCGAAGTAGATCACCGTATTGCGGCAGAGGATCACGTCGTACGGTGGCCGGGGCGCCGGGTCTCGAATGAGGTCGTGCTCGAGCACGTGCACCAGTTTCCTGACGGGGCCGGGTACCGCGCTCGGTGGCGCCCCGGGAAAGTAGCGCGCCCGCAGAGATGCCGGCATCTCCGCGAGCGCGGGCGCGTCGTAGACCGCGCATCGTGCACGCTCGAGGCTGCGCGGATCGATGTCGGTCGCATCAATGCGCGCCCGGTCGAGCCACCCTTCGCTGCCGGCCTCCCGCGCCGATTCCGCCAGGGCGATCGCCAGGGTGTACGCCTCCTCACCGGAAGCGCAGCCGGCCGACCACGCGCGCACGCGACCGCGTCGCTCACGCCACAAGATTGGCAGGAGCCGGGTCGACAGCGCGTTCCACGCTTCCGGATTCCGGAAGAAGCGCGTGACGTTGATCGTGAGGGCGTCGAGGAGTCGGTGATATTCGTCTGGGTCGCGGTCGAGGAGCGCGCGGTATTCCGCATACGTGTGGGCACCCCGGGCGCGCATCCTGACCGCGATCCGCCGGCGGAGGCATCGGGTCTTGTACGCCCCCACATCGAGGCCGCCGGCGAGCCCGATCCTCGACGTGAGGAGCTGGAAGGCATCCTCCGGACCTGGGCCGCCGCTCACTCCAGGACGTCCAGCGTCGCGAGATTCGCGCGCGCCAATTCGTGCCGCGGATTCAGCTCCAGGGCCCGCCGCCACGAGCGCTCCGCGGCCTCTCGATCGGCACGCTTGTAGGCGATGTTGCCCATCTTGAAGTAGACGTCGTAGCCCAAATCGGCCGACAGCGATACGGCTCGCTGATACGCGTCCCAGGCCTCGTCGTAACGGCCAGCGCGGTAGCGCACGTCGCCCAGATTCTTCGACAGCTGGGGCACCGATGGCGCCTCGGCCACCGCGGCGGAGAGGAGCGATTCGGCACGTGTCAGCTCACCGCCCAGCTCGAGGAGCACGGCCGCGTTGTTCCGAAGCACGGGATCGTGCGGGTAGCGGTCCACGGCCTCCCGAGCCAGTGCCTCCGCGTGGCCGAAGTCGTCCGAGGCGGCGGCGGCAAGCGTGCGGGCCCAGTACCAGACCGCCTTCGGTTGCTCGCTGTCGCCGCGGGCCAGATCGAGTCGTTCGCACGCCGTGGCGGCGTCGCCGCGCTTGAGCGCCAGCACACCCCACGCCAGCAGGATCGCCGGGTCCTCCGGGGCGCGTGCCGCCGCCTCGGCGTAGCTCTCCTCCGCTTCGGGCAGTCGCCCCGTCAGCTCGTAGGTGAGTGCCAGGTTGTGGAGGATCGCGGGCCGCTGGCCCCCGCGCTCGAGCGCGAGTCCGAACGCGCGCAACGCTTCCTTCCACCGAGCTTGCCTCAAGGCGACGAGCCCCACGTGGAATTGGGCCGTTGGGTCTTCGGGTTTGAGCTCGCTGACGCGTCGGAATTCGCGTGCCGCCTCGTCGAGCATTCCTGTCCGATAGAACGCCACGCCGAGGTTGCGATGCTCGTCGATGCGGGAATCGGTGACTCGCGGCTGCGGCACCGGCGACGATCGGCCGGCGTGTTCGACGAACCCAGCGGAAATGAGCGCGTAGAGAGCCTGGCCCACCTCGAACTCTCGGAGCCGCGCGTCGTCGACGACGTGTTGGACGTCGCGCGAGCCGTCGAGGAGCCCGACGATCCGCTCCTGTTCCGGCGTGAGGCTCACTTCCCGAGCAGCCAGCCGCTCCTCATTGGCCACGAAGATCATGTCGAACGAAGGAACCTTCTTCGCGATGAGGCCCCACTCGTCGATGCGGCGGGCGCCCTCCAGTACGAGTGACTCGGCGTTCACCGAAACGAGGAAGTCACGCCGCTCCGGTTGCACGTCGGCCTCGAAGTGAAACGTTCCCTGCGTCCACGTGAACAGGAAGTAGACGGCCTCCTCGATCTGATTCCGCATGTACTCACCCAGGAGCTCTCGCGTCACCCAGCCGCGACCGAGGAGCACGTCGCCCAATCTCCGCTCGCGATGCTCTCGCTGCTCCGCGATGGCCGCCTCGAGCTGGTCGCGCGAGAGCTGGCCGTCGCGCACCAGGCTATCGCCCAAGCGATCGCGCCGGTTCACGATCGACGCGTAGACGATTCGACCGTCTTCGAAGTAGATGTTGCCGAACTTGCCCCGGTCGGCGACGGACAGACACCCCGTCTTCCGCCCCAGCGCCAAGAGCTGGACGACGTCCGGGAGGCTGGCTTCGCGTAAGCTTCCCTTGATCGGCATCAGTAGTCCTCAGAAATCCGATCGCGGACGTCGGGCCAGTCCCAGATCATCTTCTCGCGACTGCGGACTCCGCTTGCACTCGACCCGACGATCCCACTCGTTCGGGGGCCGCTGAGCCGCCGGCTCCCGCGCTCGGCGAGGCCCTCGAGCAGGTGGCGGGCCATGGCGACGTCCGGCTGTACGCCCGCGCCGTCGGCGGCGCTCAAGAGCCGGTTCAGCTCCCCCTGCACGGACCGGACCGAGTCGCTGCGCCGCCCGGCGAGGTAGGCCGCGAGCCCCGCATCGTCGATGCCGTGCTGGGTGAGGAGCCGCCGCACCACACCGAGGCGCACATCCGGGTCGGGCGCGCCGACCTCGACCACGAGTCCCCCGGCGAGCCGGGAGACCAGCCGCGGCTCGATCCCCTCGAGCGCTTCTGGCAAGACCGGTGCCGAGAAAACCAACTGATGGTCCCCGGCGGTGAGCACGTTGAAGAGATGAAACAGCTCGTCCTGCGTGCGCTCCTTCCCCGCCACGAGGTGCACATCGTCGAGCAGAAAGGCGCTCGCCCGGCGGTATCGACTCCGCCATCGCTCCACCCGATCGCTGTCGATGGCCGCGATGAGCTCCTCGGTGAACGCCTGGGCCGAGAGGCACGCCACGACGGCGCCTGGATCCTCGGTGAGGGCGTTACCCACGCCGTGCAGGAGGTGCGACTTCCCTACCCCACTCGGTCCGACCAGCACGAGCGGGTTGTACTTGACCCCGGGCTCGCGGACGACGGCGCGGACGGCATTGACGGCCACCTGATTGGAGGGCCCCAGGGCGAACTCGGCGAGCGCGTAGCCCGGGGCCGGGCCCGGCGGTGGCTGGACTCCCTCACGTACGCGGGTGAGCACCTCCTGGGCATCGGCAATGAGGTCGGGATCTCGGAACACGGCATCGCCGGCGGCATCGGGGTCGAGCACCTCAACCTCGGCCTGGAGTTGCCGCAGACGGGCCACTGACAGCTCGAAATCGCGAATCGCGGCATCGACGTCGGGCGGGGTGTCGTTCTCGAGCAACTGCTCGAGGGCACGGGTCCGGTAGCCTTCGCCCTCCCACCGCAGAATCGCCTGCCCGACGCGTTGTCGCCACGCCTCCACGGTCTGCGCGACGGTTGCGGAGATGTCACTCAGGAACTGCGAGAACTCGTCCGTCTGCGCGATCTCGACGGTGGGGCGCGTGGCGGAGACGCCGAGGGTTCGCGCCGCATCGTCGGGGGTGAAGGGCCCATCGTGCACCGCCTGCAGCGCAATCAGCCGATTCAGCCGACCCAGGAGCTCCCGCACGTTGGCTGCGTCGCGGCGTGCCGCGATCTCGAGCACGCCCTCTTCGAAGGTGACGCCGCGCGCATCCATCTTTCGCCGCAGAATGGCGACGCGCGTCTCGTAGTCGGGCGAGCCGATGTCGATCACCAGCCCGCCGGCGAACCGCGAGATGAGTCGCTCGTCGAGGTTGGCGATCTCATCGGGGGAGCGGTCACTCGTCAGCACGATCTGGTGGGTGGACGACTGCACCGCCTCGACGAGCCGCAGCAACTCCGACTGCATCTCTTTTCGGTCGGCCAGGAACTGCACGTCGTCGACCAGGAGCACGTTCACATCGCGGAAGCGGCGCCTGAACGTCTCGCCCTCACCTTGCGCCAGCGCGGCGCGGAAGCTGTCGACCAGTTCTTCGAGCGTCACGTACTCGACGCCGGCGCCGGGCGCTTGCTCGAGCGCCTCGCGGCCAATGGCATGGAGAAGGTGGGTCTTCCCCAACCCGGACGCGCTATAGATGAATAGGGGGTTGTAGGTGCCCCCCGGGTTCCGGGCGACCGCCCGCGCGGCCGTGACGGCGAGCCGGTTCGCCGCGCCGACGACCAACGTCTCGAACGTGTACTGCGGGTTGAGCTCGCCGCTCATCGAGGCTTGGAGCCGTCGCGCAGGCGCTTGAAGACGAGCTCGCTCACGGCGCGCAGCGTTTCGAAGACGCCCTCGCCGTGCAGTGCGTCGGACTCGAAGCTCGGGACCCCGCGAAAGTTGAGCGAATCTTCGAGCTCGTCGTGGTTCAGAATGAGCTCCTGCGGGAGATCCTGTTTGTTGAACTGCATCACGACGGGAAGCGTCCGCACGTCCACCCCTTGGTCGAGCAGATTCGCTTGCAGATTCCGGAGGCTCGCCACGTTGTCTTCGAGCTGGCGTCCCTGCGAATCGGCAACGAAGACGATGCCGTCGGCCCCCTGAAGCACGAGCTTGCGCGTCGCGTTGTAGTACACTTGGCCGGGGACAGTGTACAGTTGGAGCCGTGTCGTGAACCCGGCCACTGAGCCGAGATCAAGCGGCAGAAAGTCGAAGAACAGCGTCCGATCGGTCCGCGTGGCGAGCGACACCATTTGCCCGCGTCTCGTTTCCGGCACCTGGCTAAAGACGTACTGCAAGTTGGTCGTCTTGCCAGATCGCCCGGGTCCGTAGTAGACGATCTTGCAGGTAATCTCTCGCGCGGCGAAGTTGACGAGCGACATCTCAAGTCCCGAAGAGGGCGTTCAAGCTTTGATGGAGCTCGCGCTCGAAATCCTCAGCGAGCGCGAGCCGCGGACGTGCTTCCGTCGGGGCGGATTCGCCCAACTCGACGGCGAGCTGCTCGGCGAACAACTGCACGAGACCGAGCGAGGTGTTGCGACCGAACACCGACAGTACCAAGAGCGGCGTGCGAGGCGTGTCACAGCGCATGAGATGGATGCCGTGGAGCGCTCCCTGGTGCGACAACGCGCCGAAGCGAGCCTGCCTCAGCAGTGCGGCGAGCTCGTCGGTCGACGCCACGATGCCCGCGGCGAGCGCCGACGCGCTCATCACGTCGACTGCGCGGGTGAACCCCGATTGCGCCAACACCTGCCCTGCCGGGGTCATCACGAGCACGAGGCGCGCCTGCGACTCGGCGATAAACCGGCGCACCGGCTCGACCGTCCACGGTTCGACGGCACGGACGGTCATCCGATGGTCTCCGCCACCTTGAGCATCTCCAACCGAGCCAGCCCGACGTTGACGTCTCGGCCGGCCACGACCACGATGACGAGACCGAGCCCGGCCGGCACGGCCAGCAGTGCCCCGTTCTCAGCCGCGAGGTGCACGAAGGAGGGCGATCCGAGCCCCGCGGCCCCCGTCGTCTGCGCCAGCTTCTGCGAGACGCTGGCCGCGAGCGCCGCGACGGCGTTGCTCTGCAGGCCTTCCATCAAGGCCTCACCCACGACGATGCCCTCGTCCGCGGAAACAACCATCGCCCCAAGCACCCGCGGCACCTGCGTGACCTGCTCGAGTGCCGTGTTCAGCTCCGCAACGTTCATTCCGCCTCCTCCAGCCAGCGCCGGGCTGCGGCGGCGGCTCGCTCCGCCAGATGCGCGATGCGACCGAGCGGCACGCTGCGGTCGCGCGACAGAAGCAGCAGCGTCTCGGCAGTCGGCGGCACGATGTGCACGTGGCCACGCTCCGCCTCGGCGGTGAGCCCGGTCCACACTCCCAAATCGAGCAGCCGGGCACTGCGCTCGCACTCCTGCGACACCCCGGCCAAGAACGCGGCCACCTGCTCGGCCACGTCTTCCCCATCCGCCCGCACGAGCCCTCCGGCCAGGAGCCGGCCATGCCGGTCGAGTAGCACGACGGCTTTGTTCGCGCCCTCGAGCCCTCCGAACACGGCCGCGCGTCCATTGCCTTCATCTGCCGGCTCCTCCGGCGCAACCTCAGCAGGGGTCGTGCGCTCCACCGCGAAGGCCCGCACGGTCTCGATGCCTCGCTGGATCCCGGGATCGTCGGGCGCGAGCCGAGCCGCCTCTTCGAGCTGCGCGAGCGCGTCGTCGAACTCCCCGGCGCGGAAATACAGGAACCCCAACCCTTGATGGGCGCCGGCGTGCCCCGGAACCAGCTCAAGCACCGTGCTCCACGACTCGAATGCCTGTCCGAAGTCGCGCTGGTCGGTCAAGATCCGTGCGAGCAGGGCGTGCGCGTCCGCGAGCTGGGGGTGCCGTTGGAGCCCGGCACGGACCACGCGCCCCGCGGCACCCAACTGACCGCGCTTGCGGAGTGCCTCAGCGAGTGCGAGGAAGACGAGGCTCGTCGGATCGCGAGCGAGTTCCGCGGACAAGCCGCGGATGTCCTCAGTCATCATCGGTACCTCGAATGGCACGAGCCAACAGGAGCGCAGCCTCGCGGGCGCGCCTGACGAGCCCAGCGCGGCGTTCTTCGTCGGGATCGTCCGACGCCACGACCGCCCACCGCTCCCACGCTTCCGCCGCCTCGTCGAAACGGCCAAGGGCGCACGAGGCGTAGCCAATGAGACGGTAGGCCATTCCGCATTCGGGATCGAGCCGCAGGGCTCGCCGGAGCTCCGCGTCCGCCGCACCAGGACGACCGGCAGCCAGGTGGACACGCGCTAGTGTCGCGCGGACGAGGGGATCGTGCGGCTCGAGCCGCGCGGCGAACTGCGCTGCCACCAGGGCCTCCTCGAGCGCGCCCGCCTCGATGCGGAGCTGTGCAGTGACGAGGAGGCTGTCGACCTCCTCGTCTCCGCTCGCTCCCGCCCTCTCGGTGCTCGGTGCCTCGAGAAACGTGATGATGCCCGTACTTGCGAGGCCGAAGAGCGTCTTGGCCACCTCGAACTCGGAACGCCCGAGCGTCGCGGCGAGCGAGCGAATGTCCTGATCGCCGTCGATGGCCGCCAACGTCTCCCACTCAGGCGGGAGGAGATCGATGAGTCCGTCGTCGCCCGCGGGCGCCGGCTGGAACACGGGAATCATATGGACGTTGGGAATGCGCCGCTGGATGCGAGACCACTCGTCGATCCGTCGAGCCCCTTCCATCAGCAACGCGCCGATCGGGACCCGGATGGCTGCCTCGGCCTCCACGTCCCGCAGCGCCTCCTCGACGAACGAGAAATAGCCCTCCTCCCATCCCATGATCTCGAAGACGACCTCTTCGACCTGCCGTTTGGCTTGGCGCTCCAGCTCGCGGGGGGAGAGGGCTCGAATCCCGACGAGAATCTCCCCGAGCCGTTGCCCCGATTGGCGCTCTTGGGTGGAGCGCGCTCGCTCGAGATCCGCCTCCGTGATCTTGCCGGCGCGGACGAGTACGCGGCCGAGCGGATGCGGGTTGCTCCGGATCTCGGCGTGCATGACCGCGCCGCCCTCGAAGTAGATCGTCCCCGCGTTCTGTCGAAGATCGGACGTGATCTTGAGCACGCCCGTCTTCTTGCTCAGATCGAGCAACTGAAAGACGTCGTGGATCCCGAGCTCGCGGAGTGGGCCTTCGATCGCCATGGCTCAGGCCGCGTCCGAGGCGAAGATGTGCTGCAAGTCGACGGCGGTCCGCACGTGTTCCCGGGCACGCTGCGCGAGCGGGCTCGCCGGGGCCAGATGGATCAGACGCTCCCATGCCGACACTGCATCGCTGTACCGACGGAGCCGGGCCATGGCTCCACCCAGCACGTACCAGCCTTCGAGGTGGTTCCGATCGAGTTGCAGCACGCGCTTGAGCGCGCGTGCCGACTGGTCCACCCGATCGAGGTCGAGGAGACAGCGCGCGAGAAGCACGAGCGCTTCGACGTCGTAGGGGTCGTGCTCGAGCACGTCGACCAACCGTTCGACAGCGGGCCGATACTCGTGCTGGCGCCGGAGCAGGCGGGCCAGCGCCATCCCTGCCTCCGCATACGTCGGGATGACCTCCAGCGCATCTTCATACGCCTGCCGTGCCTGTGCGAAGTCGCCTCGCGCCTCGTAGAGGCGCCCTACCTCCATCCGCACGGCGACGAACCCAGGGTCGAGCTCGAGCGCGGACTCGTAGGCCTCGAGCGCTCCGTCCTGATCGCCGATCCGGCGCGCGATGTCGCCGCGGAGCTTGCGCACGTCGGCCCGCGCGGGCGCGAGCGTTTCCGCGCGCTCGAGCGCCTCGAGCGCCGCGGCCGGATCGCCGGCCTCGGCCCGCGCCTGGGCGAGGAGCAGGGCGGCGTTGGCGTGACTCGGCACGCGGGCGGCGGCGGACTCGGCGCGCGCGCGGGCTTCCTTGGCCCGCCCGAGCGCCAGGAGCGCCCGCGCTTCCCCGAGAGCGGCCGTGATGTTCGCGGGGGCACGACGCAGCACCTCCGCGAAACGCTCGAGCGCCTCCCCGTGCAGCCCGCGGCGTGCGTACACGTCGCCGAGTAGTGCCGCGGCCGCGACCGCATCGGCTCCACGCGCTTCCGCGCGCCGCACTTCGGCCACCGCGTGCTCGAGCAGGCCTTTGCTCACGTAGTCACGCGCGAGCGCGAGCGGGTCGCCGGCCTTCGACGGCCGAGTCGGCGCTTGGGCCGCCGGCTGCAGCTGCGCGAAAATCGTGTCGAGCAGACGCTCGTCGAAGGCGAACTCACCGGCGAGGAGCTCACCCGCCGCCTCCCCCGAAATGTCCGGCGCGACCGAGATGTCCGGACTCTCGTACTGCAGGTCGATCGCCAGGGAAAACTTCTGCGGGACGTAGTAGGGTTCGAGCTGCTGGGCCCGAGTCACCTCACGGAGCGCTCCGTCGAAGTCGTTCAACTTCGAGAGCACGAACGACAGGTTGTAGCGAGCCGTGGCATACCGTTCGTCGGCCTGGATCGCCCGGATGAACGCCGCCCGCGCGTTGGCCATCCGGTTCAGCTCCATCAGCACGACCCCGATGCCGTTCCACGCCACGGCATGATCGGGCGTACGCGCGAGCACCTGGCGGTAGACCTCGAGTGACAACTGGAAACGCTTGAGCTGCGCGAGCAGCAGCGCCAGGTTGAGCGAGGCGGTCGCGAGGTCTGGCTGCGCTCCCGTCGCCTGGCGGAACGACTCGAGCGCGTCATCATTCCTGCCGAGAAGACTGAGCACCACCCCGAGGTTGTTGAAGACGAGCGCATACTCGGGATCGATCTCCCCCGCCTTGCGGAACGACGCGAGCGCATCTTCCAGGCGACCGCCTTGCAGGAGGGCGACCCCGCGCTCGTTCCAGAGTTTGGGAGAGTCGTCAGTTTCGGCGATGAGCGTCTCGTACAGATCGAGCGCCGATTTGAGGTCCCGCCGGAGCAGATGCACCTCCGCCATCGCCTGAAGCGCGAGACGCCGATCCTCACCCCGCTCGAGCGCGAGCCGGTATTCGTGCAACGCCTCGGCGTAGTAACCCTTCTGCCGAAATGCCAGACCGAGGTTGTAGTGCGCGAGGAGGCCTCCGAGCATCGGCTCCGGTCGGGGGCCGTCGCGCACGCGCTGCGCAGCCTCCCGATGCGCGGCGTACGCTTCGAGGGACAGATTCGCTTGCGCTCGAGCCAGCGTCGGGTTCAACTCGATCGCTCGCTTCGTCGCTGCGCGAGCCTCGTCGTGCTGGCCGAGATCGCCAAGCACGAACGCGAGCAGGTAATGCGCGTCTGCGTTGTCGGGGTTCAGCTCGACGGCGCGCGTGAGCGACGCGAACGCCTCGGCGTTGAGTCCGCGATTGTACTGCGCCTCACCGAGGTAGAGGTGGGCCACCGAGCTGCGCGGGTCGAGCACGCAGGCTCGCCGAAACCACTCCTCGGCGATCTCCACGTGACCACGCTGCTTCTCGGCGAATCCGAGTTGCAGGAGCGCTGCGACATCGCGTGGGTTCCGTGCGACGATCTCTTCGAAGTCACCGATCGCCTCATCGAGCTGCCCGAGGGTCACGTACGCCCGCGCCAGCTCCCATCGGGCCTGACGGTCGCCCGGCGCCTGCCGCAGCCGCTCCCTGAGCTCCGTCACGCGCCGGTCGTAGTAGCCCGTCTTGTGGAATGCGAGCTCGAGATTGCGCTGCGCCACTCGCATCTTGGGGTCGAGCTCGAGCGCGCGCGTGAACGCGCCGATCGCCTCCGCAACCATCCCCTTCTGGTAGTAGAGCACTCCCAGATTGTTGTGTGCCCCCGGGTCCGACGGGTCGATGCGCCGTCCCAGTGAGCGGAGGATTCCGAGGTCCCGTTCCGCGAGGGCGGGAGCCGACATGGACGTCAGAGAAGCCGGATGGCGTCGAAAATCGCTCTCAGGGACGCCAGGTCGGGGAGCAGCAGGAAATGACCGCGGAGATCGAAGTCACGGTCGAACTGGAACTCGGTCTCGATGCAGAAGACGTAGTCCCGATCGTGCCCGAAGTTGAGGTAGGCAGTCGTGAGGATGGCCCCGAGGAGATCCACCGACAGGCTCGGCACCGAGGGCAGGAGCATCATCCCCATGAAATCCGACAGCGCATTCATGTACGCGCCGTTGACGATGTTCCCGGTCTCCTTGACCGTCGAAGCCTCCAGCTCCTCGAAGGCCGTGGTCGTCTCCAGCGCGCGGCTCAGCAGCCGATCGCAGAGCCGTCGAGCGTCCGTCTCGGGAAAGAGCAGCAGCGTGCGACCGGTCAAGTCGCCGAGCATGTGCATCAGCACCGCGGCCACGATCTCATTGGGACTGCCAATCACATCGGGCACGTCTTCGAGCCGCGTGACGTTGATGCGCGGCACGGTAATCATGATCCGACGCCCGGTGAGCTGCGAGAGCGCGGTGGCCGCGTGCCCCGCACCGATGTTCGTCACCTCGCGCAGCGCGTCGAGCTGGAGCTCTTTCAGGTCGCGCACGTCTTCCATGCCGCGTCCCTCCTCACACGAGCCCGCCGGCATCCAGAATCAGCGCCGGCATGCCATCGCCCAACACCGTGGCCCCGCTGAAGACGCGAAGCGTCCCCTGCGGCGCCGTGAACCCCTTCACCACGATCTCCTGCTGTCCCACCACCCCATCCACCACCACCCCGGTTCGTCGATCACCGACCTCCAGCACGATCACCGGCCGCCGCGACGGCATCCCGTTGCTCCTGGTGACGCCGAGCAGGCGATCCAGGTGCACCAGAGGAAGCACCCGATCGCGGAGGATGACGGCGTCGCCTCCACCGACGGTCGTCACCGCTGCGGCGTCGAGCTCGAGCGTCTCGGCCACGTGCGTGAGCGGAAGCGCGTACCGCTCATCGCCCACCTGCGCCAAGAGCGCCCGGAGCACCACCAGCGTCACAGGTAGCCGCATGGTGAACGCCGTGCCCGCTTGCGGGCTCGATCGGAGCTCGAGCGACCCCCCAACGCCCCGCAGACGCGTCAGCACGGCGTCGATCCCAACCCCCCGCCCCGACACCTCGCTCACCGCCTCGGCGGTCGTGAATCCCGGGCGGGAGACGAGCCTCAGGACCAAATCGTCCGGGAGGGCCTCGGCGTTGCGGTCTACCAATCCCTCGCGTTTTGCCAGCGCCAGCACGGCCTGACGGTCGATTCCCCGACCGTCATCGCTGACCTGAATCGCCACGCTGTTGCGCTCGCGCACCGCCGCCAGCAAGAGGTTGCCCTCCCGCGGTTTGCCACGCCGGCGCCGTTCCTCAGGAGGCTCAATACCGTGGTCTACCGCATTCCGCAAGAGATGCACCAGCGCATCCCCGATTTCGTCCAGAATCGCCCGGTCCAGCTCGATGTCCTTCCCCTCGACCCGGAAGACGACCTCCTTGTCCAGTTCGCGGGAGAGATCCCTGACGAGCCTGGGGAATCGGTCGAACAGCTGCCATACCGGCGTGAGTCGGGCTTGGACGACAACCCCCTGCAGCTCGCCGGTCAGCCGGCCGATGGCCGACTGCACTTCCTCGAGTTCGGGGTCCTGGCGCCGGGCGGCCACGCCGGCGAGTCGCCCGCGCCCGATGACGAGCTCGCCCGCGAGGTTCATCAGCGCATCGAGGTGCCGGATGTCGACGCGGACGTGGCGGCCACGCCCGAGCTCACCTTGCCGACGCTCCCCCGTTGGGTCGGGCGCAGCTCGGGCGGCGGATATCTCAACGGCCGCGACATCGCCTGCGGTTCGCAGATCGGCCGCGATGTCATCGGCGGCCCCCGCGCTGTCGAGCGTGAAGCTGAATCGCCCGTCGAACTCGTCGGTCTCGAGAGTATGTGGAGCCGGCTGGACGTCGCTGACCGCACCCAAGACCGCGGCCCGGCCGAGGACCACGGCGGCGCGCGCGCCCTTGAGTTGTGCATCCGGCCGCAAGACCACACGTACCACGCGACCCGGTTGTGTTGGGCCAGCGGACGGCGGCGGCGGCGCGGCGGGAGCGATCGGCGGGACCGGCCCCGAGATTCGCCGCTCGGTGAGGCCGGTAGCCACGCGGTCGAGCTCGAGCGCGAGATCGTCCGCCGGCTTGGCGTGCTGCCCTCGAACCGCGGCAGTGATCGTCTGCTCGAGGCGATCGAGCGTACGAAACAGGAGATCGAGGACGGCTTGATCGGGAGCACGGCCACCACGGCGCAATGCGTCGAGGAGGTTCTCGGCTCGGTGGGCGAGCTGGGCCACGCCAGCGTAGCCCATCGTCGCCGCCATTCCCTTGATGGTATGCACGGCGCGAAACAACCCCGCCACCGGCTCGCCGGCAGCGGGGCTGCGCTCCCACTCGAGGAGGAGCTGATTGCAGGCCTGCAGGTGTTCCCGGCTCTCCGCGAGGAACAGCTCGGCGTACTGCGACAGCTCCATCGGACGCTCAGCCGAGCACGCGCTGTACGGCCTCGAGTACGCGGGACGGCTGGAACGGCTTGACGACGAAGTCTTTCGCGCCCGCCTGGATCGCCTCGACCACGAGCGCCTGTTGTCCCATGGCGCTGCACATGAGGATCTTGGCGCTCGCGTCGAGCTTCACAATCTCCCGGACCGCGTCGATCCCGCCCATGTCGGGCATGACGATGTCCATCGTGACGAGGTCTGGATGGAGCGCGCGATACTTCTCGACCGCCTGCACACCCGTCTCCGCCTCGCCGACGATCTCGAAGCCCGCCTGCGTCAGAATGTCGCTAATCATCGTGCGCATGAAGATCGCATCATCACACACGAGCACGCTGTGGCTCACACGCCCCCCTTACGCCGGCAACAGAGGTCCCAAGAGCGCATCAACGTCCAAGAGCACGAAGGGCTCGCCTCCGTGACGTCCGACCGCCCGCACCACATCGGGGTCCACCCCCGCGAGCGACTCGCGGTCGGTGAGTTGATCGGGATCGACGAACACGAGGTCTTCTACCGCATCGACGGCGATGCCGATCACTGTATCGCCCACGTCCAGCAGCACGGTGCCACCCGCCCCGGCCGTGGTGTCGTTGGTCAGGAGGATCCCACCATCGACCACCGGCAGGAGCATCCCCCGAACGTTGACGAGGCCGCGCACCGCCGGCGGAGCGCCTGGAATCCGTGCCGCACGAACCGTCGGGACGATCTCCCGCACAGTGTCCATTCCCGCGGCGCATACGATGCCACCGACGCGAAAAAGGAGCAAGCGAACGGCCGTGGCGTCAGGCATCGGACGTGAAGAAGCCAACATACTCCAAGGGGTTGTCACGAGCAAGCAGATCCGGATCGGCCGCCGCCAGCGCCGGGCGGAGGTCGGCTGGCCATTCGGACCGTAACAGGAGCGCCTCACCGGTGATCGGGTGCGTGAAGCCGAGTTCGGCGGCGTGGAGGGCCTGCCGCGGGGCAAGGCGCTCGATCGTCTCTGCCTCGCTCCGACCTGGCCCGCTCACCCGGCGGGCGCCTCCGCCGCCGTAGACGGGATCGCCCACCACCGGATGGCCGATGTACGCGAGATGCACGCGGAGCTGGTGGGTGCGGCCGGTCTCCAGCGTGAGCCGGACGAGATCGACCACGCCGAAGCGGGCGACGGTCGCCGCGGTGCTGCGCGCAGCCCGCCCGCCGGCGAGCACGGCCATGCGCTTTCGGTCGCGCGGATGGCGGGCAATCGGTGCGTCGATCACGACAGGGTCGGCATCGAGGTGCCCCCACACGAGTGCCGCGTACTGCCGTCGGACTCGACGCCGTGCAAGTGCAGCGGCGAGCCGTCGGTGCGCCAGGTCGGACTTGGCGAGGACCAGCAGGCCCGATGTGTCGCGGTCGAGGCGGTGGACGACGCCCGGGCGTCCGGCTGGAGAGGAGGACAAAGCAACGCCCTTACCAACGAGGGCGTTGACGAGTGTGTCGTCCCAGTGCCCGGGCGCTGGGTGGACGACGAGGCCCGGTGGCTTGTCGAGGACGGCGAGGTGCTCGTCCTCGTACACGAATCGGAGATCGATGGCGAGCGGCGCGAACTCGCGCGGCGGGGCCGCTTCGGGCAGTTCCACCGTGACGACCGCTTGGCGTGCCAGGAGCTGCGACGCCCGGGCAACCGTCCCGCCGACCGTGACACGGTGCGCGCCGATGAGACGTCCGGCTTGGGCACGGGAAAGACGCAGTTGGTCGGCGAGGAAGCGGTCGAGCCGCTCGGTCTTGGGGACGGTGACCGAGAACGTGACCGTCAGCCGGAGGACACGCTGCTGGGGCCAGCGGCGCCCGTGAGCTGCCGGGCGGCGCGACCCTCGAGCCAGAGGGAGAGGGCGAGTGCCACGGCCCCACAGCTGACTGCCATGTCGGCCGCGTTGAACGTGGGCCACCGCAGGGTGCCCACACCGATATCGATGAAGTCGACGACGCCCTGCGCCGATCGCAGACGATCGATCAGGTTGCCTGCGGCCCCACCGCAGACGAGCGCCAGAGCGAGCAGCCGGAAGCGATCGGCCGCCGGCGTCGCGCGAGCCATGGAGCCCAGCACGATGAGCGCTACGATGGCGAGCCCGAAGAACACCCAGCGCGAGTGGGGACCGACGTTGATCCCGAAGGCGGCTCCTGGATTGTAGACCAGCCGCAGCTGGATGACGTCGCCCATCACGCCAATCGGCGCAAACCGAAACAGATACCGCTCCGCTGCCAACTTGGTCACGACGTCGATCGCGATGGCAGCGGCGAGTACCGCCCAGAAGAGACGCTTACCGCCGAGCACCGTCTTCTTCCTTTGCCTTGCAGCGGATACACAGGCGGGCGTGAGGCAGCGCATCGAGCCGCTCGAAGCCGATCGCTTCGCCGCACGTCTCGCATGTGCCGAACGCTTCTGGCGCACGGTAGAGCCGACGTAGCGCCTGGTTGACGTGCCAGAGGTATCGACCCTCCTTCGAGGCCATGAGGAAGGCCTTCTCGCGCTCCATGGCGTCTGTCCCTTGATCGGCCATGTGGAAGGAGTATGACGAGAGGTCGCCGTCGGCCGACTGCAGCGTCGACGCGAAGGACTCGTCGTAGGTGCCAAGCTCCTTGAGCACGCGGCCCCGTTCCTCTAGGAGTCGCTTCTCGAGGTGTGTGAGCTGTTTCTTGTTCATCCCACCGTTCCTATCGCCGGAGTCAGGCTCGCCCGTCCGCGCGCCGAATGGCGATCACGGCTGCGTGCCCATCGATATCGACTCGCTGCTCGCGGTCGGCGTCGGTCAGCGCTTCGCCCACGGTCACTCGCCGCGCTAGCGTCTCGCCGGCGACGTAATGCTCGAAGTCGCTCGCCGCTGCTTCGAGTGACGGATCGCCGGCGATGCTGATCTCGACTCGCGTGACGTATTCGTATCCTGCGTCCTTCCGGAGCTGCTGCACGCGGTTCACCAGCTCCCGCGCCCAGCCCTCGCGACGCAGTTCGTCCGGCACGGTTGGGTCGAGCGCCACCACGAACGGACCGTCGGATTGCACGAGCCAATCAGTCACGACTTCGCGCACTACGGTCACATCGTCGGGCCGTAAGGTAAACGGTTCCCCCTCAAAAGTGACATCGACCGTTTCTCCGTCCTCGAGGCGGCGCAACGCCGCCGCGTCGAGCCGTTCCGTGGCGCGAGCGGCCAGCGGCGTTCGGCGCCCATAGCGGGCGCCGAGTGAGCGGAAATTCGGCCGACCCGCGAGCCGGACCAGCTCGGCATCGGACTGCGCGACGACGACGTCCTTCACGTTCACCTCGGCCTGGAGCACGTCGAGGAGCTCAGCGAACTCAGGCCCCCGAACCGCCTCGGGGACGGCCACCTGCATGCGGCGCAGCGGCTGCCGGACACGGAAGTGGCCCTGCCGGGCGGCGCGCGCCAGCGTCACCAGGCGGCGCACCGCGTCCATCGCGCGCTCGAGCGGCTCGTCACGCCGGCCCTCACCGTCCGGAAACGAGGCAAGGTGCACTGTGGTTCCTGCCAGCGAGCGGTGCAACCAGTCGGAGATGAACGGCGCCGCCGGTGCCAGACAGCGCGCGACCACAGTGATCGCCTCCCACAGCGTGGAGAGCGCCGCTGGGTCTGCGGCTCGATCGGGGGCCCAGAAGCGGGCGCGATTCACCCGAACGTACCAGTTCGACAGGTCGTCGATGACGAATTCCATGATCGCGCGCACACCGCTCGTGGCGTCGAACGCGTCCCACGCTCGGCGCACGTCCGCCACCGTCGCGTCGAGCCTGGCGAGGAGCCACCGATCGACCATCGGCCGTTCGTCGACGGGTGCTGCTCCGGCCTCGGGCGTCCAGTCCTCCGCGTAGCGTTGGAGAAACCCGTAGGTGTGCCGCAGTTTTTCGAAAAAGGCCCCCACGACTTCCGGGATGGCGCGGCCGTCGAAGCGCTTCGGCAACCAGATCTGGCTCGACGCGAGGAGGTAGATCCGAACGGGGTCTGCGCCGTGCTCCTCCACCACCTGCCATGGGCTCACGACGTTCCCGCGGCTCTTCGACATCTTTTGCCCCTGCGCGTCGAGCACCATCCCATTGACGATCACGTGGCGGTATGGAGCCCGGTCGGATTCCGCCGCCGCGATCGCGAGGAGCGAGTAGAACCAGCCGCGGGTCTGGTCGAGACCCTCACAGATGAGGTCGGCAGGGAACTGTTGAGCGAACTCGGCCTCGTGCTCGAACGGATAGTGCCATTGCGCGTAGGGCATGGAGCCCGAGTCGAACCACGCGTCGATCACTTCGGGCGTTCGGCGCATCTCCCCATCGCACTCGCGGCACGACCACGAGTAGCCGTCGATTCCCGGTTTGTGAGGATCGAATGCCTCGGGCAACGGGCGCCCCCATCGCTCGGCGAGTTGCGCGTAGCTCCCAACGACCTCGACATGGTCGGCATCGGCGTCGCACACCCATACGGGGAGCGGGGTGCCCCAGTAGCGATCTCGCGACAGCGCCCAGTCCACGTTGTTTGCGAGCCACTCACCGAACCGGCCCTGCCCCACCTCCGGCGGGTGCCAGTCAACCTGCTCGTTGAGCTCGAGCAACCGGTCGCGGATCGCGGTGGTCCGCACGAACCAGGAGGTCCGTGCGTAGTAGATGAGCGGCTCGTCGCAGCGCCAGCAGTGCGGATAGGTGTGCCGATGCGGAAGCGTGTCGAGCCACCGACGGTCCGCCTTGAGACGACGGATGATCACGTCGTTCACTGCCTTGCTGGTCACAGGCGCGCCGGCGACCTCCGGCCAGTCCAACCCGTCAAACGTGCCGTCGGGCCCGACGGGATTGACGAATGCCAGATCGTGCTGCTGCCCCGCTTGGTAGTCGTCGGCCCCGAACGCCGGTGCCAGGTGGACCAAACCGCTCCCGTCCTCGGCGGTGACGAACGCGCCCGGCACGACGACCTCGCGCTCGCCCGCGTTCGGCAGCGTCACGGCGTCGATCGGGCGGGCATACCGCCAGCCGACGAGTGCCGCGCCCAGCATCGTGCCAAGCAACCGCCCATCGGCGAGAGTCTTGCCGCCGATGCGGATGTCGTGCGCGCGGGCCGTCGCGGCGATCAGTCGGCGATCGCCGATCTCGTACTCGCCGTATTCGAGCTCCGGGTGCACGGCCACGGCCACGTTCGAGAGGAGCGTCCACGGAGTCGTGGTCCATACCACGAGCTCGACGCCGGGCCGCCCGGCCGTGACCGGAAAGGTCACGTAGATCGAGTTGGTCTGCACATCGCGGTAGCCCTGAGCGAGCTCGTGCGACGAGAGCGCCGTGCCGCACCGCGGGCAGTACGGCAGAACCTTGTGGCCGCGCACGAGTAGGCCTCGACCATGCATGCGCTCCAGCAGCCACCAGACCGTCTCGATGTACTCCGGCGTGTACGTGACGTAGGGCCGATCGTAGTCGAGCCAATACCCGATGCGATCCGAGAGCTGCTCCCACTCCTGCTTGTACTGCCACACACTTTCCCGGCTGCGCCGGTTGAACTCCGCCACCCCGACCCGCTCCTCGATCTCTCGTTTGCCACTCACCCCAAGCTGCTTCTCGACCTCGATCTCCACGGGGAGCCCGTGCGTGTCCCAGCCAGCGATGCGGAGTACCCAGCGCCCGAGCATCGTCTGGTACCGATTGAACAGGTCTTTGATCGTCCTGGAGAGAACGTGGTGGATCCCGGGCCGACCGTTGGCGGTGGGCGGCCCTTCGTAAAAGACGAAGGGCGGACCGTCGCGCGTGGCCTCGAGCGTGCGCTCGAAGAGGCCCTCTGCCTTCCACTGCGCGAGCACGTGCTGCTCGAGTTGGCCCGGAGAGCGCTCGGCCGGGAGCTCTGGGAACGCCATCAGCCGAGCCGTTCCAGCACGCCGCGAACCACCGCAGAAAGCGCCGGCTCCGCCGACTTGGCGGTGTGGATGATCGCCTCGATGCTGGCCGGCTCGAGCGCATCGGCGAGACACTTGTCGGTGATGATCGATACACCGAGCACTTCCATACCGGCGTGCACGGCCGTAATCACCTCGGGCACGGTAGACATGCCGACGACGTCGGCGCCCAGCAACCGGAGCATGCGGTATTCGGCAGCGGTCTCCAGGTTCGGGCCGGAGACTGCCACGTAGACCCCCTCGCGCAGGGTGATCCCCTGCTCCCGCGCGACCGCCCGCGCCAAGCTGCGGAGCCGCTCGCTATAGGGCTCCGACATGTCGGGGAACCGCGGCCCGACGCGATCGTCATTCGGGCCAATGAGCGGATTGTCTCCGAGCAGGTTGATGTGGTCGGCGATCAGCATCAGCTCCCCTGGCTGCCACAGGGGATGCATGCCGCCGCAGGCGTTCGACACGATGAGCGTCTGCGCGCCCAACTCCTTGAGTACGCGTACAGGGTGGGCGATCTCGCGAAGCGTGTATCCCTCATAGCAGTGAAATCGGCCCTGCATCGCGGCCACCGCGACCCCGCCGAGCCGTCCGAGGAGAAGCTGACCGGCATGCGACTCCACGGTCGGGACGGGGAATCCGGGGAGGTCGGCATACGGGACCGTCGCCTCCACGGCGATCTCGCCGGCCAGCCCACCGAGTCCGGTTCCGAGAATGACAGCGACGTCGGGGGCGAAGTCGGTCCGCTCGCGGATTGCCTCCACCGTGCCGGCCGTCACCCCGCCGTTCCCTGGTTGTCGCTGCTGCCGGTTTGCGCCTCTAGTGCTGACAGCTCGGCCAGGTGCCGCTGGAGGAGCGCGCGGAAGCCGGCGAGGTAGCCGGCAAGCTGCCGCTCCGCGGCGCGGGCCTGATCACGCAGCTCTTGGTGGGCGCCCCGCGCCTCGCGCACGATGTCGGCCGCCTGGTTCCGAGCCTCTTGGAGCACGAGATCGGCCTCTCGTCGGGAGGCGTCCTGCATGTCCACGCGAAGCTGCTGCGCCGCGACGAGGGCTTCGTTCATCGCCTTCTCGCGCTCGCGAAAGGCGCGCAGCTGCTCGTGGAAGTTGCGCAGCCGCTCGTCGAGCTGCGCGCGCTCGCGAAGGACGCGCTCGAGCTCGTCAGCAACGCGCTCGCGGAACTCTTCGACGCCGCCCTGCTCGTACCCACGCATGGCGCGGCGGAATTCCTGCTTGCGAATGTCGAGCGGCGTGAGGCGAAAGGCGTCGTCGTTCATGTCGATCGCTCCCCGAACAGCACGGTGCCGAGCCGAAGGATCGTCGCGCCTTCCTCGACGGCGATCTCGAAGTCCCCCGACATGCCCATCGAAAGCTCCTTCATGGCGAGCCCCTCCTCTCCGAGGCGATCGCGGAGTCCTCTGAGCCCTCCGAAGACGCGGCGCTGCTCCGCCTCGTCGGCCTCATAGGGCGCCATGGCCATCAGCCCGCGCAAGGCGAGCCGTGGCAGTGTCGCGATGGCGCGCGCGACGTCTGGCGCCTCGCCTGCCGCGCAGCCGAACTTCTGCGGCTCGCGCGCGAGGTTCACCTGGAGAAGTACGCCCAGCAACTCCTCGCGCCCGACGTTCGCGGCCTCGCGATCGAGGGCGGCGGCGAGACGGGTCGAGTCCACGGAGTGAACCAACACGACCCGGGGCACGACGTGACGCACCTTATTCGTTTGGAGGTGCCCGATGAAGTGCCAGTTCACTGGCAGGGCGCCGACCGCGTCGTGCTTGGCCATGGCCTCTTGGACGCGATTCTCCCCGATGTCGTGGACTCCGGCTTCGTGTGCGGCGCGAACCGCATCCGGCCCCCACCCCTTGGTCACCGCCACGATGCGCACGGGCTCGGTGCGCCCAGCGGCAGCCTGGCGCAGCGCAATGCGCTCCCGCACCTCCGCGAGGCGTCGGGGCAGGTCCGGGAACGCCATAGCCTTACAAGGTAGGACGCTACGGCTCAAAGAGGGAGTCGGCGGCCGGCGACTCGATGAACTGGAGGTACTCTTCTGCCGCCGCGGTCGGCGAAAGCGCCACCCAGCGGCGGACCGCATCGGTGAGCAACGCCCGCTGGCGCAGCACCTCATACGCGTAGACGAGGCTCACGTAGGGGACGCTCAGGTTGCGCGCCACCCCCCTCGCCGTGGGCTCGAGCCGCAGCCGTTTCCCATCCAAGAGCCCCGCATAGCGATACACCGTGTCGGCCAACCACCTCGTACGCTCGACGTCCACCGGGGTGGCCACGGCACCGATCGGCAGCGCACCGAGCCCGGTCGTGTCGGGCTGTAGCCGCACACCGAGCCCCTGCTGCAGCAGGTGGGGCTCGAGACGCAGCCAGTTCTCCCTGCCCGCCGTCACCGACCAGACGATCGGGCGCGTGTTCCAGTTCTGCCGCACCAAGAGCAGGATTGCCTGGTCCTTCACGTAGAGTGGCGTGCCAGCGGGAAGGTGCCGGCGGATGGGGCCGGCAGCAAAATCGAGGGGTGCCGCGAGCGCGGACGACTGGAGCGAGGCGATCTCCGCATCGGTCAACTGGAGCGGGGGTGGCGGGGGCGTGGGCGGTGCCAATGCCCCGTATCGCGCGGGCGCCCCTGCCGGATCGAACGGCCGGACAGGATTGTCGCGAAGCTGCCGGAGGTACCAGTGCGTCCCAGCGAGGGAGAGGTTGACTACCGCGACATCCTGGCGGACGGCCTCGACTTCCTGGAGGTACCACAGCGGGAAGGTGTCATTGTCGCCGTACACGAACAGGATGCCGTACGGCTCAACCGACTGAAGGAGGTTGTAGGCAAAGTCACGAGGGAGCTGGGCGTCGGCACCGCGCCGGCTCGCGACAGACACATTCAACACGAACGGCAGGAGCACGACGGAGTACGCGGCGAGTGCGTATCGGCCGACCCGGGCAGCGAGATGCTTCACCAGCGCTCCGAGCCCGATTCCGGCGAAGAGACCCCAGCACAGGAAGCTCACCACGAAGAAGTAGTCCCGCTCCCGCACCTCGTGCTGGCCTGGGTTCGGGTAACGGTCGTAGCCGATCGCGAAGCCGGGTTTGAAGTTCATGTAGGCGAGGAGCCCGAGGCCGGTCACGAGCCAGAGGACCATGAGCAGCCAGAAGATCGACCGATCCGCACGCTTCAGCTCCCGCAACCCGGCGATACCGAGGCCCGTGAACAGCACCGTGAACGGGAGACGCGGGGTCAGGCCAGCCGCCGTTTCGAAGGCAAGGCTGCGTGCCCACTGCCAATCGAAGTACTGGATGTAGTTGGCGATCTGGAGTGCGATGAGCCCGATCGACCGGCCGGGATTCCCGACCCCCGACGGGAAGGTCGGGTCGTCCAACGGGGTGCGGGGTGGGTACTGCTCTCGGCGGATGACCGAGAGCAGCGCGTCGACGGTCGAGGGGTCGGCCTCGTTGATCATCGGGCCGAGGTTGGCGCTCACGTAGAGGAACGCGTAGGTGGAGATCCCGACGACCGCGACCACGAGCCCGGCAGCGGCGAACGTCAGCGACCGCCGGGTCGCGGCGAACCCCGCCGCCGCGAGGAATGCCAACGCGCCGACTGCGGAGAGAGCGGTCAGGCCAAGACCAGTTCCCACCATGAGCACCCAGGCCGCGGCCACGACGCCCAGTTGCGCCCACTCGGTCCCGCGTTCCTTGTCGTCGGCGGCCGGCTCGGTGCGCAGCACGTGCACGAGAAAGGCGATGAGCGCCGGCCCGACGAGCAGAGCCAACAGGTGGTTGCCGAGCGAGACCGCTTCCAAGTAGATGATGATCAGCAGGAGATGGGCGGCGCGCGGGGTTCCCCGCACCTCCCGCCACCGCACAGCGAGCCACGCGACTGCGGCGATCGTGAACGTCGCCACCATGTACACTTCGGTCTCGTTGCTGTTCTGCCACACGGTGAAAGCCACCGCCGACAGGCCGGCGCCGGCCGCGGCCGCGCCGAAGCGGATGGCGGGCGCCTCGGCTACGAGCGCGCGCGCCACGATGAGAAACCAGAGCGCCGCGCCCGCGGCGCTGAAGACCGCCGCCATGAGGTTGGTACGCCAGGCCAACTCCCCGAACGGAACGAGCTTCGCCCACACATTGCTCAGCAGAACGAAAAGCGGTGTCCCGGGCGGGTGCGGCACTCCAAGAATGTGTGACGCGGCAATCAGCTCACCGGCATCCCAGAACGTGACGCTCGGAGCGAGCGTCACGACGTACACCACCAACGTGGCGGCGAATATTGCAACCGCGGCACGGTAGGGAGGGCGAATGGCGTCGGCCCGTTCGGCGGGGGCTGGCACGGAGGAGCTCAGGCTGTCGACGCCCGCTCGAGTCGCACCGCGGGACGTGCCGCGGCCCGGCCCCCGAGCAGCTCACGCACCTGCTGGAGGCTGAGCTCCCGCTGCAGCAGGCCACGCTTCGCGACCGAGATCGTCGAGGTCTCTTCCGAGACGACGATCACCGTGGCGTCGGTCTCTTCGGAGAGGCCGATCGCGGCGCGATGTCGCGTGCCGAGCGAGCGGTCTCGCACGGGGAACTGCGTGAGCGGGAGGATCACCCCAGCGCCGATGACGCGCTGCCCGCGCACCAGCACCGCTCCGTCGTGGAGCGGCGAGTACGGCGTGAAGATCGTCGTCAACAGATCGGCCGAGACCTTGGCATCCATCGGCGTGCCGCTTTGCACGTATTCCGAGAGGCCGACCTCGCCCTCCACCGCAACGATGGCGCCCGTCCCCGCGCGCGCCAGCCGGTCGACCGCCTCGGCGACCTCATCGGCGACATCGAGGGTATCTGCCCGGGTGAAGAGGCGTAGTGGCCGCGTCTGCCCGAGCCGGGCCAACGCATTCCGAAGCTCGGGCTGAAAGACGACGATGGCGGCGAACACCCCGTAGGTGAAGACGACACCCAGGAGGTAGGTGATCATCGAGAGGTTCAAGGCGAACGCAGCGAGATAGACGGTAGCGAGCAACACGACGCCGAGCATGATCTGGAGGGCGCGCGTACCGCCGAGGAATAGGAGCAGTCGATAGACCACCCAGGCGACGAGGAGGATCTCGATCGCGTCGCGCCACCCCGGGACGAACAGGCTCAGGTCGCCCATGGCCTCAGGCTCGCTCCCACGCGTCTGCAACGGTGAGGGCATCGCGCACTCGCCCGACGTCGTGCACGCGGAAGATCTGGGCGCCGCGCGCCCACCCGAGGGCGCAGGCGGCCCCGCTCGCATCGTCGCGTTGGTCCACCGACCGGCCCGTCGCCTCGCCGAGAAAGCGTTTGCGAGACGGACCGATCAACACCGGGAATCCGAGCGCCACGATCGCCTCGAGTCCGTGCAACACCTGCCAGTTGTGCTCCGGTCGCTTCGAGAAGCCAAGCCCCGGGTCGACGACGATCCGCTCCCTCGCCACGCCGGCGGCCTCCGCCAGTTCGGCGGCTGCCGCGAGCTCGGCGGCGACGTCACCGGCCGGGTCGTCGCCGTAGGCGGCGTGCCCGTACTCCGCGATCTCGAGGAGGCTCCCCCGCGAGTGCATGATCACCAACCCGGCCCCGGCCTCGGCACAGATGTGAGCGAGCTGAGGGTCGTGCCGGAGTCCCGTGACGTCGTTTACGACGCTCGCGCCCGCGTCCAGCGCCGCTCGTGCCGTTTCGGCGTGCACCGTATCGACCGAGAGCAGCACGTCCGGGCGCTGCTCAACGAGTCCCTCGAGCACCGGAAGGAGCCGGAAGCGCTCCTCGCTGGGCGGGAGCGCTGCAGTGCGATTCGGCCTGGTCGATTCTGCGCCGAGGTCGAGCAGGTCGGCTCCGTCGTCGAGGAGCCGGAGCCCGTGCTCGATCGCGTCGGCTGGTTGCAGAAAGCGGCCGCCGTCCGAGAACGAGTCTGGCGTGATGTTGACGATGCCCATGACGATCGGGCGATCAATGAGAACCAAGCGGTCGCGCACGTGCCACGAACGCGTAGGGGGAGGCTCGGTGAGGCACTGGCCGACGGCTGCTCCGACCCGTGCGAGATTCGGTTGCGCGCCGGTCCCACGCGCGAGCCCGGCGAGCCGGGCGCGGCTGCCGGCCACGATCGCCCAATCGGGTCCAGTAACGCATTCGACGCCAGCCCGTACAGCCCAAGCGACGAGCGCATCGATCTCCTCGGGCTGCAACCCGTCGATGGCGATGTCAGCGGCTTCGAGTCCCGCGGCGGTTTCCGCCGCGCGCTCGGGATCCCACCCGTGACGGCGCAGCGCGGCCCGCACACCGGCCGGCGCCGCGAGTGCGACCGCCGCTGGGCTCACGCTCCGGCTGGTTCGGGAGGCGGCGTGCCGAGTACCGGCCCGCGCGCCGGCTGTGGCGCTGTCGACGTCGGGGGCTCGGGAGTCGTCGTGGGCGTCGGAGTGCGCGGCGGGAGCGGCTTCCCGGCCACGAGGCACTCCACCTCTTCGCGATCGAGGGTCTCGCGCTCGAGGAGCGCCGCGGCGAGCGCGTGCAGTGTGTCCATGTTGCCCGTGACCAGTACGGTGGCTCGGTCGAACGCATCGCGCAGGATTCGACGTACTTCCTCGTCCACCATGTCGGCCGTGCGCTCGGAGATCTCGCGACGCTGGCCCAGCTCGCGGCCGAGGAAGACCGTCTCCTCCCGGTCGCCAATGGCGATCGGGCCGATCACGTCGCTCATCCCAAACTGCGTCACCATGCGCCGGGCCATCTCGGTCGCCTGCTCGATGTCTTGAGCGGCCCCCGTCGTCACCTTGTCGCTGCCGAAGATCTGCTCCTCGGCCACCCGGCCGCCGTAGGCCATGGCGAGGCGGCCAACGATATAGGCCTTGGTGTAGTTGTGCCGGTCCTCTTCCGGGAGGGAAAAGGTCACGCCGAGTGCCCTTCCCCGCGGCACGATCGTCACCTTGTGCACCGGGTCGAGCCCGGGAACGAGCACGCTGACGAGCGCGTGGCCGGCCTCGTGATAGGCGGTGAGGCGCCGCTCCTCATCGGAGAGGACGAGGCTCTTGCGCTCCACCCCCAACATGACCTTGTCCTTGGCGTCCTCCAGATCGTCCATGGCGACGCGCTGCTTGTTGCGTCGCGCAGCGAGGAGGGCCGCCTCGTTGACGATGTTTGCGAGGTCCGCCCCGGCGAGCCCGGGTGTTGCACGCGCAATGGTCTCGAGGTCGACGTCGCCGCCGAGCGGAATCTTGCGGGCGTGGACCTTGAGGATCGCCTCGCGGCCGCGAACGTCGGGCATGTCGACGACGATCTGCCGGTCGAAGCGTCCCGGTCGCAGCAACGCCGGGTCGAGGACATCGGGACGGTTGGTCGCGGCAATCAGGATGACGCCTTCGTTCGACTCGAACCCGTCCATCTCGACGAGCAACTGGTTGAGGGTTTGCTCGCGCTCGTCGTGGCCGCCACCGAGCCCGGCGCCGCGGTGGCGTCCCACTGCATCGATCTCATCGATGAAGATGATGCACGGAGCATGTGCTTTCCCCTGCTCGAAGAGGTCCCGCACGCGCGAGGCGCCGACACCCACGAACATCTCCACGAAATCGGAGCCCGACATCGAGAAGAAGGGCCGGCCTGCCTCGCCAGCCACGGCCTTGGCAAGGAGCGTCTTGCCCGTGCCCGGCGGGCCGACGAGCAGCGCTCCTTTGGGGAGACGGCCGCCGAGCCGCTGGAACTTCTGCGGATCCTTCAGGAACTCGATGATTTCTTGGAGCTCGACCTTGGCCTCGTCTGCGCCGGCGACGTCGGCGAAGGTGAGGCGGGGCGTGTCGCCGGCGAGCAGCTTCGCGCGCGACTTCCCGAAAGAGAAGGCCCGATTGCCCCCGGCCTGCATCTGCCGGACAAAGAAGATCCAGAAACCGAGGATGATGAGCCACGGAAGCGCCGAGATCAAAACCGTCGTGATCGAGGCCCGGGGCTTCTTCGCGGTAATGGGCACGTCTTTGTCTTCGACGGCCGCGAGGATCGATTCGGAGTCTTGCACCGGCAGGAGAACGTGGAACTTCCCGACCTCGCGGTCGCCCACGCGAGTGGATCGGCGAAGCTCGCCGCGCACTTCTTTCCCTTCGGTGATCTCGACGGAGGCAATGTTGTCGGCATCGAGCTGCCGGCGGAATTCCGTGTAGCTGATCTCCGCCGAGTCCTCACGCCGAGCGTTGGCCAGCTGGATCAGCACCACAGGGACGAGCAGGAGGAGGAGCCAAAGGGCGGCGGTCTTGGAGAACCGGCCCATGTTGAAGCCCCGTTTTGGCGGCACGCCGTCGCTCATGTCCTTCTTACCTCATTCCTCACTCTGCGCCCTCAGGATCGCCCTCGTCCGACAGGCTGGCGACGAACGGAAGGTGTCGAAAATCTTCAGCGTGGTCGAGTCCGTACCCGACGAGGAACGCGGGCGGCGCGTCGAACCCGATGAACCTTGGCTCACTCGGCAGATGCGTCGCGATGTGCTTGTGGAACATGGCGCACACCGCAAGGCTCCGCGGCTCTCGCCCCTCCAGGACCTCCAGGAGGCGGCCCAACGTACGTCCCGAGTCGACGATGTCTTCCACCAGCAGGATGTGCTTTCCTTCGAGCCGGGTCTGCGGATCGTAGAGGAGCCGCACGTCACCGCTCGAGACGGTGCTGGCACCATAGCTGGCGGCGACCAGGAAATCGACGTGCAGCGGGCGCTCGATCCGCCGCACGAGGTCGCCGAGGAAGACAAAGCTCCCCTTGAGCAACCCGAGCACCAAGAGATCGCCGTCCGGGTAGGCGCGCGTGATTTCGGCACCCATTTGGCGCACACGATCCTGGATGGTCGCCTCGTCGAAGACGACCTCAGCGATCTCACGACCGCCCGTCTGGCGGAGATAGGTGCTCGCTAGCGGCATCGATTCGTACCGCCCGGCTGCCAGGCGTGGGGAGCGCGGCCTCCCCGCGGCAGACGCCGGGAATCCAGAGTACCTCGTCGTTCGACACGAGAAGCGGGTATCGCTCCCGCGCGAGGCGCGGCACCTTCGCCTCCATCAAGAGCCGCGCCACGGAGCGACGGCCGGGGCCGCCGAGCGGCCGAAGCCGATCACCGGGCAGCATCGACCGCCATCCCAGCGGCACGCCGTCGCGCGCCCAGGTTACCCACGCGATGCGATCAACCGTGGTGGGAGCGGCATCGGGGCGCCACCGGAGCCGCCACTCGGCATTCCACGTGACTTCGCCCTCTGTCGACTCGAGCGGCTGCGGAGCCAGTGCCACACCTGACGTGCGCACGAGCCGCAGCCGATCGAAGGCCGCTTCGGCCACCCAGCCGCCGCCCAGCTCCGCGCGCCTCCCCGACGGCCCCACGCATACCCCCAAGGCACGTCGGGCTGCTCGCTCGGACATGACGAAGCCCGCTCGGCGAGCGACCGCACGCAACACGGCGACTGACAACGTTTTATCATAGCCCGCGAGGGCCTCACGGGCAACCTCCACGCCGTCGGCGACGGGCCGCGCCTCGAGCCCCTCGAGGCGATCGAGTACCCGGTCCCATGCCACCCGCGCTCGCAGCGCGTGTCGCGCGACCCGCGCGACGTTGGTGTCCACGCCCGGGCCGAGCCGGTCGCGCGCCAGGGGCAGAAGGGTCGTCCGAATCCAGGATCGCACATGCCGGGGATCGACGTTGGCAGGATCGACGTCGCAAGTGATTCCTGTCCGCTCGACGTGGTCGCAGAGCTCGGCGCGCCGAAACTCGAGGAGCGGCCGCCGGAGCCCCCCAGGCCCCCGGGGGGGGATGCCGGACAGGCCCGCCACGCCCGACCCTTCGAGCACGCGCAGCAGCACCGTCTCTACCTGATCGTCGAAGTGGTGTGCGGTCACCAGATAGCGCGCGCGAAGCTCGCTCTGGAGGGCCCGGAGCCAGCGGTAGCGCTCGGTGCGAGCACCTGTCTCCGCGGTGTTGGCCCCCAACTCGAGGTGTCCGATACGTAGGTCGACCCCAAGCGCGGAGGCCGCGTGGGCGACGAGCTTCCCCGCCCGCGCGCTGTCTGCGCGAATCCCGTGGTCGACGTGTGCGACGGTCAGTGTCAGGCCCAACTCTGGGGCCGCTGCGTGCATCAGGTCCAGGAGCGCCATCGAGTCGGGCCCGCCGGAGACGGCAAGGAGGGCCCCGCCCGGCGTCTCGAACAGGCGCCGGCGCCGCACAATGGCCAGGAATCGCTCGTGCAAGGGTCGCTCGCGCATATGCAAGGAAAGGTAGCGGCCCTGCGTCCCGTTGCTCGGGGGTGAAGCCGCAGCTCGGCTGGTGTCGCTACAGCGACCCGCCGCCCCACCCTCCCTTCAGGGACATCAGCCGAGTCGCGACTCCACTCCGCTCACGCCCCTTGCGATGCGGCGATCGCGAGGTCAGCGGTCGGCGTGAGTCCGAATTGCGTCCGGAGTGTGCCGAGCTGGCCCATGTGATAGGCCTCGTGCCACATGTAGAAGACGAGCGTCTCCAACACCTTCTTCTCTCCATGCGGGGAGCCGGCGCCACCCAACGGCGCCATGAACTGGTCGTCGGTCGCATTGCCGAGCACCTCGTGGATGGCCTTGGCGGTCTCGCGCCACGATGCGCGCAGGCTCGACAGGTCGGGATAGTCGTCGCCGGTGGTCGCCCCCTCGTCACCAAACATCGACGCGAACGGATTCTCCCGATCGTCGCCGAGCAGCTTCATGATGAGGTGGCGGTAATGGAGCATG
>JBDHCY010000008.1:0-35373 GCA_039591795.1 Gemmatimonadota bacterium | reverse complement strand
TCTCTCTGGGGCGGTGGGCGTCATCGACCCTCTGCACGTTCGGCCAGCGCTCCGCGGGCGCGATGTCGCACCCTTCTTGATCGAGCCTCGCCTCGAGCTCCTGTGGACGCACGACCACGACGGGCGACCGCACCTTCGCCTGCCGGCTGACTTGTCGGCTTACCTCGCGCCGTTCGCCGAGCGTCTGCGTCGGCGTACCGACGCTCGGCAGCAACCATGGTGGGCGCTGTTCCGCACCATCGGGGCCTCGCCCGTCCCGCGCACTGTATGGCGCGATCTCTCTTCGACGCTGTCAGCCTCCGCGCTCGCGGCAGGCTCGCCAACCATTCCGCTCAACACGTGCTACGTCACCCTGCACGAGAACGACGAAGACGCCCTGGCGCTCGCAGCGCTGCTCAACAGCTCGGCACTACGCTGGCTGGCGCGCGTCGAGGCCGACGAGGCTCGCGGAGGGTACCGCCGCTACAACGCGCGGACGGTAGGCAGTCTTCCCATCCCCGAGCGAGGCTCGACCTGGGCCGATCTCGCCGCGTTCGCTCGGTCCGCTCATGCGAGGCCCAATGCCATCGATCAAGACGAGCTCGACGACCTCGTGGCGTCGGCGTTCCATCTCGCCGCCACGGCGCGGTCCGAGTTGGTCCGCGTGGCCCACGATCTGCGCTGAAGACCTACGTGTCGTGCACGATCCGCTGGAGCTCGCCCTAGCGAGCGCTGCGCGCATCTCTCCGGCCGGTGCCGCTCAGCTCCTTCGCGGAGAAGCCGTACCCCTCCCTACCAACGTTGCCCCCTGGCTGCTCGCCCACCAGCGCGCGGCGGCCGGCCGACTTCGGGCGCTCCTCGCGCGGTGGGGTGGCGCCGTGCTGGCTGACGCCACCGGCCTTGGCAAGACCTATGTGGCGCTCGCCGTCGCGAGAGCCGAGCCAGGCCAGTTGACCGTCGTCGCCCCCGCCGTACTCCGCCAGCAATGGCTCGATGCCGCCCGGCGCACAGCAGTGGCGGCCGAGATCGTCAGCACGGAGTCCCTCAGCAGGGGTCACGAGCTGCCCGCTGATGCCAAGCTTGCAGTGATCGATGAGGCACACCATTTCCGCAACCCCGGCACCAAGCGGTATGGGCGGCTCGCAAGATGGCTCGTCGGGCGGCGCGCCCTCCTCCTCACGGCCACGCCGATCGTCAACCGGGTGGCCGACCTCGTCGCTCTCCTTCGGCTCTTCCTGCCCGATGACGCTCTCCGATCGGCAGGAGTGCCTTCGCTTGGGCTCCTCGATCGACGCCCTGCGCTGGTGCCAACGGTCTGGCAGCAGGTCGCCGTTGCGCGCGATGCGGCTGAAGCTCGTGTGGAAGACCGACTACCGCGACGGCGGGTCGCGCCGCCGCTCTCAGTGGCTCCCGTCGCACCGGCTTCGCTCGACGCCATGCTCGCCCTTATTGACGAGCTCGAGACACCGGGAACAGACGAGCCTCGCGCGTTGCTCAAACTGCTGCTCTTGCGTTCCCTCGCGTCGAGCGCCGCTGCCGGGCGAGCGAGCGTTCAGCAGCACGCTCGCTTCGTGGAGCGCGCCCTCGGCGCGGCAAGTGAGGGGTGTGTCCTTCCGCGCAAGGCATTCCGCGAGCTGATCGTCGGGGCCGATCCCAATCAGCTTTGGCTTCTCCCACTGCATCTCGACCGGGCCGACGACGGCACAGACGTCGCTGCGTTGGAGCGTGACCGAAAGCGCCTGATTCGAATTTCCGAGCTGGCGGCTCCCGGCGAAGACCCTAAAGCGGCGGCGCTTCAAACAGTGCTCGACAGCCGCCCGTTGACAGACAAGGCAGTGATCTTCGTGAGCGCGATCGCGACGGCACGGTATCTCGCGCGAAAGGTTCCGAGGGCCGTAGCGCTAACAGGCTGCGGTGGCTGGACGCCCGCCGGCTCGCTTCCCGGGAGCGATGCACTCCGCCCGTTCGCGCCGAGTGCCAGGGTCCCACCGCACCTCGACGCCAGAGTCTTGGTCGCGACCGACGTCGCGGGTGAAGGGCTCGACCTCCATGGCGCGAGCCTCGTCGTACACTACGACCTGCCTTGGACCCCAGCTCGCCTCGCACAACGGTTCGGGCGAGTTCGGCGTCTCGGGTCGCTTCACTCGACGGTCGATGAGCGCGCATTCGTTCCCCCGCCATCGCTAGCCAGCCGTCTTCGCACGGTGGCCCGACTGCTCGCCAAGGAACGCATCGGCCGGGCGGCAAATCGTGTCGTGGCTTCCCCGAGCCTCGTGCTCCAGCCGCAGCGCAGCGTCGCCCGCCGCCGTTCTCCGGCGCCGGCTCCAGCCGTGGTCTACCGGCTGCACGCCGGCGGCTACTGGAGCGTGGGAAGCGTCCCGCGGGGCCTGTCTTCGAGGGCGACCCTCCGCCAATTACGGACACGCCTTCGCGCTGCCGACGCCAACGTAGCTCCCACGGCCAGCGTGCTGGCGGCGCGTCGAACGGTTCTGAAAGCGGCCGGGCGTGCGGCAAGGGAGCGATCGGCTCCACTACTTCGCCGCGCGGAACTGGCGCTCGAGCGCCTCTCGCTCGGCCTCAGCGCAGGGGAGCTACTTCGCCTCGACGACGCATTAGAGCCCCGCGCTGGCCGACTCGGTCGGATCCTCGACTGGGCCGAGGCGATGGGCTCTCGCCGCGACGGGGCGCTATCGATCGAGCTGTTCGTGGTGATCGATCCACCGGGCGACTAGCTTGACTCGATGACCAACCCTGTCTCAACGGTCCTATTCGATCTGGATGGAACGCTCATCGACTCTATCGATCTCATTCTGACCTCGTATCGCCACACCCTCATCGTGCATCGCGGCGAGACCCCGGCGGACGACGTCTGGCTCGCTGGGTTGGGCACGCCACTCCGATCGCAGTTCCGCGCGTTCACCGACGACAAGGTCGAAATCGACGCGATGATCGCCACATACCGCGAGCACAACCTGGCGAACCATGATGCGATGGTCCGTGAGTACCCGGGAGCACGCGACGCCGTCGCACGCCTCAAGGCACGAGGGTGCCGTCTCGGAATCGTCACCAGTAAGATGCGCGCGGGCGCGTTCCGCGGCCTCGAGCGCTGCGGGTATGACGGCCTGTTCGAGGTGGTTGTTGGAGCGGACGATGTGAACCAGCCGAAGCCGAACGCGGAGCCAGTCCTCAAGGCCCTCGAGCTCCTCGAGGGCGAGGCGGGTTCGACCGTGTTCGTCGGCGACTCGCCTCACGATCTCGTAGCGGGCCGTGGCGCCGGCGTCCGGACCGCCGCGGCACTGTGGGGACCGTTCACGCGGGCGACCCTGGCACCGCACGCCCCCGACTACTGGTTGATGGAGCCAGTCGAGATCGACCGCATCGCACCCTGAGTCGCACCGCCGTTCCGAGCGTCCGGCGAAGCAACGACCCGAGCCGCTGGTGGCATACGCTCACTCACCGTAGGTTCTCACTATGACCTTGACGCAGCGTGCGACGTTTGTGCCGTTCGCGATGGAGCGGTGGCAGAGCACGTGGGAGAATCGCGTCCGATTCAACCTCTCCGAAAGTGGCGTGCATCCGCTCTCAATTGGTGAACTGGTCGACCTCGCAGGCATCGACCTCGAGGCGCTGGCAGCGACGAGACTCGCTTACACCCAGTCGAATGGCACCGATGAGCTTCGCGCCGCGATTGCCTCGCTGTATCCCGATGCCGGCCCGGAGAACGTACTGGTCACCGTCGGGAGCGCCGAGGCGAATTTCATTTCCAGCTGGACGCTGGTTGAGCCAGGTGACCGCGTCACGGTAGTTGCGCCGACCTACATGCAGACCTGGGGCCTAGCCCACAATCTCGGTGCCGCGATCACGCCGCTTTGGCTCGACCCGAACAGGGATTGGGAGCCCGATCTGGACGAGATCCCGGCGGCAATACGTGAAGGGACGCGTCTCGTCGTTGTAACGAACCCCAACAACCCAACGGGGCAGGTGCTCTCAGAGGCTTCGCGCGAGGCGATCGTGGCTCGGTCAGAGGAGGTCGGTGCGTGGCTCGTCTCCGACGAGGTGTACCAAGGCGCCGAACGGAACGGCAGGACGACACGATCCTTTTGGGGAAGTCGCGAGCGGGTCATCGTGACCAATGGCCTCTCGAAAGCCTATGGCCTCCCAGGTCTTCGGATCGGCTGGATCATCGCTCCCTCGCAGCTCGCCGAGGAGATCTGGAGCCGACACGACTACACGGTCATCGCACCGAGCGCAGCGAGTGACATGCTTGCTCGAGCGGCACTCGGCGTGCGCCAAGATCTTCTCACTCGAACTCGATCGATTCTGAACGAAAACTGGCTTCTGCTGAAATCGTGCCTCGAGCAGTGGGGACCGAGGTTAGAGTGGCAAGAGCCCGATGCGGGCGCCATCTGCTACGTGCGCTATCACGACCCCATTGATTCCCTCCAACTCGCCGAGCAGCTGCGTACCGACCGAAGTGTGCTCCTCGTTCCAGGAGCTCACTTCGGCATGCCCGCCTACATGCGGATCGGGTTTGGCAACGAACGAGCGGAGCTCGGCGAAGCCCTGGCCGAGCTCAATGCGGGCCTGGTGGAAGCGTTCGGATCGACGGACTGACAGCGCACCTGACCGGCCGGGGTATGAGCGGGGCCGATCGAGCTGGCTGACGTCAAGAGGTGCCGGGCTCTGGAACCCGACGCGTGGTCGCGACGAGTGGAAGCAAACCCAGACGGCCCACCCCCGCCCAGTCTCCCGATCCGACCGCAGCCAGGAATCGCCACGCATACGTGCGGCGATACACCCGCGCAACCGGGAATCGAAACCGCCCCGCCCGAAATTCCGCACGTCCCCAACGGTGGCCCAGCTTGAGGCGACGTCGCGCTTCGGGCGGCAGTAAGTAGCGGCCGAACACGTCTTCGTGAATCTGGTTCACGTACGTGAGGAAGCATGACAGAGAGTGAAGCGCGTGGACCGTGCGGGCACGCCGCACGAGCGACGGCCAATCGAGGGAGGACCGCCGGAGGAGACTCATGGCATAGAAGACGTCAGTCAGTCGCAATGAGCGCCGACCCCAAACCCGTTGGATCCCCCGCAGAATCAGCTGGTCCTCCGGGGAGGGCACCCGATACGAAACGCCGTCCACATTCTGGAGCCGTCGGTTCCGCAAGAGCTCTTTTGGGAAGCGTCTGTCCTCCCCGAGGAGCCCCAAGCGCCCGTGGAAGATGTTGAGCTCGACGTCATGACCCGCAAACCCATAGACCGACTGCCGCGCGATCCGGCGCTTCACCGTGCGAGCTTTGGGAACGGCAGGCAACCCGCAGAGGATCTGCCGATCCACTCTCTCCGACGGCACCAACACGAGCAAATCGAGGTCGGCTGCCCGGTCTGGATGATGTTGGAGGCCCTTCGGGAAAACGTAGGCCAGGCCAGAACGCTGGCAGTTACGACCGATCTGCTTGAGCAACCCGAGAGCCACCCGCGAGCGGCTCCGCTCGGCGGCAACTGCGTCCGCCACGTAGTCGGGAACGGTCTCGTCCAGCGCGGCGAGCCGGTCGGCAAGCCGAATCAGGATGGCATTCTCTTGGGCAATGGGGAGCAGCGCACGCCAGTCGAGATCTCGCACGGATCCGCTGGCGGGGAGGTCGTCGAGCAATAGCCCGAGGGTAGTCGCGATTTGTCGTTGTTCGTTCGGTTTGCTCATCGCTATCGGCCGGGCACAGGCCAGTCAAAGTCGTAGTTGCAGCCTGCTTCAGGCGTTGCACCGGGCGTGCCCTCGGGTCAGTTCCGTGAGGCGAGCCGAAAAGCGGCTGGATGCTTGAGTTTCTGGAACACGGGCAGCTAACTGGCGGCCGTCATGTCCACTCGGAGTGTTGTGATGCTGCAGCGGTTCCCAAAAGCCCAGGGCCCGGTGCTGGATCGGTGCGGCAGCGGAGGTGCATGTCATGGATCCGCGATGCCGGGTTTCGAATGTGAGATATTCGGTGTATATTCGGGTATTGTCGAGCTGGTGCCCCACGTCATGAAACCGCAAAAGCCTTGTCAGCAACACGTTACGCCGGTCGGGCGGCCCGCCCTCCGTTGTCCCGAGTGCGCTGGCGTTCTCGCCCCGGCGGGCGGGTGCTTCTCGTGCCCGATCTGCGGATGGGCGCGCTGTGGCTGAGCAGGTGCCGCTCTTCCCGCACGGAACGGGGGTGGCCGGTTTGCCCGTCCTGCACCGACGGCGAGGCGGTACCCGCTTCGTTGGCCTGCCCATCCGGTCCATCCTCAACCCGCCCGAGCAAACCGGACTGGGGTTCTGGAGCTTGAACCCATACGTCGGCTGCGAATTCGGTTGTTCGTACTGCTATGCCCGCTCCACACATCGATACGTCGTTGAGCGCGCGCGCGCCGCAGGCCGACTCCCCGTTGCAGAGTTCGCCGACGATGGCAGCGTTGAGGGCTGGGAGTCGTTCGAGCGGCGTGTATTCGTCAAGCAGGGGGCGGACCGCGTTCTCGCCCGGACATTGCGCCCGGGCAGGGTCGGCGATCGGACGATTGTCATCGGCACGGCCACCGATCCGTACCAGCCCGCGGAGCGACAGTTTCGTCTGACACGAGCGGTGCTGCAGAGGTTGGCAGCTTTCGAGGGGCTCAGCGTGGGGCTCATAACAAAGAGCCCCCTCGTCGTCCGCGACGTCGACGTCCTGCGCAAGATTCACGAGCGGCACAGGGTGACGATTCACATTTCCTTGATTTCAACCGAGTCGCGCCTCATCCGACTCTTTGAGGCGCGCTCGCCGATGCCACCCGCGCGCCTTCGCGCGCTCCAGCGCCTCGTCGGCGCTGGACTCGACGCCGGGCTGATCGTGGCCCCCGTGCTTCCCGGCATCACCGATCGTCTTCCCCACCTCGATGCTCTCATGGCGGCTGCCAAGACGGCCGGTGCGCGATTCATCCATCCGGGCCCGCTCAGGCTGTACGCCCAAATCCGGGCCTTGGTGCTCCCACTGGTGGATCGCCATTTTCCGCACCTGTCGGCTCGCTACCGAGCGGCGTACGCTCGCCAAGGTGCCGCACCCAAGCGGTACAGCCGTGCGCTGATCAGACGGTTTCGCGAGCTCGAACGCAAGTACGGGTTTCCATTGAACGACGGGATGCAAGATCGGTATCGCACCTAGAGGTACGGTGTCGCATCCGCCATCTTTCGTCCGCGTCTAGGAGACCCAACCGCCTTGCGGAGGATGCATGACGTCGTACAACATCGGCGTGATCGCCGGGGACGGGATCGGTCCTGAGGTGACGCGAGAGGCCCTCAGAGTATTGGAGGCCGCAGCGTCGCTCGAGGGGTTCGAGTACCGGTTAGTCGAGTACCCCTATAGCGGCCAACACTACCTGGAGACTAAAGAGCTCGTCCCTCCATCGGTGATCGACGAGTGGGGCACGCTCGACGCTGTCTTGCTCGGCGCGATCGGCCATCCGGACGTCGAACCGGGCCTGGTCGAGCGATCGGTCATCCTTGGTCTGCGTTTTGGGCTCGATCTCTTCATCAACTTGCGTCCAGTGAAGCTCTACGCGGAGCACCTCTGCCCGATCAAAGGGAAGAAGCCCGAGGACATCAACTTCATCGTGGTGCGCGAGAACACCGAAGGCGAGTACTCGCAGATCGGCGGGCACTTGAAGAAGGGCACGGTCGATGAAGTAGCACTCCTGAACGGTGTCTACACATGGAAGGGGTGCGAGCGGGCCGTGCGCTATGCGTTCGAACTCGCAGCCAAGCGGCTTGCGGCAGAGGGCCGAGTGCCGAAGGTAACTCTCGTGGACAAGGCCAACGCGATCCGCCCACACGACATCTGGACTCGTGCCTACGCACAGGTAGCGAAGGACTTCCCCGACACGGAGCAGGATCACGCGTACGTGGACGCCTGCTGCATGTGGATGATCAAGAACCCCGAATGGTTCAACGTGATCGTCACCACGAACCTCTTCGGAGACATCATCACCGATCTTGGTGCGATGCTCCAAGGCGGGATGGGCATCGCAGCGTCTGGCAACGTCCATCCGGGTAGGACGTCGATGTTCGAGCCGATTCACGGCTCGGCACCGCGGCATGCAGGGCGGAACGTCGCGTGTCCGCTTGGCGCCATCTCGGCCGTTGCGATGATGCTGGACCACGTCGGCGAACAAGTCGCGAGCCAACGCGTGGACGCGGCCGTCGCCACACTCCTCGAGAGCGGAGCCATCCCCTCGGCCGACGCTCGGAGCGGGATTGCCACGTCGGCGATGGGCGACATGGTCATCGATCGACTCACCAGCCAACTCGAGACAACCTCAGCGTAACAACGATTCGTCGAGTTGAGTGGGGGCCGGCGAGGGAAGGTGGTTCGGCGATCGCTAGGGCGGCGGCAGTGCCACATGAAGATGATCTGCCGTGCCCACGTGGCGCAATGTGGCGAAGCCCATCGCCCGAAAGTAGAACGAGACCAAGAGGTTCTTGATTTCGGCGCGGCCCGAGGTGCGCAGGTCGACCGCGTGGACCCATCCGTCAACCTGTTGGCGGTGAAGGCTTCTGGTGTTTGGGGGTAGCCCCATGCGGCGGTAGTCGTCGATCTCCCGCGCCATGTCTGTGACCACGATTTCCCGATCCGCCAACACTACCGTAGACAGTGCAAGCCGTAGTACTGGGTGCACCGAACGGAAGTGTGCGCGCACCGGCTCGGACTTCGCGTTCGCACTCGACAGGTAGAGCAAGGCATATCCCGTATAGCCGACGACGAGCGGCAGGGCAATCCACTTCAGAACCAGTCGCACTCGCGCACGCCCTGTGAGCTTCCTGGATAGCCACGCGCCGTACGCGGTAGCGACTACCACGGTCGCCGCGACACCGCCGCCCAGGGCGAGCCAAGGAGAAGCCGTGGTATGAGCATAGAGGTACACTGAGACGCGGACCAGGACGGCGAAGGGCAATACGGCAAGCGCCACGACCTTGAGCACCGACACCAACAGGCCGAGTCGCGAGGTCCGGGTCGGAGGTTTCGGTCGCGGGGTGGCCAGGTCGCGCTTGCGACGCTGCTCGAATTCCTTTCGTGCCTCCACCCGCAGACGTTCGAGTGTTTGCTGATGGTCCATACGTGAGACACTACGCCGCGCGCGGCGAGGCGTTTCAAGCCTCGTAAATCAGTCGTGGTCGCCGGGAGGCCCGGTAGCCCTCTGTCAGGTGCCTCCGAGCTGGGCGAGCCTCCGCTTTGCCGCCGGATTGTTGGGCTCCAGCTCCAGCGATCGCTCGTAACTCACCTTGGCAGCGACACTATCACCGCGGATCAGGAGGATCTCGCCCTTGATGAAGTGCGCCCCCGTCGCTTGCGGGAAGAACAGCAGGTTCAAGTCGATGATCCCGAGCGCCTCGTCGACCTGCCGGCTTCGCGCGAGGTCGGATGCGAGGCCGTTCAGCGTGAACTCGCCGAAATCGTAGGAATACCCGCCGTAGTATTCGTCTCGAAGCTGGTGATATTTGCTCACGGCCCCGGCGAGCCCACTATCGGCGATGGCGATTCGAAGCACGTCCTCGAGCGAGCGTGGCTTGGAGACTCCGTGATGGCAGGTGGAGCAAGTGACCGCAATGGTCGGCTCGGAGCGCTCGGCGAGGGCAGCAAGGTGGTCGTCATTGATGGCGCGGACCATCTTGAGCATCGCCCGGGCCTTCTCTTTGGTCGCCTTCTCGTCGGCGGCAAAGTCGAACGTGGCGAGGTCAGCCCCCGGCTCACCCACGTGGCAGAACTCGCACCGCACACCGAGCCCGAGAGCGAAGCCTCTCATCGTATTGATGAGCGCACGCGTGTTGATGTCCTCCGGCAACACTTGGAGGTTGGTGAAGGAGTCTGGGGGAAATCTCTGCGCTGCGAGGGATGGGGCTGCGCACAGCGCGACGACGGCGAGCGCGAACACCGGCTGCGAGTTTTTCACCACTGCCTCCCGAGGATGGGCCACTGGGCAAGCCGTTGAATCAGGTAAAGGAACCCTCAACCGAGGCTGGGAGTTCCGTGTTTCATCCGGCAACAGTGGCGCGGGTGCTCGGATCATAGCCGGTGGGTTACCCCCACTCCTTCGCGTCGGGTGGTACACGCCGGAGGTTGGTGAGAAACTCGTAGGGGTCCACGCCGGTGGTGGATAGACTCTTTTCGGCCGGTGCCCCTGTCCGCTCACTGCTCCCTATTTCGACGTGAAGCGACTCGACTTCTTCGGCGATGACGTTCAGCACTCCGTCGTCCTTTGCGAGTTTGCCTTTCATCCAGAGAAACGGCTCCTTCTTTATCACCACACGGTATTGCTCAAAGACCTTGGGCCGCACGATCACGTTCACCATTCCCGCTTCATCCTCCAGCAGCACAAACACCGTCCCGTGTGCCGTCTCTGGACGTTGCCGAGCCACCACGAGCCCTGCGACTTCGATGGTCGAGCGGTCCTCGCGTTCGGAGAGCCGGTCACTCCGCACGACGGCCGGTGGGACATGCTCTCTGAGGAGTGCCAGAGGATGTGCACTCATCGAGAACCCCAGCGTCTCGTATTCGGCCAGCACTCGCTCGTCCAACTCGAGCCCCCGGAACCTGAGATCCTCAAATGGTTGGTTCAACGGCAGCTCCAGCTGCCACCGCGACCGCCCTCGGCCGCCTCGGACCGCCCCTGACCGCCTTCGAGCGCCCCCAACCGCACCCGACCGCCCTCCGTCATCCTCCATCGGCAACCACAACCCCACCTGCCACAACAGCTCACGCCTAGTAAGGCCGAACTCGTCACAGCCCCCCACCCACACGAGATTCTCAAAGGCCGGCCGCGTCAGCACGGGTGTTGTGCGGCGTATGAAGTCGGACAGCGAGCTGAATGGTCCGTTGCGTTCGCGCTCAGCGACGACCCGTTCAGCCGCTTCGAGCCCCCAGTCGCGAAGAAAGGCAAGTCCGACACGTACTGCACTGCCGTTTTGGTCGGTCTGCGCACCTCGGATGACATCACCCGTTTCTACGCGACACATCCCTCCGCTGCGGTTTACATGGGGGAGCAGCACGTCGACGCCACAGCGTTGTGCGTCGCGTCCGAGCGCATCCAGTGAGTAAAAGCCCATTGGTTGGTTGTCGAAGAGCGCTGCATAGTATTCGACTGGGTAGTAATGCCTGAGCCACGCCGACTGATAGGCGAGGAGTGCAAATGCAGCCGCGTGCGACTTGGGGAACCCGAATTGTGAGAACGCGACGATCTGCTTGAACACCTCGGCAGCCGTGTCTTCGTCGACCCGGTTCGCTAGTGCACCAGCCCTGAACTCGTCCCAGAAACTGGCCAAAAGCTCGTGCGAGCGACGTCGGCTCATTGCACGCCGCAGCGCCTCGGCCTGACCGGTCGTGAAGCCTGCAAGTGCCTGCGCCACCTTGAGGACTTGGTCCTGGAAGATGATCACGCCGAGTGTTTCGCCGAGCGCTTTTTCGAGCAGTGGATGTGCATAGGGAACCCGATAGCTCGGGTTCCGCCGCAATGCCTCACGGCGCTTGACGTAAGGATTAACTGCCCCACCCACGATGGGGCCGGGCCGGACGATCGCCACCTGGATTGCTAGATCATGCACGTTACGCGGGCGAACCCGCTTGATCATTTGGATTTGTGCCCGGCTCTCGATCTGGAACAGCCCCACCGTGTCACCCTTGATGATTCGGTCGTAGACTGCTGTGTCTTCGAAGTCGATGCGTGTGAGATCGGGTGCCGTGCCAGTCCGCTCCGCAACCAACTCGACACACTCCTCGACCAGCGACAGCATTCCCAGCGCCAGGAAGTCGATCTTGATGAACCGTGCATCATCACACGAATCTTTGTCCCACTGACAAACGACACGCCCCGGCATCGCTGCTCGCTCGAGCGGGACGATGTCGACGAGAGGTCGACTCGAGATGATCATCCCACCGACGTGCTGGGAGACGTGCCGTGGCAGGCCCGCGATCTCCTCAGACATCTCGCACAGCTCTCGCCACAGAGGGGCTGCGCTGCGTCCAGCGAACCCTGGCAGCTGCTCAAGCTCTTCCGCGAGTGCCCCCGCACCACGCCGAGCGTCTGCGAGCCGCGCCACTTGCTCGATCTCCCCGGTTGGGAGATCGAGCGCCTTGCCGACCTCTCGCACGGCTGAGCGCAACCGGTAGGTTGGATACGTACAAACCAATCCCGCGTGCTCCGCACCGTACCGCTGATAGACTTCGAGGATCAACTCCTCACGAATCTCTCGTGGGAAATCCAGATCGATGTCCGGGACCGAGGCGAGCGTCTCGGTCAGGAAACGGCCGAGGAACAGATTGTGGGCCACCGGATCGATGCCTGATAGTCCGATCAGATAGCACACAATCGACGAGACCGACGAGCCGCGGCCGCGGCCGGGTGGTAAGTTGCTGTCGATACGACGGGTACCGCTTCGCACTCGTGCTGCCACCTCGCGACCCAGTTCTAGCAGGTCGCGATATACCAGAAAGAACCCAGAGAGACCGTGGTGCTCGATGAGCCGCAGTTCCTCGGCGAGTCGCCGCTCCGCTTCGTCGCGGTACGGCGAGCCCGGCGGGTAGCGCTCCTCGAGCCGCGATCTGCACAGTTCGGCAAGCGCTCGCTCAGCTGGTGCCCGTTGGCTCCCAACGAAGTCGGGAAAGCGATAGCCCAGATCGGTGGTTAGGTCGAACGCTGAACAGCGCCCGGCGATCGTGACCGTGTTGGCGATGGCGTCGGGGCGGTCGGCGAAGATGCGTGCCATCTCGCCCGGCGACCGGAGGTAGAACTCGCTGTTCGCCCGGCGCACCGCGTGCGATGCGTCGAGCGAGGTCCGGTGTCGGATTGCCGTGAGCACGTCGTGCAGCCGGTGTCGTGAGCGGACGTGATAATGCACGTTCCCAGTCGCCACGAGGCCGAGTGACAGCTCGTCGGCTACTTTGGTGAGGCGCGCCGTGCGGGCGGCGTCTCCCCGGACCGCGTTGCGTCCGACTTCTACGAAGAACCGCTCGGGTCCGAAGAGATCACGATACCGCTGGGCCCGCTCGCGGGTCTCCGTGAGCGACCGGGCGGCGAGCAGTCCTCGCCGGCAGCCCGAGAGTACGATGAGCCCTTCCTGTCGCTCCACCAGAACGTCGAACGGTAGCCGCGGATCGCGGCGATCGGGGGCCGTCAGGTGCGCCTGGGTGAGGAGCCGGCACAGGTTGGCATAGCCCACGGGCGTCTCGGCGAGGAGCGTCACGTGCGCCTCGTCGTCGAGCGTCACCTCCGCACCTGTGATTGCCTGGAGCTCGACCCCCTTGGCAAACTGCGCGAACGCCATGGAACCGTAGAGCCCGTTGTGGTCGGTCAGGGCAAGCGCCGAGTAGCCGAGTGCCTTCGCTTGCTGTGCTAGCTCTTCGGGCAGGGAGGCGCCGTCGAGGAAGGAGAAAGCTGAATGGCAGTGGAGCTCGGCGTACATTAGCCGAGCGCACCGGCCGGCCGGATCGATAGCTCGCCGCATGGGGCCGAAGCGTTATCCCCGCTGCCGGAACCACTCCCCCGTGAGCAGGTCGTGGAAAAGCGCGAGACGTCGCCCGTCGTCGAGTACGACTTCCACGTATTCGCGCGAAATCGAATGGCGCCACCATTCGTCGTCCACTCGCCATCGCTCGCGGACCATGAGCACTGTACGTCGATCCCCATTGATGATCACCGCTTCCAGCACGCCGTCGGCGCTCATTTCCACAACGGCAGGCTCCGGGAGGTTCAGGGGTCGAAGTCGATGAGCGCGTGCCGCCGCTCGGGAATTCTTGACCACGGGTCCATCTCCATGACGCGGTAAAGCCTGGTGTGTCGGGCGCGAAGCTCATCGGCTACCGACACGAACGCCGCCTCGAGGCCTGTCCGGGCACTGCTTGGCGCGTCTCGCTCGAAGAGTTGACGTTCAATAGCAGCAGGACCGAAGGCTGTGAACGCGAGGCGGAGGCGCCGCACCGCGCCAGAAGGAGGATCCTGTTCTAGACGGTGTCGCAACGGCCCGGCGATCGGCTCTACCTTCGCAGCCGGTTCTTTGAGAAGCACTTTCGTGCTCCAAGACCCCCCCTGCTCGAGCAGTGCCTCCAGCTTCACCGCTTTGACGCTCCTGCCACGGCGTGCTGGACGCGTGAGTGCGCGACCCACGAGACGATCTACTGCTCGCCCCAAGACCCCGAGTATCGCTACTGGCTCCGGGAACTCGAGCGCTACCGCAATCCGCCGCTCGGGTGCCGGTGCCCGGACGTAGCGCATCGCTCTCCCCGATGCGCAGCGCCACGCTCTCTTACCCAGCCGCCCGAACTGCGATATCAGGGCGGCCTCCGGAAGCGCTGCAACCTGAGCAAGTGTCGTGATGCCCAGCCGCCTGAGCCGCTCGACGACTATTGCGGGGACCGGAAGGACGGACACGGGCCGCGCACCAAGGAAAGTCTTGCCTTCGCCCTCGCCGACGACGACCGGCGTTTCGGTTGACGCCGCACTCGCTGCGACCCAGGCTGTGAACTTCCCCACGGCCCAGCCTAGACGCATCTCAGCAACGTTGATCAGGCCCGGAAGTGCACTCTCGACAGCACGTCGAATCACGGTGAGTTGCGCTGTGGGTGGTCCGTAGAGGGGAGCCAGCCCGTCCATCCCCACGAAGACCAAGCCCTCCCCTGGAGCCTCAAGCACCGGGCTCACACGTCGCAACGCGTCTACCAAACGCCGGGATCGCGCGACGTAATGAATCGGATCGGCATCGAGCACGAGGAGAGTGGGTGCGAGACCGATGCTCTGCCCGATTGTCATTCCTGGACGGACCCCAAACGCACGCGCTTCGGGGGCAACCTGCCAAAGTCGGCCGGCGTCTGATGGACTGAGCATGGCGGCTGGGCGTCGGCGGGCATCCGGCCGGCGCAGCCGTTCACACGCAAGCGCGAAACCCGGCACCCAAAGACAGACAGCCGCTTCGCTCGCGAGCGCGGTTCGGGATCGCAGCGTCATACAAGAACTCCACAGCACTGAGATACCGAAGATATACCGAAAATAGTACGGGGCAAGCGGCCCGTGGATTTACAGAGCTAACCTGCTGTCGGATAAGTAATTACATGGAGGAGGGGGGAGCCCGGAGCGAGCCGCCTCAGCCTGGGAGCACCGCCAAATGGGTCCGGTCGAGATACACCGTCTCGTCTCGAAACTGAGGGTCCGCCGGGTGGCAAGGAGCGAGCATCTGACCCAAGAACTTCCCATGCGCACCGTATACCTCAAACGTCGTCCCACAGCCGCGGCGCAGGCGCCAGCCATCAGTTGCCGGGGGGGGTGCTCCGGACCGCACCGCGCGCCCAACACGCGCGCCGGCTCTGACACGCGTGCCTGGAGGTACTGCAAATGCTCCCGAGGTCAGGCTCGAGCTGTACATCGTGATCCGCCGTGTTCGTAGTGGAGCGTGCCTCGCTCGAGGTTGCCTCAAGTACGAGCCGCCCTACAGGATGAGACGCCCGACGGGGGGAAAAAGTTGCAGTACGATCTTGAAACGACTTCAGGAATGCGCTTGGTCGAGCGAGAGTCCTCGGCTCGTACAGATCCGGACCACTGCTTCACCGATCTTGTTGTTCGGTGTCGATGCGCCAGCTGTGATGCCGATCGTGAGCGGTCCAGACGGCAGCCAATCAGCTTCCTCGACTTCCTGCCCCTGCTGCCGGTGCCGGATCGTATGGTGCTCGGGGTCGATGCCGATTGCGTCGGCAATATGAAACGTCCGCACTCGTTCAGCGCACAACGCTGCTAAGTGATTGGTATTGCTCGAGTTGTAGCCACCAATCACTATCATGGCGTCGAGCGGCTCGTCGATCAGCTCGATGATGGCGTCCTGGCGCTCCTGTGTCGCGGAGCAGATGGTGTCGAAGCTTCGGAAATGCTCTTCGACGGTGTGCTCCCCATGGCGGCGCGCCATCGATTCCCGCACCCGCTCGGCGATCGCCAGCGACTCGTTGGCGAGCATCGTGGTTTGGTTCGCCACGCCAACACGTAGGAGATCTTGCTCGGGATCGAACTCGGGTGAGGATTCATTGGCGAAACGGGCGAGGAACGCAGTGGCATCGCCACCGCGCTCGATGTAGTCACACACCACCTCTGCCTCGGCCATATCACGAACGACGAGGAAGCTGCCTTCGGGATACTTGGTCACTTGGCTCGTTGTCGCACGGGTCTCCTCATGTTCGTATTTGCCGTGGACGAGTGCCGTGAAACCGTCGCGCGCATAGCTCTCAACCCGCTTCCAGACGTTGAGTACGGAGCCACAAGTGGTGTCTACCAGCACGCAGCCGAGTTCCCGCAGTTGCTGAAAATCCGCGATTGTGACACCGAAGGCCGGGAGCACCACGACGTCGTCTGCAGTCACGTCCTGGAAGGCGAACTGCCCATCCTCTCGGCGGAGAAGAATCGTGACACCCATTTCACGAAGCCGCGTGTTGACATGCGGGTTGTGGATGATCTCGCCAACGAGGAAGATGCGCCGGTCGGGGAACTTGGTCCGTGCCTCGTACGCGTAGTCGACGGCCCGGTCGACGCCGTAGCAAAAGCCGAAGGCGCGTGCCAACCGAAAGGTGATGTCGCCTACCACCATTTCGTAGTCGCGAGAACGGATCTCCTCGACCACGGCACTGTGGTAATCACGGTGGAGATCACCGGCGATCTCCTTGCTGAGGCCAAAGCCCTTACGGAAATAGGTGTCGGTCATCGTCGGCAATCTAACCCTCCGGCTGTGTCGACTGCACGCAGGCCGCAGTGTCCGCCACGGCTCTGCCGGTCTTGAAGCGCCCGCTGGCCCGCTGGTAGCGGCCGAAGACGTTGAACTGGCCGCGATACCCGAGCGCGCTGCGACTCAAGCTGATGTTGCCAGAATCGGCCAGCCAGGTGTCAATGCCGGCGCGGGCGAGGCGCTGCAGCACTGCGCGAGGCCGGTCTGCCGGCCCGGTGGCCGCAGGGACCCAAGATCTCGTTGAGTCGGTCGGGAGCCAGATGAGCAACGTGACGACCGAGTCGACCGCCTCGAGGAGCCAGCCGTCCCCGGAGGGGCAGCGGCTGACGTAGGTGGACATGTCAGTGCGCACGGTGTCGGCAGCAATGAACGTCAGCGAGACCTCGCCTGCAGTGCAGGCGCTGAGGATGACGGCCGCCGCCAGTGCGCAGCGCTTGGTCACGCCGCGTCCTCGGACGTACTCGTCGATCACATACGGGGCGAGCTGCATGGCAGAGCAAGCTAGGAAGCTAGCGAACGGCCCGAAAGAGCAGGTCGACCCGCACTGGCTGGTCGTGGTTCGCGCCGACCGACTTGGAGATGGTTGCACGGAACTCGGTGATCAGCAGCGAGAAGGCGACACCCCCGCCCACGCCGATCAGCGGCGAGGCGCGGAAGACCTCTGAAAACCGAGCGGCGTTGCCCGCGTCGGCGAATACGATCGGCTGCACGGTTCGCTCGGGCCGGAACGCAAACTCCAGCTGCGCTGCCCACATGGCTTCGCCAACCTTGGTGCCAAAATGGTAACCCCGCACCGTCGACGGACCCCCAGCGCGGAGAAGCATCTGGGGCACATCGTTCCGAGTGGCAGCGCCGCCGACGACGCCGAGCCGGAGGGGGCCAGCCCAGAACGAGGCTCGGCCCCAGGCGCGACTAGCCTCGATTCCCTCGCCGAACTGGCCGTCGACTCCCACAGTCCAGCTCTTGAACGGGTGACGGCCGTCAACCTTGATTCCTGTGACCGCGTATGACCCGTTGCGTATCGGCGGGTTCGGGGGAAGGTCACCATCGCCGAAGAACAGGTCGTGGAAGATGGACCGGGCGTTCCCCTGGACCGATTTCTGCTCTTCGAAGCCGGCGTGGACGGACCATTCCACGTCCCAGCCCGACATGATGCTGCGCGTCACACGCGCGCCCTGGGTCACCATGTAGTCGGCGTCGTCATGCCCCGTGAAGAGGGCATTCACGCTGTTGGCGAGGCTCATTCCCGACGAGAACGGATCTACGTCGGCGAGCGCGCGGCCTCCTCTCAGCTCCCAGAGCCCGGACGGCGCATCCCGTCGAATCGCGACCTGGGGCAGAAAGCGGCCATCGGTGAGGCCGTAGCGGGCACTGAGATATACCGTTGTGAAGGCGGGCCCGGGCTGCCACGCGCCCGTGAGACCCAGCGACACCCCCTGTACCCGATTGTATCGGAAGATGTCACCGAACTGAGCGAGCCGGGGTCGGCCGCGGCCCATCCAGTCGTTTGGAAGGTCCTCGCCGATGTGCGCGAGCTCCTCGGTCACGTCACGGAAGCGGCGCTCGTCTCCGGGTTCGAGGTCGAGAGCGAGTGAATCGGGCCACTCGGAGTACGCCTCGAGCGAATCGAGGGACGGGCTGGTGACCTCCCAGCGGCCGCCGTCCGGCCGACGGCCTGCGCGCACTTGCGCGCCTCGCTCACTGGACGAGTCGACTTCCGCCGCCTCGGTGACGCTGTCCTCGAGGGCCAGGGCGAACCTGATCGGCTGGCCGGTGTTGATTTCGTACTCGTTGAACGTGGTGCGGAAGCGAACCGGAAGGATGGCTCCGGTGATCCAGGGGTCGTGAATGTGCAGGGTGATGAACTGCGTGAAGGGCATCCAGTAGCGCTGTTCGAACAGGGCATACTCGATGTCGGCCTCCACTCGCACCACGCGGGCCGCAAGCTCACTTTCTCGCCGCGCCTTGCTACTGTCATCGGCAGTCTGGCCGTCCGGCTGCGACCAGAGATACTCCCCCAGGAAGAAGAGCGTGAGGCGGACGACATCGCCCGTCGCCCGATCAACCCAAATGCGGCCCGCGATGAGTGATGGCCCGAGCCTGCGCGGCGCGACGTCGATAGCCACCGCCATGAGGAGCCGCTCCGGCAGTCGGATACCGAGGGAATCGGTGATGGCGTAGCGGTAGTACTCCTCGGCGCCGGCGGCAAACGGATGAAGCGCCGCGCGCTCGGGAACCTCACCGTCTTCGATCAGCCGAATCGAGTCGCCGAGTCCTCGAGCGATGAACCACGGTCGGTCGAGCCGGACGTCGGCGCGAACTTCGCGAGAAATCGACGCCCCGCGCTGTCCGATCATGTCGATCTTGAGGTCGTTCGGGTAGGCCCAGTGGACACGGGCCAAATGCTCGGTAGCGATGAGCGGGAAGAGACGAGCGAAGCGGCTTCGCCCAAGCGCAACGTCCAGACGGCTGCGCACGAGCGCTCGATAGTCGTGAACAGCGGTGTCGAGTTCGGCGTGCCGTTGCCGGGCCACCGACACGAGCTCGGCCGTTGCCCGGTCGGCGTAGATGCTGTCCTGAGGCGCGATTGCGGTGACGAGGAGCGCGAGCTCGCCGATCACCGAGGGCCAGTGTTGGACCGCAGGCCATACTCCCGCAGGCGCCGCCACAGCGTTGTGCGACTGATCCCCAAGCGGCGCGCGGTTTCGGCGAGGCGGCCGTTGCTGCGCTCGAGCATCTCGACGATCGCCCTCCGCTCCCGCTCCGCCAACGTCGCCTCAGAGTCACCACTCGCCACCGGGAACAGCACGGCCTCGAGGCCGTCCGGGGCGTCGGACCGCCGGCCGCCTAAGGCAAGGAGCCTGGGTACGAGCTCATCAGCGCGCGCCCGACCGAAATCCGCTTCGGACCCCAGCACCTGCCTCGCCGCGCGGTTCGTGTACACGACCGATCCCGCACCGTCAAACACGACAACCCCTTCGCGCACCTCGTCGAGCAGGGCACGAGCGGAGAAGACACCGGCCTCGATCAGATCAGTGTTCATGTTCTTGCCACCTTCTACGCCGTCGTGAGGCGAAGGGTTTCACCATGCGCCGTATCAACCCACCAACTTGCGGTGGCATGGCGTACGAGAGCAGATTGCTGCAATTGATCGAACGGACAGTCAAACATGGAACGGTCCACCGGCACCAAAGCCAGTATTGCGAACGCAGCCCTCGACGTCCTCTCGGAAGCAGGGCTCAAAGGGGCCACCTTCGACCGAATCGCAGAGCGCGCGGGCTGCGCGAAGGGACTTGTCAACTATCACTTTCCGTCCAGGATCGACCTCTTTGCGGAGGTCGTGTCTCTAGCGACTCAGCGGCTCTGGGCTCCACGGCAACAGGCGCTCTCGGCCTCCGGCAGCGCGGTGGTGGATCAGACGTGGAAGGTGCTCCTGGCAGAGCGGGGAACCGGCATTCAGTTGGCGATCAGCGGCCTTTCGTCACTCCGAAGCGAGAGCCGCATTGACCAGGCATTCAAGTTGACCAAAGGGTCGGGATTGGAGGCTTGGCGCTCGTGCGTGGCAGACTGGCTGCGTCAGAGTCGCTTTCGAACGGACAGTCAAGATGACGTATCCATAGCCATCGCCGCCATCCTTCAGGGGTTCGCGGCCACATTGGCCGACGAGGAGCCGGATGACGTCTACCCCGCCTACCTCATCGCCTGGCTCGGGTTGACCGCCGCGCTCGCCCCAGGGCGTTCTTGAGCTCATCGATCGAATTGGCGGTGAGGAGGGCGCGCCCCCGTCGGGCCACCCGGAATCGGAGCGGCCGATCGCAATGGGGAAGGTCGGCCTGGCGGATACGCGCTGCCTGGCCCTCGCGAAGCCGAAGGTAGACGACGCCCGAGTCACCCTCGATCGCGTACTCGAGGGCGCTGGTGTCTCCGAGCACACGCGCCGAGGCGGGGAGGGCGTCGAGCTCCAAGCGAAATTCCCGGGGCACAACCGCGTCGACGTCGAGTGAGAGCCTGGTCTCGAGAAAGTCCTTCGAGCTCTCCACGCGGTCGAGCTGGGCGAGGAGCGCCGTGCGCGAGGCGTCGGGGCTCGCGTCGTGCAGGGCGCCTCCTGACCGCCGCCAATACTCGTCGAGTCTGGCTGCGGCTCGCGACACTCGCGACTGATCCGGGTGGTTGGTGTCGCCCTCCAGGAGCCCGGTTGCCAAGGCCTCCCGCGCAGACTGCCTCAGTTCAGCCGGGAACGGCTCCTGTAGCTGCTCGGCGTCGTCTTCGAGTCGGAAACCGAAGTAGTCGAGCGGCCGCTCGATCACGAGCTTGCGGCGGCGGCGGCCGCCCACCAACGCAACGCGGGGCTGTCCGCGTCGTGCGTGGCGACGAATCAATTCGTAGGGCACATTGGTTCCCTCGATGCCGGCGCGGGGCCTTCCAAACCGATCGGCAAAGTACCGCAGCGTGCCGGCAACTCCGCCCCAGGCGCCACACACCGAGCTGCGGGAGACTCGCGCAGGCTCGCCGGCAGCCGTTTCCTCATCGATCACCACGTCGAAGGGCGCCACCGAGGCGAGGATGCTCTGAAACGCCCGGAGCGTGGCGCGGCCAGCCACCGGCAGAGTTGGCGGTAAGGGCCGTTCGAGGCCCCGGTAGACGGCTGCGGTTCCGAGTGCCACGTCTTCGACGACCTTGACGAGGAGGCCTCTCCGCCCGGCCAAGTCGGTGAGCTCGTCCTCCCGAAAGAGGTGGCGCGATAGGCCATAGACGGTTCCCACGTAACCGCAACGGTTCACACACTCGGCATAGAGGTTGTACGCGGTCAGATGATCGCTGCCCGCGACGACGAGGCCGCGGAGGTCGCGCTCGTCCCGCGTCATTCGGTGCAAGGAGTCGATGTTTGCCGCGACTGCGACGAAGGGGAGGATCTCCTCGTCCGCATGATAGAGCAGCTCTCCCCACGGTCGCTCGACCGGCATCGCCTCCACCTCGCGACCATAGGCGGTGAGCCGCCCCGCGTCGTCCACCAGCCCCCGGTCGGCAAGCCGGGCTGACGCTTCGCGATATGCCCGCCGGTCGAGTGGCACGGGCAGGTCGAGGCCGCTGGCGTCCACCCCGATTGCCGCGCACGTCAGTGCGATGCGTTCTGCGTCACCCGCAAGTTGGAATTCTGGGGGGGAGGGCGTCAGTGTCGCAAAGTCGAGCTCTCGGTCGGACAAAATGTAGACCTCGCCGCCTTCGACACGCCCGTGCACGCGCCCGGCCATCTGGAGGATCTCATTGGCACCCAAGTAGAGCCTGGTGAGAACGTTCTTCCCACGCTCGATGACGTTCGCGTAGCGCGCGTCGTAGATCACGACCGTATCGAGCCCCGTGATGTTGAGCGCCGACTGGCCCGCGGCCGTCATCGCCAGCAGGTATGGCTTCGGGGGCACTCCTTCGAGAAACGGTCTCAGCACGCGGATCGGCTCCCCACCGTGATAGAAGGCCGTTTCGAGTCGTGGCCAGCGCGCGCCGACATCGGCTGCGAGTTGCTCCACCTGCGCACGTGTCGGGACGAAGACGGCAACGCCCCGGCGCTCCCGTGTCACCTTCCGAATGAAGCGTTCGTCGAGGAACTCCGACGGCTGTTGGGCCACCACCCGGACGCGCGCGGCTCGCGCCGCGTCGAACGCCGCCGTCTCCAGCACCTCGACACTCCCCAAGTACCGGGCATAGAAGCGCGGATCGACGGTGGCGGACAGCCATATGAAGCGGCAGTCAACGCGCTTGCCGAGCGCGAGGCAGAGCTCGAGTTCGGCCGATGTCTGGTGGATTTCATCGACGATGATGGTGTCGCGGGGATCAATGAGCTCGTCTTGGAACCAGCGTCGCGCGATCCCGGTCGTCACGATGACGAGATTCCAAGAAGGCGTCTCGGGCGTCGCCTCGCGTTCGCGGTTGACCACCCCGACCTTGAGAGGCGCTCCCAATACCTGGTCGGCGATGGAGCGGATGGCCAGCGTCTTGCCCGTTCCGGTGCCCGCGACGACACCGAAGCCCGCTCCCGACTCCGCGAGCGCGCGGATTTCGTCGCCGTGTTCGCGCTCGAGGAGCGTCTCGATCGTCAGGCTCGTCGCGAGCTCGATCGTTTCGCAAGCCGCCCGCGTCGGAGCGATGACAACCACACGACCCGTTGCAGGCTCCGCGGCCCGAAACGCTACCGTATCTGGCGGAAGGAAGTGGTCGCGGATCGGTTTCACAACTGGAAACTAAGAGCGCGGCCGCGCTGAACAGCTTCCCGTGAGTCTCTTCGTCCGTGAGGCTCGTCAGTCAGTCGGACTCAGCGCCGAGCATGCTTCAGTCGCCCAGCGCGATTCCCAGCTCGCGAGCCGTGCAGACTGTGTCGCTATCAAGGGGAACCTGACGAGGGCTCCCAACGACCTCCTCGAGCGGGACGCAGCTGATGGTGGGTGGTGTGAGCGCCACCATGGCACCGAACTCGCCGCGCGCCACGGCTCGCACGGCCATCGCGCCGAAACGAAGGGCGAGAAGCCGATCGAAGGTCGTCGGCCCGCCACCACGCTGGAGGTGCCCGAGCACCAGAGAGCGCGTCTCCTTGCCCGTTCGCTCGCCGATCGACTGCGCCACGCGATCCGCGATGCCCCCGAGCCGCGGCTCCCTTCCCGGCGCCCCCTCGTCAGCAAAAGTCGGATCGTTGTCGACCGGGGAGGCTCCCTCGGCTACCACCACGATGCTGAACTTCCGTCCGATCCGGTCTCGGTCACGCACCTTCTCGCAGACCTTCTCGATGTCGAAAGGGATCTCTGGTATCAGGATGACGTCAGCCGTACCAGCGATCCCCGAGCAGAGCGCGATCCACCCCGCGTGCCTCCCCATCACCTCGACTACCATCACGCGCTCGTGGGCCTCGGCGGTGGAGTGCAATCGATCCAGCGCTTCGGTCGCAATACCGACGGCCGTGTCGAACCCGAACGTGGCGACCGTCCCAGCCACATCGTTGTCGATCGTCTTGGGCACCCCGACAACGGGCAGGCCCTTCTGGTATAGGTCGCGCGCGATGCGAAGGCTCCCGTCGCCGCCAATTGCGATCAGTGCGTCGAACCCGTGGGCGTTGAAGGATGCGATCAGCTCATCGGACCGGTCGCGCTCCTCGAACACGCCCGGCGCGACTTCCACCGGCCAGCGAAACGGATTGCCCCGATTCGTGGTCCCGAGGATGGTGCCTCCGAGATGCGTGATACCGCGGACCTCGGCCCGGCTCAGCGCGACGACCCGGTCGTCTCCGATGAGACCGCCGTACCCCCGCTCGACCCCGTACGCCTTCCAGCCTCGGTTCAGGGCCGCGAGGACCGCCCCCCGGATCACCGCGTTCAGGCCCGGTGCGTCGCCCCCGCCTGTCGAGATCGCGATGCGCACCCCTCACCCCCCCGTGCGCTGCAGGATCAGCGCACGCACCTCACCTGGGTTCGGGTGCCGCCCCAGCCGAAGCTTGGAGAACAGCAGCCCACCGTCTACTTCGACCTCGAAGGCTCCCCCGGACGACTCGATCAGTTGCACGTCGGCTTCGGGAAAAGCGTCGCGGAGCTCAGCCGCCAGACCGGCGGCTCGCGGTTCGTAGTTTCAGACGACGCAATACGCGATCGTTATGACCATGGCTTACCTCGTTCTGGCAAAACTACTAACCTTTGGCAAGAGCCTCTACTGATTGGGCGAATACACGACGTGACCGCTCCCGGGAGCCCGACTGGCCGGCGTGCCGGCGACCTCGCTTCTGCCCTCATCACCGTCCTCGGTGGCGCAGCGACCCTGGTCGCGCTCGCACGGCTCTTCCAAGATGCACCGTCTCTCGGTTCGACGTTCATGTTGGAGTTCGTGGCGCTGGTCGTCGCGTCCGCTCTGTCGCGCCGCTTCGGCATCGCGCTCCCCGGCAAGGGATTCGCTTCGCTCATCCTCGGGATCACACTCTACGCGCTTCTGAACTACGGGTGGCCAACTGCCACGTTGGTCACGACGATCGGCGTGCCTTCCGGCGACTTCCTGTTCCGCCGCTTGCGGCTGCGTGCAGGACTTCGTACGGCGGCGCACCTCGCCATAGGCACCATCTTGGTGGGTGGCGTCTACGAGGCGCTCGGGGGGGCGACGGGCAGCGCCGCGCTCCAGATGGAGAATCTCGTCCCCCTCGTTGTGGTGACCGTCCTCCTTCCGGTGGTCACGAACGGCACCTTTTACCTGGAGCTCGCTGCTCACGGGCTCTTTCGTCGCGTCGACCCACGCCTCATCGCGCGGTGGGAAACCCTCACATTCGCCTCCGCTGCGGGACTCGCTCTCGGCGCCACCGCCGTCGCGCGCGAAGAGTTGCCACCCGGGGCGCGCGTCTTCTTCGGCGTCGTCTTGGCCGGCGTGGCGATCGGTGCCTGGTATGCCCTCAGGCTCGGCATCCGAGCGGATGAACTCCGCCTCGTTCAACATCTCGCTCGCGCGATTGCTGCCAATGCCGACCTGGAAGCAAGCTTCGGCGCCATCCGTTCCCTCACGGGTGAGCTCCTCCCGTGGGAGCACATGGGGCTGGCATACTACCGTGCTCGACGCAACGAGATCGAGATCATCAATGATACCGCGCTACCGCGCGGACGCACAGCGCGGCTTCCTGCCGACCGCGGCCTCACCGGTGAGGCCGTGCGCCGTCGCCGACCCGTCGTTGCCGGGGCACTTAGTCAGCACGAGATCGTCGTCCCCGGGCGTGATCGGCCGGGGTCTGAGATCCTCGTGCCGCTGCATCAAGGTGACGATCTCATCGGTCTCTGGAGTGTGCGGCACTCCGATCCGACGATCTACCGCGAATCCGACGGCGAGATTCTCGACCTGATCGCGCCTCAGCTCGCCCTCTCGTTGTCATTGCACGAGCTTGTGAGCCCACTCGCGTCGACCTCCGACGAGGTGACGAGCCACTTGGATCGCCTCTCGAGCACGGCGAAGGAGCTTCATGGCCACGCGGAGGACGTGGCCGGAGCGGCTGGCCGGGCGGAGGATGGCGCTGCACGCGCGGCCAACCTCGTCGTCTCGGCATCGTCGCGCTCCGCAACCCTCGCTCGCGCCGCCGCCGACGCCGCTGCCGCTGGCGCCGACACGTCGACCGAGGGAGAGTCGGTCGAAGATGCCGCCCTGCGAATCCGAACCGCGACACAAGACGCAGTCCAGCGATTGGCTCGACTCGACCAAGCCGTCGCGACAGGAACAGACGAGGTGACGCGGCTGCGCGGCGCCGCGCAGGAGATCGAGCGCTTTTCTGAGACGATTGCCGGCATTGCCGCGCAGACGAACCTCCTCGCGCTCAACGCCACGATCGAGGCCGCTCGCGCAGGAACCCATGGCCGGAGTTTCGGTGTCGTGGCGGAGGAGGTGGCGAAGCTCGCCGAGCAGTCCAGCGGTGAGGCCTCGAAAGTCGCACACAATGTCGCCGAGACGCGCGCGGCGCTCGACCGCGCAGCCGCCTTGCTCGAGCGTCTTCGTGCCGACGTCGGTGATGTCGTCAAGGGATCGGAGATCTGGGCCGGTGAGCTCGAGGAGATCGTCGGCGCTGCGGAGCGGACGGCCGCAGCCGGGCGCCGCATTGCCGACCTCGCGGTGCAGACGCGGCACGGATCTGCGGCGATTGCCGACCAGCTGGGGGAAGCTGAATCGGTCGCGGCGCAATCAGCGAGTGAAGCAGAGGCGGTCGCGAAGGCGGCACGCGCCCAATTTCGAACGGTCGAAGAACTCGCGCGCGGGGCAGCCGAACTCACCTCCCTCGCCGAGCGGCTCGTACGAGCCACGGAGTTCGTGCGTGGCAATGGCGCGACGTGAGCTTGCCCTGGCGGCAGCTGTCTTCGCCGCCGCGTGCGGGAGCGACAACAAGACGGTCGTCGGTCCCGGGACACCGCAGCTCGAAGCGGTTAACGGAGCTGCCTTCCCGATCGCCGAGTTGGGTGAACACGTCACACTAGAGGGCATCGGCTTTGGCCCCCAACAGGGCTCCGGCACCGTGCGCTTCAGGAGCGCCTCCTCAACCATTGCTGCCCCGCCCGAGTCGACCACCTGGTCCGACACACATATCGAAACGGTGGTCCCGGAAGGCGTGTCATCAGGTGCCGTCGAGGTCGTGACCGATGACGGAGACGCCCTCGAGCTGCCGATCCTCATTGCGTCCCTTCCCACCTTCGATCCAGCCACACTCGAGTGGAGTGCGACCGAGCCACTTCCCGCCGCGGTGCCGGGCATTGCCGCCGCCGCCGGCCAGCAGCTGAGCGGGGACCTCTTGACGGCCTTTGTCGTCGTGCTCGTTGGGGGCAGCACGCCTGGTGACTCCACGCGCGCGTATTTGAGCGCTGTCGACGCGACGGGTGCCGTACAGGGCTGGCAGGTCGCCTCCACCCTCCCGTCTCCACGCACACATGCCACACTCATCTTCGCCACCGCGCACACGACGCGTCGATCGACGTCGCCGGCGCTGTATGTCGTCGGGGGACTGTCTCCTGAGGGGCAGCCGCTTGGCACCGTGATCGCCGCCAGTCTCACACTGCCCGACGGCGTGATCGGAGAATGGGTGCCGGTCGCCGCGCTCCCAGAAGGGCTAGTGGCACCGAGAGCAACGCTGAGCAACGGCACGATCTACTTGACCGGCGGGACTGACGCGGCTGACGCACCCCGGCAGGTCGCCTACACGGCCAGAATCAGAGCAGACGGAGCGCTCGAGGGGTGGTTCCGCGGACCCGACCCGCAAGGTGCGCTCGCCTACCACGGGAGCGCCCACGAGGCGCGCACGCTCTGGGTGTTCGGTGGGGCTGCGGGCACAGCACCACCTGTCGACCCGGACACCCTCGAGCCTCGCCGGGACGACGCGGCCAGAACCACACTGAGCTCAAGGTCGGGTTATTTCGAGTCCGACGTATGGATCGATGGAGGAGCCGCGATGCAAGGCGGTCGCAGTCGCTTCGCCACTCTGCGCACCGGCGATTTCGTGCTCGCGGTCGGGGGGCTCTATCCGGGCGCCTCACAATCGCTCGCCGAGACCGTCGCGGCTGGGGTTACCGACGTCGCGCTCGGGCCCTTCGTGGGGCCAGTTGGCTCGAACACAATCGCCGGACTCGGTGGCGGCATACCGGTCGACGCGGTCGGCGTGTCATGGCGCGACCTCACCGGGAGCACGCATGGTCTTCTGCTCGGAGGCTTCGATCTCCTGACCGGTGTGAGGAGTTCTGCCGTCTGGCGGTTTTGACGAATCGCCGGGCACCACGGGTGACCATCCGGCATACTCATTGCCGCCTTCCCCCAGCATGCGGTAGACAAGCCCGAATCTGGATCGGTCGTCGACGCGTTGAGTCCGACTGAAGGGACGAGCTATCTGCTTTAGTGCAATAGACTTGTATCATTTCACCTAAGGTACTATCGTAGACTACCATGCCTAAACTTCGGACTGCCTTGGCTGCGCTCGCAATCGTGCCACTCGCCGCCATTCTTGCAATCACCGGCGCTCCGGCTTCGCCGGTTGCTCAGGTGCCAGAGTCGGCGGTGGACGTCCCGGCGGAGCCGCCTCGTGTCTCCCTGTCTCCCGGGGAGGTCCGAGCGGTGTACCTCAATGCATGGGCGTGGGGCTCGAAACGACTGTGGGACCTCGTGGCCCTCTCCCGAGGGACCGAGATCAATGCGTTCGTGCTCGACGTAAAGGACGACACCGGCGAACTGGCATACGCCTCGTCGTTGCCGCTCGCCGCCGAGATCGGCGCGAGCTCTGCGCGAGTGCGCAATCCGCGCGAGCGTCTCGACAGCCTTCGAGCACTGGGGATCTACACGATCGCTCGAATCATCGTTGCGAAGGATCCCCTGCTCGCCCGGGAGAAGCCATCGTGGGCCGTCCGCGACTCGAGGGGAGGCCTGTGGCGAGACCGGCTGGACTTCACGTGGGTAGATGCGTTCAACGATTCCGTGTGGTCATACGCCGCAGATATCGCGGCGGAGGCAGTCTCACTGGGTTTCGCCGAGGTACAGTTCGACTACGTACGCTTCCCCGATGAGCCCCACCGACTGCTTCAGTATGCTGTTTTTCCCGGTCGGCAGGAGGGAGAAAGCCGCCGCCGGGGAGTGCGCCGGAATCTCCAACTGCTGCGCGCGCGAGTGCATGCTCTCGATGTGCCGTTCACCATCGACGTGTTCGGACTCACCACCTCGGCGCAGGGCGACATGGGAATCGGGCAGGTCTGGGAGGATCTCGTCAGGACGGCCGACGTTGTGCTGCCAATGGTCTATCCGTCACACTACTACCGCGGGGCATATGGCGTCGCTCACCCGAACAGCCAGCCCTATCGCATCGTGCACCAGGCGGTGGGTGAGGCGCTCGAGCGAACGGCAGCAAGCGGAGCGCCCGCGCTCGTCCGTCCCTTCCTACAGGCCTTCACGCTCGGCCGGCCGCGCTACACGTCAAAGGAGATTCGCGCCCAGATTCGGGCTGTAGAGGACCACGGGGTGCGAACGTGGGTGCTTTGGAATGCGAGCGGTCGGTATCGCCGCGACGCGCTCCTTCCATCGGCAGAGCGCGCTCGCGCTGTCGCAGCCGACACCACCGAGCGTTAGCTGGAGCTGCTGGCGGCGGCGGTTACGACGCCCGGCTCCCAGGCAGTGATGTAGCCCGCGATGGCGCTGGCGGCTGTTGTATAGGGGTTGGCCAGGTAGAGTTGGCCGGGCCCCGAGCGTCCAGGGAAGTTGCGGTTGATGGCGCTCACGGTCACGGTATCGCGGTCGTAGGAGACGCCGGGCCCCGCGTTGATGCAGGCGCCGCAGCCGGGCTCGACGAATTCAGCGCCCGCGTCGCTAAAGACGCCCAAGTAGCCTCGTTCCTCGCAGTATCGCTTCACCTCCTGTGAACCACACTGGATGTAGCAGTGGACGTCAGGATGAACGCGGCGTCCCGACTCGAGAGCGCTGCGGAAGACCGCAGCGTACATGTCCATGTCGGACTTCTTCCCCGCGGTGCACGACCCGGCATAGGCGATCTGGATCTTCACTCGCCCATCGAGCTCGTCGATCGGGACGCCGTTCCCAGGGTCTCCCGGGAGGGCGACCATCGGGCGGAGCGACGGGGCGTCGATGTCGAGGACGGTTTCGTACTCCGCGTCGGGATCGGACACGAGGCCTTCGAGCAGGGGTGAGAACTGCTCAGGATCGAGGTTCCGCTCGCGCGCGAGGAACTCGACGACTCGCTCGTCTGGGCGGATGATGCCCGTGAACGCACCCACTTCGGCAGCCATGTTCGTCATCGTTGCGCGCTCATCCACTGAGAGTGCCTCGACGGCGCTGCCGGTATATTCGACGATCTTCCCGATCGCCTGACCGCTCTTCACGTAGGGATGGCGCAAGATCTGCAACATGAAGTCCTTCGCGGTCACATTCCTGGGCTTCGCGCCGTGAACGCGAATGCGTACCGAGGGCGGGACGGTGATGCGCACGTCTTGAGTCAGCCAAGAGTTGAAGATGGCGGTCGTTCCGACACCGAACGCCAGTGCACCGACCGCACCGGCGTGCGGTGTGTGCGAGTCCGTGCCGACGACGAGATGCCCGGGAAGCGCGTGCTGTTCGAGGATCTTGGAGTGGCAGATGGCCTCTGAGCCGGCCGGGAGGCCGTGGATGCCGCGACCGGCAAGCTCGCCGTAGAGTCGAATGCCCTGTTCGGCCGCGAACGTCTCCTGTTTGTGTTTGAGCTCGAGGGCGAGGTCGAGTAGCCCTTCGCGCTTGCGCGCATCGGACATCGAAAGGTGCAGAAAGGTCAGATGATCCCGGAAAAGGAAGACTGATTCGGGGTTGACGACCTTGGCGTCGGCCCCAACCAGTTGCTTCCAGAAGATGGCTGCCATGGGCGTTACGTACTCATGGCTGAAGCGTATGTCCGTACGGACAAAACCCTCGTCGCCGGGCCGCACGGCTGGCACGCCGACTGTGCCCTCGACAGCGTCGATGACCCAGTGGCGCGCGATGATCTTTTCAGCGAGGGTCATCGGCCTTTGCGCCGGTGCGTCGACAGCGGGCGGGTGAACCAGTCCCTGGAGCCGCGCCACGTTGTAGGTGAACAGCCCGCCATGCTCGATCACGCCACGCGTGATCGCACCCTCGCCCCGGGTGAACTCGGCGAGCGGAATCTCTTCGCCACGGCCGACACGCTCGAGGAGCGAGAAGTCGGTGCTCGTCAGGATTCCGAGGTTCTGGCAATTCTCTCGGTAGATTCGCTCGATGTTCTCGGCGACGACGAGGCGGATCCCAGCACACAGCTCCGCGTAGGGCGACTGCTCTCGCGACGAGCCCTTGCCTCGTCGTTTTCCACTCACAGCGGCGACGAACCCACCCCGCCTCACGCTGCCTCGGGTGATCGGAAACTCGTCGCCAGCGCGGAGCCCGAGGTAGGGGAACTCGCCGAGAGTTTCATCGTAGTGGTAGCAGATATAGGCCGGGGTGATCTCGTCTGTGGAGATATCGTCCCGGAGCGGTATGGACGAGTTCCAGGCGAGATCCTCGCCCTCTAGCTGGCGCCGGATGAGCTGAGCATCGTCCACGAGGTAGAGGATGCGGCCATCAAAGCGAACTCGGTCGGGGAGGCGTTCGACCCGCCGCGTACGGAGATCATTGTCCATGTACGAAAATCACCCCTTGTCGAAGAGGCGGCAACCGCGTTTCCTTCCGCCGGTGCAGATAGCCCCACTTCTGCTGACGCTCACCGTGGTTCAGGGTGGTGCGATCGAGCGGACGGGAAGTTTCGAACGCCTCAGTCTCCGGGAGAGCTCTGGCGTCGCTCTGAGCCACGCTCTTCGCGGGGTCCTGTGGACGCACCAGGACTCGGGAGACGGACCCTACCTCTACGCCACCAATCTCGATGGCAGGGACCTTGGGCGGTTTCGGGTGACGGGGGCGCAAGCCGAGGACTGGGAGGACGTGGCGCTCGGACCCTGCCCGTGGGACGAGGCACGATCGTGTCTGTTCATTGCCGATACCGGCGACAACGAGGAACGGCGTGAGACGGCCAGCGTGTACGCGGTGCCCGAGCCTCGCAGCGTTGGCGGCAGCGACGCCTCAAATGCCACCGCCCAAGCGCGGCGGTTAGAGTATCGCTACCAGAACGGACCGCGCGACGTGGAGGCCATGTTCGTGGCCGGCGACGGGTCGATCCATCTCTTCACCAAGGGTCGGTCGCATGAAGTCGAGCACTACACTCTGAGCGCCGCAGCATGGAGCAAGCGGTTGCCGTCGGCCCGCCTGGTCGGAGAACTGCGCATTGGGTCGCGCATGACGTTCGGGCGCTGGGTCACAGGTGCGGCGTTGGCCCCCTCCGGACAGCGAGTCGCCATCCGCACCTACAGTGAGGTATACGTGTTCGGGTTCGATGGTGCGCGACTGTCCGAGGAGCCGCTCAGTGTCTGCAGCGTAGCCGCCGCTGAGCCGCAGGGTGAGGCCGTTGATTTCTTGAACGAGTCTTTCTTGGTGTTGACCAGCGAGGCGGGTTTGCGGGGGCGAGCCCCCATTCATAGGGTGCGATGCGGCGCATCCTGATTTTCCTCGTGGCCGCGACCATCGGGACCGTCTGGGTCGGCGACCGGCTGCCGGGAGACCATGAGCCGCCGTTCGCAGCGCAGTACATCGAAGTCGACAGTCTGGTGCTGCGGGCCGCGGTGGGCGGTGCTGGCGACCCGGCAATCGTCCTCCTGCACGGGTTCGCCGAATCTGCGGGCGCCTGGCGGGCCGTGGGTGCTGGTTTGGTGGGCGACTTCCGAGTGATCGCATTCGACCTGCCAGGACACGGCCTCTCGGACAAGCCGTCCAGTGGCTATGGGGTGGAGGAGCTCGGGGCGAGGATTGGCAGTGCACTCGAGGCGATCGGCGAGCGACGAGTCGTGCTGGTCGGGCACTCAATGGGCGGAGCGATCGCCGCGTGGGTGGCAGCGAGTAGGCCGGACCTTGTTGAGCGACTCGTTCTGATCGACGCGGCCGGGCTCGCCGGACCGGTCCTCTCGAGCTCGGGCGACCTTCCACCGGGAGCGGTGGCGGCCCTCTTCGGTGCGGGTGCCGCCATGCACGGCCCAAGCGACCCGGCATGGCTCGCAGACAGCCTGGCCGAGGGTGTGTATCAGCCCAGCGCCGACCCCGCATACTACGCGGCGCTCGAGGCAGTGCTCCGCGAGTTCGATTTCGTGGGTCTCGATTCAGTGATGTCCGAAATCAAGCAGCCCACGTTGGTGATCTGGGGAAGGCACGACCGGCTGACGCCGATTGCGAATGGGGAGCGAATAGTCGAGCTGGTTCCCGACGCGACGCTTGTTGTGATTAGGGACGCGCTGCACCGGCCGCACACAACCCACCCATCGGAGGTGCAGTCTCTCGTGAGCCAATTCGCCAAAGGGCACGACTGAAACTGTCACGGGACTGTGCGGACACTGACGCGACATGGCGACAGAAGTTTCTCAGTCTTGGGGCTGGCCATTGCACGGATGGGCCTGTAAGTTTGGCCGCCCGCTGGCGGGTTGAACCGCCCAGGACCGGAGGCCGAACTGGACCTGCCGACGTCGCATCGAGTGCCCTGGGAGTGGATCCAGGCCAACGCAGCTGCGCCGATACGATACCGCACCGCGCGGGACATACTGCCGGCGCACCTCCGTGATCCGGACCTCCTCGCAGCACTTCACCAAGAAGCGCTGGCATATCCGCCGGCGCTGGCGATTGTGAAGAAACAGAACCCCCATGGCATCTGGGGCGGCAACCTCCTCGGGCTTCAGACACTCAAGGCCGAACGCCTGCGAGACGTTGGGACCATCGCTCAATACCGACGGTTGCTCGAGCTCGGATGGGAGCGCGAGGACCGACCGCTGCGCCTCGCTGACCGGCTCCTTTTCCGGCTACTCTCTCGAGATGACGACCCGGCGCTCCTCTTCGAGCACAAGCAACCAGGAGCCAAGGATCCCGAGTACGCAGCCCGTGTCCGCGAGCTTGGGAGAGAGGCCGCGGCGTGCGCGTTGGCCGAGGCCGGGTACGGCGAAGATCCACGCATCAGAGGGGCCGCACAGCGACTCGTCACGGAGCTCTCTCAGTTTCTTCGGAGCGAAGGTGCGGAGAAGCCGATTGTGCGACTCAAGGGTCGCAACACACTCCGTCCCGAGGCACGCCCGCCATCCGTCTTTTCCGTGTCGATGCTCGCTCACATGCCGAGCATCCAGCGAGAGCGTGCCAGCTTGTTGGAGCGCCTAGCCTCCTACCTCGCTCAGGCCGCGCCCAAGCGTCAGTACGTCATCCCTGCCGGCAAGCGCACCCTCAAGCCACGATTCACCATCCTTGGGGACCCAGTCCAGGCCCATGCGGCGGGCCTGCCCGCAGACCTGCCGTTAGCGCTCCATTGGATCGAGCTCCTCGCTCGGCTGGGAGTGCTCGGCGAGTCGCCCATGGCGCAACGCGTCCTGGCTCGGCTGGTGAAGGATTGTGACCAAAAGGGCGTCTGGCGTCCCAAAGGTCGACGCGGGCTTCCCAAGGGCACCAGCCGGCTGAGCTACCATTACTTCCCGCTGGAGGCGTCGACGACTGCCGCCGGGGAGGCGAGATTCGCGGACGTCACCTTCCGCCTGTCGCTGATTGCCCGCCTCGCTGACTGGGATCTGGAAATCGTCTGACTTTTAGCTGCCTTTCAATTGACACAACGCCGTGCACCATGTAGTAGTAGTAATTACTACTACTACTACTACTAGTGCTGTGAGTGTGAGTGCTGCAGAGCGGGCGGTCGGGACCCTGCAATCGCTGGGAATCACTCGGACCGAGGCGGGGGCTTATCTGGAGCTCCTCCAAGGAGGTCCAGGGACCGGGTACGATTTGGCGCGCCGGACCGGAATTGCTCGTGCCAACACCTATTCAGCGCTCGAAGAGCTCTCGCGGCAGGGCTTGGTCAAACGTACGGGAACTGCCCCAGCGAGCTTTGCGGCTCTGCCTCCGGTCGCCGTGGTCGGGCGCCTTGCGGCAGGGTTCGCCGAATCGCTCGATCGCCTCGACGAGGCCCTTCGGGCGATCGAGGAGCGACGACCTGCCAGTCCGCCCATGCTCGAGCGCTTCGATGGCAGCGCGGCAGCGAGAGCAGCCGTCGAGCGACTCGCTGCCCGCGCCGATTCCCGAGTCGCCATCCGCCTGCCAGAGGAGACCATTCACTCGTTCGACCCCGTTGCCCGAGGCCTGAACCGGCGGGGCATCGTCCTCGACGTCGCTCCAAGTCCGACTCTCCTAACGGGTTGCATGCTGATTGACCGAAGTTGGGCCGCCGTGTGGCGCCTCGGAGGACTCGGCCTCTGGGGCAACGAGCCGCTGCTCATCGAGATCGCGGAGCAGCTGCTGGGCGTGGCGTCGCCGTCTTAGGCCCGGGGCCCCTGAGCCGGGAGATCGGCTCGAAGAAACACCTCGCTAAACGGTTCCTCGTAGAGAAGAGCCCCACTTGGTAGAGAAGAGCCCCACTTGCTGACCAGAAAGCTGGACAAGAAGCTCTCCGGCTGTAAAATCAACCAAAAGGTTGAAAGGGAGAGACGGTGGCTCAATCGCAGGATCCAGCTCGGGCTCGCATCCTCCGAGCGGCTGGCCGTGAGTTTGCCGACTCTGGGTTCGCGGGTGCTCGAATCGCGCGAATCGCT
>JBDHCY010000007.1:0-37504 GCA_039591795.1 Gemmatimonadota bacterium | reverse complement strand
GGGGCGATCTTCCACTCCAGCTTGAGCTCGAAGTCCGCGAACTGGTCGACGGTGATGATGTCCCCGCCGCGGCCCACGCGCGCAATTGCGCCGTCTACCACCTTCCAGCCGTCGGGCATCGTCTCCTGCCGAAAGCCACGCCAGCCGTCGAGGGTCGTGCCGTCGAAGAGCAGGCGCCAGCCCTCCGAACGTTCCGCGGCCGTGAGGGTGTTGTGCTTGGTTTGCATCGGACGAGCTTCCATTCTCCAGAACAGTGCGGCTCCGCCTACGGCGAGGACGGCGGCCGCCGTCATGAGCAGTCCTCTCATCGCTGGGTCCCTCCCTCCGGCGCAGAAGCTAGCTCGTGCCGCCAGGCGCCGCCACAAGGGCGCTCTCCGTGATATTTCGGATTGCGTTCCGCCGCGTTCGTGCCGATCTTGTTGCCACCGCACAACCTGGAGACAGTCGGATGTCGTTTCCCACGAAGCCGTTGCTCGTCACGCTGGCCGCCGCCGCGGTTTCGGTCGGGTCCTTGAGCTGCTACGCCACACAAGCCCCCGTGAGCGTCACGCGAACCTACTACATCGCAGCCGACGAAGTCGAATGGGACTACGCGCCGAGTGGCCAGAATCTCATCAGCGGCGAGCCGTGGGACAGTATCCAACGCCCGTTCGTCGAGCCGGGCCCCCAGCACGTGGGTCGGGTCGCGAGAAAGTCACTCTATCGGGAGTACACCGACTCGACGTTCGCCACGCTCAAGCCACGGTCGCCCGAGTGGGAGCACTTAGGATACCTCGGGCCGCTGGTCCGCGCCGTTGTGGGCGACACAATCCGGATCGTCTTTCGCAACAACACGACCTTCCCCTCCAGCGTGCACCCGCACGGCGTCTTCTATGACAAAGACTCCGAGGGAGCCCCGTACGAGGACGGAACCGACACGGGGATGAACGTCGACGACGGTGTCCCACCGGGCGGCACGCACGTCTATACCTGGCCGGTGCCGGAGCGAGCTGGGCCGACGGACGACGAGGGGAGCACAGCCTTTTGGATGTACCACTCCCACACCGATGAAGTAGCCGACGTCAACGCCGGCCTCATGGGCCCGATGATCATCGCCCGCGTCGGAGCGGCCGACGCCGACGGTGTTCCTACCGATGTCGATCGGGAAATCATCATGACGTTCGCCGAGATCAACGAGAACGCCAGTCGGCATCTCGAGCACAACATTCGCACGTATGCAACCGAGCCCGACTCGCTCACCGTGTATCACGTGTTCGGCGTGCCCACGGTGGGCGCCGAAACGCAGTTCAACTTCAGAGAGACGTTGAACGGCATGATCTACGGGAACCTCCCCATGCCGCGCATGGCGGTCGGCGAGCGCGTTCGGTGGTACATCATGGGGACGACGAACTTCGAAGTGCACGCTCCCCACTGGCACGGCAACGTCGTCGTTGCCCGGCACATGCGGACAGACGTGCTGAGCCTCCTCACGATGCAGAGGGTTGTGGCGGACATGGTGCCCGACAACCCGGGCGAATGGCTCTTCCACTGCCACGTCGCCGACCACCTTCGGATGGGCATGGAGGCGAAGTACGAAGTCGTCCCGAGGGGGGAGCTCGTCGCCAGACGTAACTGATGCGCTGCTCGAGCCGCGCATCGGTACGGCGGCACCATGAACGATCTGCACGTGACGCCGTGACGATGACCGCAGCATCTCTCGCGGTGGTGCTCGCGGCGCTCGGCGCTCCGTCGCAGAGTGCCGACTCTGCCCTACAGGCGTCGCTCGACAGTTCGCACGCCGCACTCGCCGCCCCTGGAGCCGGCGCTGCCGTGATTTTTCGCGACGGCCGGGCCTGGAGCGGTGTGAGCGGGATCGCCGCCACCGGTGTCGCGCTGGACTCGGAGACAGTGTTCCAGCTCGCGAGCGTGACCAAGACTTACACCGCCGCGCTCGCTCTCCTCCTCGTCGAAGCCGGCACCCTACACCTCGACGATCCACTCAGCACCTGGTATCCGGACTTCGTCAACGCCTCCCGAATCACCATCCGGCAGTTGCTGAACCACACCAGCGGCCTGCACGACCCCATGCAGGAGTCCGACTTCGTGGGAGCCGTACTCGCCGATCCAGCCAGGACCTGGGCGCCGGAAGACCTGTTTGCGAGGATGAAGGACCCCTATTTCGAGCCCGGGGCCGGATGGCATTACACGAACACCGGCTATCACTTGCTCGGCCGCATCCTGGAACAGGTGACCGGAGAGAGTATTGCGGCGCTCGTCCGCACTCGGCTGATCGAGCGTATCGGTCTAGGGCGGACGTACTTCGGCGCCGTCGATAGCGTGCCGGCCCCTACGGCCCACGCGTTCATCGACATAGACGACGACGGCACGCCGGAAGACGTGTCTCTCTTCATGTCGAACACGGGGTTCATGACGTCGGCCGGGGCGGCAGGTGCGATTCTCGCGAGCGCGAGCGACGCCGCTCGGTATGCCGAAGCGCTCCACACCGGCCAGCTGCTCTCCGCCCAATCGTACGATGCGATGACGAGCTGGGTCGATCGTCCCGACGGGAACCGCTATGGCCTGGGCCTCCTGCGTGTCGAGCTGGACGGAACCGTGCTCTACGGGCACCGAGGCAACAGTGCGGGATTCAGCGCGGCCGTGTGGCACGCGCCGGAGCGAGGACTCACGCTCGCAGTCCTCACCAATGCGCATGCAGTGGCCGTGACACCGATCGTGCGCGCACTCTTGAGCGCCGTCGACGCGACCGAGAACAAGGAGCCGCAGTAGCGATCGGGACTCGGCTCGCGCACGGCCATGACCGCCGGTACTTTTGCACTGGATGCACGACACTACGAATCACGTCTCGCGTGTCCTTGTCGCGGCGATACTCCGTCGTTCACTGTTGGCTCGCTGAACTACCGGGCCTCGAGGTTGACCATGCTCACTGCGTCTCGTCTCTCGGTTCTGTTCGTGCTGGCCGCGGTGCCTGCGTTCGCCCAGACGCCGGATCGCCCGATCGCCATCGTCGGCGGCACATTGATCGACGGCAATGGTGGCCCGGCCATCGCGAATAGCGTCGTTGTGGTGTCCGGTGAACGCATCACGGCGGTAGGGGCTCGAGGATCGATTGAGATTCCAGCTGATGCCCAGATCATCGACGCGACCGGCAAGTTCGTGACCCCAGGCTTCATCGACACCAACGTCCATCTCTCACTCTATGGTGGGAACACGAACGCCCGTTACGAGAGCCTCGTCGCGTACGAGGATCGCCAGACAGATATCGTGCTGGAGGCCGCTCAGCTCCAGCTCAAGTATGGTGTGACCACGGTGCGCGATAGCTACGGCGTGCTGCCACCGCTCATCGAGGTGCGCGATGCGATCGCTCGTGGCGACGCCGTGGGCGCTCGGATGCTCGTCGCCGGGAACATCGTGGGCTGGGGCGGCCCGTTCTCGCTCACCTTCAGCCTGATTCCCGAAGAGAACCTCACGCTCTTCCAAGAGCGGATGAACGACCTCATCAGTCAGGGAGTCGGTGAGGAGCTCGTCGACATGACGCCCGACGAGATCCGTGCCGCCATCAACGCGTATCTCGACAAGGGTCCCGATTTCATCAAGTACGGTGGCACCGCACACTTCCGGCGGCCGGTGCTCATCGGGTTCTCCCCGGCACAGCAGCTGGCCATCGTCGAGGAGACCCACCGGCGCGGGCTCGTGGCCGAGACGCACGCGACCAGCATCGAAGGGCTCCGGCTCACCATCGAGGCGGGGATCGATCTGATCCAGCATCCCGAGATCCTCTCACCCCGCAAGATGCCCGACGAGCTCGCACAGATGATCGTCGACCGGGGGATCGTCTGCTCGATGCTCGTCAACACGATCACGGGAACGCCGTGGCAGGAGCACCTCGAGCGCCAGGCCGCTGCCACAGAGCGGCTTGCCAAGGCTGGCGATTCGAAGACGGGCCACCAGGGCGAGGCGGCGCGGCGGGAAAAGACCGCAGCTGAGATGCGCCGCGAGCGCGACGCGCTGGAGCTCGATCTCGACCTGCGGCGAGAGAATGCGAAGAAGCTGATCGCCGCGGGCTGCACGGTCACGATCGGGACCGACAACTACCGCAATGCCGCTCCGGCCTACGCGCGCGGCCCGAAGCCCGAGAACCAGGACCACGGGATCGGAACGATCGTGGGGCTCGAGGGGCTGGTCGAGCTCGGCATGACCCCGATGCAGGCGATCGTGGCTGCCACCCGCAACGGGGCCGTCGCGTGCAAATCGCTGGACGACCTGGGCACGGTCGAAGCTGGGAAGATCGCCGATCTCCTGGTGCTTGCCGCTGACCCCCTCCAGGACATCCGGAACGTCCGAGAGCTCGACCTGGTCATGAAAGCCGGGTTGCTCGTCGACAGGGAGCGGCTGCCCGAGCGTCCCGTGTATTACCGGGAGGCGACCGCAGGCACGAGCCGCTAGCTCAGGAGCGCGCCGTACTGGTCTCCAGCACCCCTCCCGGTTCGGGTCGCAATTGGCCATCTTACGTCCGTCGCCCACCGGGGTCTCGTTGGTGCTGCAAACAGCTTCTCTCCGCGTCGGGTCGCCGTGAAGCAATACCTCGATCTCCTGCGTCGGGTCCTCGACGAGGGCGTGCCGAAGGACGACCGCACGGGCACGGGAACCCTGAGCGCCTTTGGTGCCCAGACGCGCTACGACTTGAGTGCCGGCTTCCCACTCCTCACGACGAAGAAGCTCCACGTCAAAGCGATCATTCACGAGCTCCTCTGGTTTCTCAGGGGTGAGACCAACATCCGCTCCCTCAACGAACACGGCGTCAAGATCTGGGACGCGTGGGCCGACGAGCAGGGCGAGCTGGGGCCCATCTACGGCTACCAGTGGCGGTCGTGGCCGGCGCCTGAGGGACGCCATATCGATCAGATCGCGGAGGTGATCGCGCAGATCGGCGAGAACCCCGACTCGCGCCGCCTGATCGTGAGCGCCTGGAACGTCGCCGACATCCCGAAGATGGCGCTCGCCCCCTGTCACACGCTGTTCCAGTTCTACGTCGCCCATGGACGGCTCTCGTGTCAGCTCTATCAACGCAGCGCCGATCTCTTTCTGGGCGTCCCCTTCAACATCGCGTCGTACGCGCTGTTGACGATGATGATCGCTCAGGTAACCGGGCTCGAGCCGGGCGAGTTCATCCACACCCTCGCAGACCTACACATCTACGACAATCATCTCGAACAGGTCCGAGAGCAGCTTTCGCGCGACCCCCGCCCCCTGCCGACGATGGAGCTCAATCCGCAAGTCACTGACCTCTTCGCTTTCACGTACGACGACTTCACGCTGAGCAACTACGCGCCGCATCCGCGCATCGCCGCACCGATCGCGGTATGACGCTGGCGATCATCGCCGCCGTCGCAGACAGCGGGGTGATCGGTCGAGGCGGCGAGCTCCCGTGGCATCTCCCGGCAGACCTCAAGCACTTCAAGGCGTTGACCACCGGCCATTCGATCATCATGGGGCGAAGGACGTTCGAGTCGATCGGGCGACCGCTGCCCAATCGGCGATCGATCGTCATCACACGCGATGCCTCGTTTCACCCGGCTGGTGTGGAGGTGGTGCACGCGTTCGGTGATGCGATGAGGCTCGTCAGCAACGAGTCACAGAGTTTCGTGATTGGTGGGGCTGAAGTGTTCCGGACGGCGTTCCCGTACGCGACCGAGCTGTTTCTCACACGGGTGCACGCCGAGGTCGAGGGGGACACGCTCTTTCCGGAGTTTGAGGAACGCGAGTGGGAGCTGGTAGAGGATGAGCACCGGGAAGCGGACACAGCGAACCCGCACCCATTGAGCTTCCAGCGCTATCGGCGTCGATGAGCCCCACGATGAAGACCAGCGATCTCTTCGGTCGCGATCCGGCGGGATACGCGCGGTTCAGGCCTCGCTACCCCGCGGCACTCTTCGAATACCTCGGAGGGCTCGCCCCATCCCGACGGCGGGCGTGGGACTGCGCGACGGGCAACGGTCAAGCCGCCGTGGGCCTCGCCGACCATTTCGACGAGGTCATCGCGACCGATGCCAGCGCCGAGCAGCTCGCGCACGCCGAGCGACGGGCAAACATCCGGTACTTTCAGGCCCCCGCCGATACCGTCGAAGTCGAAGGGAGCTCCGTCGACCTCGTGACGGTGGCGCAGGCGCTCCACTGGCTCGATCTCCCGCTGTTCTACGATGAGGTGCGGCGCGTGGCCAGGCCAGGCGGTGTACTCGCGGCCTGGTGCTACCACCATATCACGATCGGCGATGCCGTAGATCCGGTGCTCAGACGGTTGATGCTCGAGACGGTGGGGCCCTACTGGCCCCCGGGTCGGCGGTTCGTCGAGGAGCGCTACCAGACGATCGCGTTCCCCTTCGATGAGATCCGGGCGCCGGAGCTCACGATGCGGGCCGAGTGGAGTCTGGACGAGCTCGTGGGCTACGTGAGCACCTGGTCCGCCGTGCAGCGGTACCGCGAGGCGACGCAGGTCGATCCCGTGGCCGCGGTCAGGCCGGCGCTCGCGGAGGCGTGGGGGTCGCCGGAGGAGAAGCTCGAGGTGCGCTGGCCGCTCCACTTCCGATTGGGACTCGTCGCCGAGGGCGTTGCGTAGAGGCTTGGCGTTGCTCCACCGATCCCGATTCTCGCCGTCGCGAGAGTACTCCAAACGGAACAGGTGACCGCTTGTGGCGTACGAAGACCCTTCATAGCATGTTGCACTCGACCGCTAGCCGGACGTCGCTCTCTTGACCGAAGCACTGAATCAGCTCTCCGCCCCGGGCGCACACGCCGCCCCCGCTTCCGCCACCGACGGCGAGCCTGACGTCGAGTGGAAGCAGGGGATCTGTGGCATCTGTCCAGCTGGATGCTGGGTTGAGCTTGGGCTTCAGGATGGCAAGCTCGTCGACATCAAACCAGACACGGGCCACCCGCTCGGCATGATCTGCCGCCGGGGTCGTCACGCGCCCGAGATCATCTACTCGAAACATCGTCTCCGGCACCCGATGAAGCGGGTCGGCCCCAAGGGCTCTCACGACTTCGAGCCGATCTCGTGGGACGAGGCATACGACCTCATCGTCGAGAACCTCACTCGGATCAAACAGGAGTCGGGACCGGAAGCGGTGGCCATCTACACGGGCCGCGGTGCTTTCGAGCTGTCGCTCTGCGACATGTATCAACCCAAGGGCGTCGCCGTCTCCTCGGCGTCGAATGTCCTCTTCCCCTTCGGGTCGCCGAACACGATGGGCGTCGGAGCCCTCTGCTACGTGTCGTTCGCGATGATCGCGCCGCATGTGACCTTGGGCCGCATGCTCGTGAACATGTTCACCGACATGGAAAACGCCGACATGCTCGTCGTCTGGGGTGCGAACCCGGCTACCGACTCGCCGCCCCTCGACATGCACCGCCTGGAAGCCGCGGCGAAGCGCGGCGCGGACATCGTCGTGATCGACCCGCGACGCACCGAGACGGTGACCCGTACGAACGCGCAGTGGGTCCCGATACGGCCAGGTACCGATGCCGCACTCGCACTGAGCATGATCTCCGTGATGATCGACGAAGAGATTCACGACGAACACTTTGCCGACGACTGGTGCCACGGCTTTTCGGAACTGGAGACCTACGTGCAGCACTTCAGTCCGGACGTGGCCCAGCAGATCACGGGTGTGCCCGCGGACACGATTCGCGACCTGGCGCGACGGGTCGCCGGGGCGACGGGCGCGTGTCCCGTCATGTACACTGGGCTCGAATACTCGAATAGCGGGATCCAGTCGATCAGAGCCGTCCACACGCTCTTCGCGCTCGCAGGCCAACTGGACGTCCCGGGCGGCATCGGCTTGGCCATGCTCGACTCGCACTTCCCGGTCAACCGGTCGTGCAATCAGGAGAATCCCGATATCGATCGAGCCGTCGCTCGCGACAAGTTCCCCATCTACAGCGACTACCGGGGCGAATCGCACGCGAGTGGGCTCGTCGCTTCGGTGCTCGAGGGAAAGCCCTATCCGATTCGGGGATTCATCGTCCACGGCGCCTCGCTGTTGACCTCCTGGCCCCAGACGGCGGTGTGGCGGGAGACGTTGTCGAAGCTCGACTTCCTCGTCTGTATCGACCGTCAGCTCACCGCCGACGCGGCGTATGCCGACGTCGTGCTCCCGGCCACCACGATGTTCGAGATCGAGTCGTACATGGTCTACGGCCCGATCTTTCGCGTTCGGGAGAAAGTGATCGAGCCCGTAGGCGAGTCGCGCAACGACTACCTGATCATGGCCGAGTTGGCGAAGCGGCTGGGATATGGCGACCTGTATCCACAGACGGAAGAAGAGATGGTCCGGTTCGCGCTGGACGGCTCGGGGCATTCCTTAGAGGACGTGCGGGAGGCCGGTGGATGGGTGAAGGGCCCAACGCCGATGATGGAGTACAAGAAGTGGGAGAAGGGCGGGCTGCGAGCGGACGGTGAGCCGGGGTTCGAAACGCCCACCGGCAAGTTCGAGATCTGGTCGACGACGCTCGAGGACTACGGCTATGAACCACTTCCCAAGTATGTGGAGCCCGTCGAAGGGCCGGTCGGTAGCCCGCACGTCGCCGCCGAGTATCCACTCGTGTTCAACTCCGGCGCGCGGCCCCACACCGATTTTCGGTCTCAGCATCACGGCATCAAGGGGCTGGTGAAGGACAACCCCGAGCCCACGGTCGAACTCAACACCGAGGACGCACTGGCGCGGGGAATCCGGACGGGCGATCTGGTGGAGGTGCGCACGCCGCGCGGCGCCGTTCCGTTTCGGGCGCGCGTGACCGACGACATCGTGCAGGGAGCGGTGGAGTGCAACATGGGCGGGGGAACGCCGGTCGGCCCGACGGCGTGGCGGAAGTGGAACGTCAACGAGCTGACAGACCTCGAGAACCACGACGACATCTCGGGGTTCCCGGTCTACAAGGCGCTGCTGTGCGAGGTCGAACTGGTCGAGGCGGGAAGCGCGGCCGAGCGAGCGCGTGCCACGGCAGCCGGAGCCGTGTGCGGCCCGACCGAGCTTCGCCCGGCGTCGCCTCGAAAGCGGCCGGTGCGGCGGATCTATCTCGACAACAACGCGACCACCGAAGTGGCCTCCGAGGTCCGCGAGGAGATGCTGCCCTATCTCGCCGCGGCGCACGGCAACCCGTCGAGCATTCACGGCGTGGGCCGGGATGCCCGGGAGGCGCTCGAGCGCGCCCGCGGCCAGGTGGCGGCGCTCATCAACTGCCGACCGCGGCGCGTGCTGTTCACGGGCGGCGGGTCCGAGGCAGACAACCTCGCGCTGAAGGGAGTCGCCTTCGCCAACGGCAGGAACGGCGGCGGAAAGCACATCGTCACGAGCGCCGTGGAGCATCCGGCGATCATCCAGTCGTGCAGATTTCTGGAAGGGATCGGCTACGAGGTCACCTACCTCGGCGTGGACGAGCAGGGGCGCGTCAGCGTCAGCGACCTGGAGCGCGCCATGACCGATGAAACGATCCTCGTCTCCCTGATGTTGGCGAACAACGAGGTGGGCACCGTGCAGCCGATCAAAGAGCTCTGCGCCGCGGCACACGCGCGTGGCGTGCTCTTTCACACCGACGCGGTGCAGGCCGTGGGCAAGATCGTCGTGGATGTGCAGCACCTCGATGTGGATCTGCTCACGATTTCAGGCCACAAGTTCCACGGTCCCAAGGGCGTCGGTGCGCTGTACGTGCGCAAGGGGCTGGAACTCGAGCCGATCATCCACGGTGGCAAGCAGGAGGCGGGGCTCCGAGCGGGGACGGAGAACGTGCCGGCCATCGTGGGGCTCGGGAAGGCCGCCGAGCTGGCGCGGCAGACTGTTCGTGAGTCGGATGCGATGCAACGACTGCGAGACCGACTCGACGCCGGGATTCACGCGCTGATTCCCAACGCGGTCCTCAACGGTCATCCAGAGCACCGACTGCCGAACACGCTTAACCTCACGCTTCCCGGGCTCCGAGGCGAGTCACTCGTCGTGGCACTCGATCAGCACGGTGTATCGCTTTCTTCGGGGTCCGCGTGCAAATCCGGCTCACCCGAGCCCACGCACGTGCTCATAGCGATGGGCAAGACGGATGAAGAGGCGCACTGTGCCGTGCGTCTCTCGCTCTCGCACGCGACGACGGAGCGCGATGTGGACGAGACACTCGCCGCCATCGAGCGAGTGCTGGAGGAGATGGAAACGACGGTTCGGTTCCTGCCCTGTAAGTAGCTTGCGCGCGCCGAAGGTCTTCTTGGTGGGCGCGCTCGGTTGTATCGAGTCGAATCGGTGTGTGGCTGGTTATTTCCTGAAGATCTTCGCGGCCTTTTTCGAGTCGATCTCGATCCCCACCATCGCGAGCGCGTGCGCCATCACGGGATCCTGCTCTTTGACGAGGTCTTCCGGTGTGGGGAGGATGGTTTCGTCGGGTGTCACTCCCACTCCTTCGAGCCGCTTGCCATCGGACATCACGAAGTCGGCGACGCTCACCTGGAGCGCGTAATCCATGCCCTTCGTGTGCCCGATACGGTGGTAGTAGTACAGACTGGCAACCACCGCGCCCGCGGTTCGATCTCCGACGAGGGTCGCGCGGTATTCGAGCTGGGCCGTGCGCGCCAAGATCTCGGAGGCAGATGCTGATCCGCTGTCGAGGAGAATAATCAGTCTGCCGAGAAACGGGTCACCTACGGGCTTCGCGACCTGCTTGGTTTTCCCGCTGCGCTCGACCATGGTGCCGACTACCACCTCTCGATCGAAGAGATGCGAAACCATGTCGAGCTCGGTGGCGAGAGAGCCACCGCCGTTGCCCCGGAGATCGAGAATCAGCGCGCGGTGTTTGCGGGCGTGCGAGAACATCTCGCCTAAATACCGATCGCCGTAGCGAAAACTCGGGAATCTCCACACCATCACCGTGTCGCCGAACGACCGCGTCGTGTGGATGTTGGCACGGAAGGTTGCCTCGGCTTGGTGGGAGAGCTGCGCCCGGGCTTCCAGCGTCGTGTAGTCGACGACGCTCTGCGCGCGCTTGATCTCCGCCTTGACCGTCACCTCACGCAGCAGGCCATCGGGAGACTCCACGACCAGCTTCACGAACTCGCGAGGACTCAGCGCGTAGTAGACGTAGCTGAGGATGCGCATGCTACGTCGGCTGGCTTCCATCCGATCCCAGGTGACCAGCCGCTCGCCGCGCTTGAGTCCCTTCTTCTCAGCGTCACTGTCCTTTCGCACCCAGTCGATGTAGCAAGAATCCCCGATGGTCTTCGTGGTCCAACCGTATCGAACGTTGAGCGCCAACCCGGGGGGGATGAAGCGCGTGTGTGAGTCCTTCAGGTTGTCGACGAACTGCGCGACGATGGCGAGCATGTGCTTGAAGCTCGGTGCTTCGTCGATCGCGGCCCTCGACCGCTCGTAGGCGGAATCGAGGTTCAGGTCGCGGAAGGTGGAGTCGTAGTAGTACTGCCGGAGATCTTGCTTGATCTGGGTGAGCATGGGGTGCGCCCGCTCGCGGTCTTGATCAGACCGATCCTGCGCGGCCGCCTCCCCTCGAACGGGGACGACGCTCGCGCAGATGGCGAGGCTCCCTAAGAAGCGGAGCCGGCGCCAGAACTGAGTGCTGACGGCTCCAACCATGCTGCTGTGCGCCGGGGAGCGCACCTCCAGGTGACCATCAATTATTGCGCTGGGCGGCCGTGGTGTAAAGGAGTCGCACAGCAAAATCTGACAAGGGGACTCGGATTTTCGCACGAGCCGCGAACCGATGGTCTCGGATCGTCGTTGCACCATGCGTTGGATTCCCGCCCTCGCACTCCGTCGCTTCAGCGACACCAGCCGAGTCGCGGCTTGAGCCGCGAAACACCACGGCGACCCCACCCCTGGCGACAGCTCGGAACCCGGAATACCCTCCGCCTGAAGGCTCACTTCAACGCACCGTGAACTACGGAACGATGGAGGGCCCCATGGCCCGTCTTTCAGTCTCAGTGCTGGCGGCCTGCCTCGCCCTCGCCGCGTGCGGAGGTGGTGGCACCCAGCTCACGACGCTTCATCGCAATGCCCTCGCAGACAGCGTGCGCGACTTTCTCGATCAATACGTCGAGACGGTCAACCGAGATGACTTCTCGGCGATCCTCCCGTTCTACGCCGATGACGAGGACTTTCACTGGGCCGATGGCGGCAGAATCGCCTACCCGTCCTATCAGTCTCTCGTGACAGCCTTCGATTCGTTGAGCGGCGTGATCTTCGACATGCAGTTCATGGTCGACGAGCCGAAGGTCATCCCACTCCGTCCCGGTCTGGCGACGCTCACGGCCACCTATCGCCAGACGCTGGTTGATACTGCGGGCCAAGAGGTCCGCTGGGCCGGCGCGTTCAGCGCGGTCGTGGCGCACCGCGACGACGGCTGGAAGTTCCTCACGGGACATGCGTCGTCGACCCGCAACCCACAGTGATCCACGACGCGTGCCCCTCGATGTCGCTGGAAAGGAAGACTGTTCGTGTTCCGTACCATTGACGACTTCGAGATGAGCTGGGCATACGAGAGCGATGCCACTCTGAAGATGCTGCGCGCACTGACTGATGAGTCGCTCACCCAGCGCGTGACCCCGGACGGCCGGTCGCTCGGCCGGCTCGCGTGGCACCTCACGCAAACCCTGCCGGAGATGGGCGGGACCGCCGGGCTCACGGTACATGGCCCCGCAGAGGACGCACCACAACCCGGGGCCGCCGAGATCGCCGAGGTGTACGAACAGGCTGCGCGGTCGCTCGTCGAAGCCGTGCGCCGCCAGTGGACCGACTCCTCCCTGCTCGAGGAGATCCCGATGTACGGGCAGCGATGGACTCGCGGAGCCACCCTCGCCTCACTCCTCGTGCACCAGACGCACCATCGCGGGCAGATGACCGTCCTCATGCGGCAGGCAGGACTCCTCGTGCCGGGGGTGTATGGTCCGGCTCGAGAAGAGTGGGAGGCGCTCGGCATGGAGCCCGAAATCTAGAGACGAGGGACGGCCGTTGGACGTTTGACGAAACTGCCCGGCCGTGGCGCGCACAGCACGTCGACCTTGCGCACCTCCAACCCAGAGGGACCCCGATGCGTCACGTCGTTGCCTCCGTCCGATGCACACGCTTCGTTCTTGCCGGTCTTGCCACGCTCGCATCGCCCCTCATCGCACAGGACCGGGCGCCGCCCGCGCCCTGGCTCGACGACTGCCCGCTCGAGACCCCAGGTGGAGGGACAGTGGACGCGTGGTGCGGCACCTACGAGGTGTGGGAGAACCGCGAGACGATGGCGGGTCGCCGGATTGCACTGAACGTCCTCGTCGTGCCTGCTCGATCGGAGAGCCCTGCGCCGGATGTCGTGACGTTTCTGCACGGCGGGCCGGGCGGTGCCGCGACGGAGGTTGCCGGTGGAATCACGATGATGCTCGATGCCCTGCGTGACACGCGCGACCTCCTGTTCGTGGATCAGCGGGGCACGGGGAGCTCGCACCCACTCGACTGCGAGCCGCCGCCGCCGGACGCGCCGCTCCAGATCTACTTCGACGAGTTCTTGGAGCCCGACGACGTGCGCCGCTGTCTCGCCCGACAGGACGCCGATGTCTCGCTCTACGCCTCGCCTCCCGCCATGGACGACGTCGACGAAATACGAACGGTTCTCGGCTACGAGGCGATCAATCTGTTCGGCGGGTCGTACGGAACCCGTGCGGCGCTCGTCTACCTTCGACGCCACGCTCCGAGCGTGCGCACGGCCGTGCTGAAGGGCGTCGCGCCCACCAACATGAAGAACCCGCTGCCATTCGCCAGGGCCGCCGAAGAAGGAGTCGCCGCGGTTCTCGCCGCGTGCGCGGCGGAGGCGCCGTGCCACGAAGCGTACCCCGATCTCGAGGAAGACTGGCGACGCACACTGGCGCACTTCGAGCAGGGGCCCGTGACCGCCGACGTGAAGCATCCCCGTACGGGAAAGGCCGAGACCGTCACGATCACGAAGGGCGTCTTCGCTGACGGTATCCGGCACATCCTCTACGGCGTGCAGGCATCGACCATCCTTCCGACGTTGATTCATGCCGCCGGCACAGGCGATTTTTCGGTCTTCGCGGATCGAGAGCTCCGCCAGACGATGGGGTTCGCAAACATGCTCAGCATGGGCGTGTTTCTCAGCGTGACGTGCTCCGAAGATCTTCCCTTTCTCACCGAAGACGAGATCAAGCGCGAGACCGACGGCACGTTCTTGGGCGACTACCGTATCCGGAGGCAGCTCGCGGCGTGCGACGTCTGGAGGCGCGCCGACGTCGGGGAGGATTTCATCGCCCCCGTGCGAGTGAGCACGCCAACGTTGCTGCTCTCGGGCCAGTATGACACGGCCACTCCCCCGGAGGGTGCTGAATGGGTTGCGAGCCATCTGCCGAATGCGCTTCACGTCGTCTTCCCAAACCAGAGTCACAACTTCGCGAACCCACAATGTGAGATCGGGTTGATTACGGAGTTCATCCGCTCAGGCTCGGTGGAGGGCCTCGACGCCTCGTGTGCCGCGAGCACACGTCGGCCGCCATTCCAGGTCGGGAGCGGCGCGTCGCGTTAGCCGCGACGTGGTGGACACATCGGTGGGTGTGACCTAGCTTCGCAAGGTCCGCGCGACGCTCGCGCCGTCGAGGAGGTAGCGAGACATGGGTCGGCTGTTCAAGCTCCTCTTTTGGGTCGCGTTCTTTGGCGGGTTGCTGTTGTTCGGCTCGTACCTCGGTGCCCGAGCGCGAGCCGGAATGGTCTTGGGGCCGAGGCCGCCCACGATGGGCTCGCGCCACATCGCATTTCTCAATCGTGCGGCCGACCTTCCCAACCGACCACTCGCGTGGGTGTTCACCTTCACCGGCACGGCCGTTCCCGGCGCACACCAAGTGAAGATTTACATTTCTCCCACCGGGCAGGTGCTCGCGACTGTGCCAAGAGACCTCGCGGCTCGTCTCGAGGCCTACGAGCGGACCCGCCTGCCCTGATCGCCAGCGCGCAGACAGACAGTAGGAGAGTCCATGTCGACGAGTAGACGCGAGTTTCTTCATTTGTCCGCCGCCGGCGCGCTCGGCGTTGGCGTCCTGCGTGGCGGGGCGCCTTCGTGGCGGGAACAGCCCGCACCGAGCCAGCCCCTGGGTCAGGCACCGACACCGATGCGCATCCTCATTCTGGGCGGCACGGGATTCCTGGGTCCCCAACAGGTCGAGTATGCTCGCGAGCGAGGGCACACCCTCACGCTGTTCAACCGCGGCCAGACGAACCCCGGCCTCTTTCCCGACATCGAGCAGCTGCGCGGTGATCGGGACGGCGACCTGGAGTCGCTCAAAGGGCGCTCGTGGGATGCCGTCATCGACAACTCCGCATCGCTACCGCGCTGGGTACGTGACTCGGCCCAGCTCCTCAAGGATTCGTGCGATCGATACCTCTACGTATCGAGCATTTCGGTGTATACCGGCTTCGGCGAGATCGGGATGGACGAGTCGGCGGCAGTCGGAACGCTCGACGACCCGACAGTCGAGCAGATCACCGGCGCCACCTACGGTCCGCTCAAAGCGCTCTCGGAACAAGAGGCAGAGCGTGCGTTCCCGGGGCGCGCCACCATCGTGCGTCCCGGCCTCATCGTTGGCCCGGGCGATCGGAGCGATCGGTTCACCTACTGGCCCGCTCGTATCGACCGCGGTGGTGAAGTGATGGCTCCCGGCGACCCGACCGACCTGGTCCAGATCGTCGACGTGCGCGACCTGGCTGGGTGGATGGTGCGCATGGTCGAGCAGAGTGTGAGCGGCGTGTTCAACGCGACCGGGCCGGCATCACCCCTCTCGATCGCGGAGATGCTGTACGGTATTCGTGCGGTGACCACCTCCGACGTTCGCTTCACCTGGGTCGACGCCGACTTTCTCGCACAGCACGAAGTGCGGCCCTGGGGCCACATGCCTGTGTGGATCCCGCCGCGGGACGGCATGGAAGGATTCGCGCGCGTGGACTGCAGCCGCGCCATCGCCGAAGGGCTCACCTTCCGCCCCCTGGCCGACACGGCCGGGGCGACGCTCGAGTGGCACCGCGGCCGACCCGAGGAGCAGCGCCAGAACATGCGCGCGGGACTCCCGGCGGAACGCGAACGAGAAGTGCTTGCGGCCTGGCACGCGCGGGAGCCGTAGCCCACCGGGTTTCTTCTGGTGTCCAGCCATTCCACAGGCTGAATCGGCCACTTCCGCAGACGGTGCTCTGGCCTCCCCCCTCAGGTTGCGTAGGGGCCAATGGACGAGCCGTTTCGGCGTGTGCTCGAGCAGTATGAAGACGGGCGATTCCTCACCGCATGGGAGACGGCAAAGGCGGTTGGGCCGCTGGAGACATGGCCCCGGCCCACGGCGAGCATCCTCGCGGGTCGACTAGCTCACCAGCTCGGGGCGCCTCGCTTGGGGCGTCTGCTGCATCTTCGGGCGTATCGGTCGGCGCCCGACGATCCGGAGGCGCAGTACTACTTCGTGAGCAGGGTGTGGGAACACCGAGGTGTGTTAGCGGCCTGGGAATGTCGAACCATGCATCGTGCCCAGGCGGCGAGTGACCAGGAAACACGCCAGCTCTACCACGGACAGTGCGCTCAGCTCCTCGCCACACTCAGAGATTTTCAACGTGCCGACGAGGAGCTGGAGCTCGCGCGGCTGGCGGGTCCCGATCGACGATGGCATTTCGTCGAGCGGGCGTACGTGTTGGAGCAGGCAGACAAGTATCACGATGCGTTGGCTGCCGCACGAGATGGTCTCGCCGCTTATCCACGTTACGTCCCGGCGGTTCGGGCGACAGCGCACTGCCTGCGCCTCGTTGGGAGAGATGACGAGGCCTTGCAGCTACTGCGGCGCAAGGCTGCTGAGCTCGAGAGCGGCGACGTGGTCGTGGACTGCGTCGGGATGCTGGTCGAGACCGAGGAGCTTGGTGAGGTCGAGTCTCTGCTCTCGAGACACGAAGATCTCACGCCGATCGCCGAGAGCGCGACGCAGTCATGGCGCGACGCGCAGCGGCTCACCCTTGCTCGCCACCGCGACGACTACACCGAGGTGCTTCGGCTGGCGGAATCCATCGACCGGCCGTTCTTCGCCGCGATCGCCGAGAACCTTCGGGAGGTCGATTTGCCGCCCCAGACTGGCCGGCGGCGGAAACGGCTGCTCGACGTCCCGTTCATTCGCCAGCACCATCTCACGTGTGCACCTGCTACGCTGACGGCACTCAGCCGGTTCTGGCAGAAGCCGGCGGAGCATCTGGCCGTCGCCGAGGAAGTGTGTTACGACGGCACTCCTTGGCACAGCGAACGTCGGTGGGCGGAGGAACACGGGTGGCGGGCGCGTGAATTCCGAGTCGACTGGGAGAGTGCCGTTGCTCTCATCGACCGCGGCATTCCGTTCACCCTCACGCTCACCAGTGTGACCGACGCGCACCTACAAGCAGTGATCGGCTACGACGAACCGACGGGCGTACTCTTCATGCGCGATCCGTACGTCCGAACGACGATGGAAGCCTCTGCACGCGGTCTGTTCGAGAATCAGCGATCGGTTGGCCCGCGCGGCTTGGCGATCGTGCCAGCTGAGGACGCTGCATTGCTCGACGGACTCGCCCTGCCCGAGGCCGATCTCTATGACCGGTATCACGCGCTCGCACTGGCGCTCGATGTGCACGATCGCGACAGGGCGATGGCACACTGCGAAGCCCTGGAGAATGTGGCGCCGGGACACAGACTGGCCTTGACGGCACGGCGCGCGATTGCCGCGTACGATGCGGACGCCCCGGCGACGCTCGAGGCGCTCGAGGCGTTGCTCGGGCTCTTCCCCGACGACGCGAGCTTGCAGCTCGCCCGCCTCGGTGTGGCTCGCGAGCTAGAGGACCGGGAATCGCGAGTCGCCTGGCTCGAGAGCATCGTGCATCGGGACGACGCGGATGCCGTGTTGCTGCTCGAGTATGCGGTGGAGCTCTCGGCCGATGACCGAGACCTCGACCGCACCGAGTGGTATCTGCGCCGTGCTGCCCGCCGCCGGCTCGATGCCAACGTGCTCGCGCGCCTCGCCGAAGTGGTGTGGAAGGCTGGTGATACGGAGTGGGCCGTCACGCTGTTTCGATTTGCGGCATGTACGGGCGACCGTAACGAGGCACACGCTCGGAACTACTTCCTCGCAGCCCGCTCGGTTGGTGAGGCAGAGGTGGCGCTCGCGTTCCTTCGTCACCGCTTCGAAATGCTCGGTCGCATGTCGGGGGCCCCGGGGGAGTCGCTCGTTTCCGCGCTCGAGATACTCGAGCGGGTGGACGAGGCGCTCTCGACTCTCGAGGAGGTTTCTGCTCGTCACCCTGAAGACGGCGAGATTCTGCTCCTTGCTGCCACGAAGCACATGCAGTACGGGCACATGGAAGCCGCTGAGCGTTTTCTCGCCGATGCCCGCGGCAAGGTCAAGCACACCGCGTGGCTCCATTGCGCCGGCCAGCTGGCCCGCTGGGGTGGCGATCGCTTGGCGGCCCTCCGTTGCTGGCGTGAGGTCGTCGATGTCGAGCCCCTCGATCTCCAAGCCCACAGCATGATCGCCATGCTGCTGTCAGAGTCCCAGAGCCGAGAGGCGGCGCGGCTGCACCTGCGACGAGTGTGCGGTCGCTTTCCGCACCACGCAGCTCTTCACCGTCTGCTCTACGAATGGACGGAGGGCGACCCGGCCGTCGAGCGCGAGGAGACCCTGCGCCAATTGCTCGCCATTGACGTGGCTGACGCATGGGCCCACCGGGAGCTCGCGCTGAACCTGCGTCTCCAATCGCGCATGGAGGAGGCCCGCGCCGTAGCGGAAGAGGCGGTGGCACTCCACGCCCGGAGCCCGCACGGTCAGGTCATCCTCGGGGTGATCCTGAAGGACATCGGTGAACGAGCTCAGGCGGCAGCATGCTTCCGAACTGCCGTCCGACTCTCGGCCGAGGCGCCAAACGCCATTCGGGGCCTGCTCGAAACCGAGGACGCCTCGCTGGCGAATCGGACCGCCATTCTCGAGTTCTTCGAAGCCGAGCTCCGCCGACAGGCCGTCGTCGGAGAGGGTGTGCTGGCGTATCGTGACGCCGCCAGGGGCATTCTCACGCGCGAGGAGCTGCGCGACGCACTCCAACGTCTGCACGAGCATCGTCCCGATCTCTGGCAGGCCTGGTCGGCGCTGTCTCACCACGTAGCGCTGATGGGCCGATTGGACGAGGCCCTCGAGATCGCTCAGGGTGCGACGGAACGCTTCTCGAAGCTCCCGCGAGTCTGGCTGGACCTGGGCTACGTACATCAACTGCGACGCGAGCCAGAAGCGCAGATCGACGCGTTGAGCCGGTGCCGTGAGCTCAATCCAGAATGGACCGAGCCGATCATCGCATTGTGTGACGCGCTCGAGCGCGTGAGCCGCGTTGACGAGATTCATCAGACGTTGGAAGCCGCGGTGGCCCGGAGGCCACTCGATACCGACCTTCGTTACCGACTGGCCATCGCCCAGTACCGACGTGGAGAGCACGAGCGGGCCCTCGAGGTCCTCACCGGCGTCCTCCGCATCGATCCGGACCACGAGCCCAGTTGGCAAGGGCTGGCAGCTTTGTCAGGAGAGTTCGGCCAGGGCAAGAGCCCGCTCGACTTGGCTCGGGAGATCGCAGAATCCCGGGAACGGGAGGCTGGCCCGTGGGCGCGTCTCGCGGCGATGCAAATCGATGCTGGCGAGCTCGAAGAGGCGTTGACAACCATCGATCGCGCGCTCGCGATCGCTCCACGCGCCGTCGAGGCGTACGATCTCAAGGCGAGCGCGCTCGCGAAATTGCAGCGGTACGCCGAGGCCAAAGAGACGTGTAATCCAGCGGTCTACGGTGACCTGCCGCCCTTGGTGCTGAGAGGCCGGGCTGCCTGGGTGGAAGCCGAAAGCGGCCGTCTCGCGGGAGCGATTGAACAGATGGTGTCTGTCGTGACGGTGAACACAGACTACGAATGGGGATGGCGTCGCCTGGTCGAATGGTACGCGGCGCGGAACCAAAACGTGGAGGCGCTCGAAGCCGCAGAACGGGTCGCATGGCTCGCACCAGACGACATGGTGCCGCAGGGTTGGCTCGCCTTCATGAAGCGTCAGTCCGGCGACGCCGAGGGAGCCCGGCAGGTCCTCCGACGCGCGATGGAGCTCGAGCCAACCTATCTCTTTGCCGGATTCGAGTATTTCGACCTGCAATTGGAGGATCGAGATCTTTCCGGAGCGGCTCGAACGCTCGAAATTCTCGCTGCTCACGCACCCGACGAAGAGATTCTCGCGGCGCGCGCGCGCCTGGAGGCGGCAAACGACAACCAGCCTGAGGCACTGCGCTTGGTCGAGCAAATGCTTCGAGCCCCGAGCACCGATGCGGATTCCGTGCAAGCCGCGGCAACAGCGATCTTCGATCGCGGATGGCACGATCAGTTGATCTTCCTGTGCGAGCGACTACTCCGCGGGTCTTCGTGGCATCCTCTGCTCCCCGCGCTCATGGTCGACCTGGACGCCCGCCGCGGGCGTTTCGGTGGCTGGCGCCGCTATCGAGATCTCAAGCGTCTCGGTCTCCCCGGCCGCGAGGCCATCCACCAGCTGCTGGAGGTCATGGGTGCGGACGTCTGGCGTCGCCGGAGTCGCACGCGCCATCGCGTGCGGCTCTTCATCGTTCGTCAGCTCTTCCGTCCGTGGGTGGCCAGCGACGACGTTCTCTGGGGTGAGGTTGGGTATGTGCTGACCTGCCAACGTCGGTATCGCGCCACGATCAAGTGGTTGCGAGGATGGCAAACCCGAGAAGCCCTCAAGCCGTGGATGGTCCACAATCTTGCGTTCGCGTTGATCATGACGGGTCGGTACGTGTGGGCGCGCTCCATCCTTCGGTACATCGCCACCCAACTGGCCGAGCGGGAGGTGCCCGACCCCAGGAGCAGGTTCTTGTGTGCGTTCGGCGCCTGTCTCGACGACGATCTCACACTCGCACAGCGCCTAGTAGCCGAGGTGCCGCCCGATCCCGCCGAAGATGACGTGCGCGAGTTTCGCACCTTCGCTGAGCTCGTCATTCGTGTGCTCGACGCGCCGGGGGGGAAAGGCTCGTTGAGCCAAGAAGATGCCAAGCAGATCACGGCTGCCGCACGTGACTCCAAACTGGATCCGGGAGCACGTCGGCTGGCCAACCTCATACGGATCAAGATTGGGCGGCACACAAGGGATCCATGGATGGTCTTAGCCGGTTGGCGCGGTCTTCACTCGACCCTGATCACCGTCACGGCGGTGGCGACAGCCATCGGCCTCGGGTACCTGGTCCTTCGCTGACTGCTCGCGGGAATGCGGCGTGACACGTATGAACCGTCACACAGATCTCGTGTCTGGTCGATCACCTCGGCCTGGCATATGTTGCCACCCGTGCAGACACGACTACAGACTGCGGATCACAGATGTTGGATGGTCTTCTCGACCGGCATCGTGTTGACCGCCGCCTTCCTCCCGGGACGTCTCGAGGCTCAGACAGAGCCCAACCCAGAGCTTGGCCGGCTCATGGGAGGGGCGCTCAGAGTTCAGTTGCGGGCTCGAGGTGTTGATTCGACCCAGTGGTTCCGCGGGCGAATCCTCGTGACGACCGCGGGCTGCACACACGTTCAGGTGCTCGACGGGCGGTGGGCCGGCGGGCAACTGCGCCCCGACTCGACGACCGTGCCGGCTAACGAACGCATCTCGACGCCCCTGCGGCACCTGCGGCGCATTCAGACCTCGCCCCTCGGCGCAGCGCCCGACACGCTCGCGTGGACTGATGTCCCGCTCGATACCCTCCTCCTCGGCGAGGCTTCGCCCTGCCGTCCGGATCCATAGTGCGAGGTGCTGGGGCCCTGGCGCACTACCGCCTCGGTAGCGCCGCGATCGTTCTGACACTTGCACTGCCAGCACAGGCAAGCGTTCGGTGGGAACCCGTCGAGTCCGGCACGACTGCCGAGGTCCGCGGGCTCCACGCAGCGGATGGCGGCGTGGTTTGGGCCAGCGGGCGCGAGGGCGCTTTCACACGCACCCTCGACGGAGGCAAGAGTTGGGTTGCCGGACAGGTGCCGGACGCCGGTCATCTGTTCTTCATCGACGTCCACGCCGTGGACGCGCGCAGTGCCTGGCTCCTCGGCACCGACTTCGACGGCTACGAGTCACGGATCTATCGGACCGGCGATGGAGGCGACACCTGGAGCGTGCAGTACGCGGACAGCGCACCCGGCATGTTCCTGGATGGCCTGGCGTTCTGGGACGCGTCCCGTGGCATCGCGTTCGGCGATCCCGTTGACGGTGCGTTCGTCGTTCTCGTCACCGAAGACTCGGGAACGACCTGGAGCAAGGTCGATCGAGGTGCGCTCCCCGCGCCACTTCCGGGGGAAGCCGGCTTTGCCGCGAGCGGGACGGCGGTGGTTGCTCAGGGGAACCGTCATGCGTGGTTCGGAACAGGGGGCGGTGACGTGGCTCGCGTCTACCGGACGGAAGACGGTGGCAGCAGCTGGACGGTCGTCGGCACCTCGCTCCCTGCCGGCTCCTCCGCGGGGATCTTCGGCGTAGCGTTCCGCGACACGCTGCACGGGGTTGCCGTCGGGGGTGACTATCGCGACCCGATGGGTGACGCGCCGAATCTCCTCCGCACCGTCGATGGAGGACATTCGTGGGCCGTCGTGCGCGCCCCCGGCCTCGTCGGTGTGCAGTACGGCGTGGTCCACGCTGGTGGCACCGCCTACGTCGCCGCGGGGCCGCCCGGCACGGCGATCTCGCGCGACGACGGCGCGACGTGGACGCGGATCGATTCCACTGCCTACAACACCGTGACTGCCGCGGGCACGTCCGGCGCGACCTGGGCCGCCGGGCGCGACGGGCGCGTCGCCAGATTGGTCGGCACGACGCAGTAACCCTGGAGGAGTCATGTTGGAGACGGACTGTGTGGCCTGTGAATCGTCGCGCTTGGAGGCAGACGAACCGCTCGGCGGTTCCGTATGACGGCGTCAGCCTGGGGTCCGCCCGATCCCCGCGAGGTCCCCGAGCAGCACCACGGCTACGTCGCCCTCGTCCCGCCGGGCGACATCCTCGCCGCCCTGACCCGTCAGGTCGAGGAGACGGCGTCACTGCTCGGAGGGCTCGACGCGACGGCGGCAGAATACCGGTACGCGCCGGGCAAGTGGAGCGTGAAAGAGATCGTCGGGCACGTCTGCGACGTCGAGCGCGTGTTCTCCTACCGCGCACTCTGGTTCGCCCGCAACGGAGACGGTCCGCTCTCCGGGTTCGAGCAGGACGACTTCGTAGCGTGTGGAGGTTTTGACGGCCGGACGCTCGCGAGCCTGCTCGAGGAACTCACGACGGTTCGACGCGCAACCGTGTCACTCTTCCGTGGGCTCGACGAAGAGGTGCTCTTGCGACGCGGAATTGCGAGCGGCGACGAGTTGACCGTGCGAGCGCTTGCCTGGATCATCGCAGGTCACGAGCTGCATCACCGCGCCGTGCTCGAGCAGCACTACCTCTGACGGCTCAGCCCGCATCGGCCACGGGGGTGGCTCCCGATCCACCGTCTGGCTCGGCCCGCCGACGGGCTGCTATCTTCCGAGCGAGTGCTGCGATGCGCTCGCTGGCCGGGAGCGGCCCGCGATCCGCTGCGGGTCAAGGCGTTGCCCAATCGGCCCCCCGGTCCGGAACCTTCACCAATGGGAGTGAGCCATGACCATCCCGTCCACCGATCTCGACAAGACCGCCGTCGTCGTCATCGACCTAGCCAGAGACTTCCTCTACCCCGGCGGCGTGATCGCCGATGCCGGCGGGACGGGGTACCAGGCACGCGCGCAAGCGATCATCCCACGACTCGCGCGACTCCTCGACGCCGCTCGTGACGCCGGAGTGACCGTGGTGTACGCGACGGACGCGCACCTGTCCGGCGACAGCGAGCTGGCCAAGTGGCCGCCGCACGCCATGAAGGGCACGCCGTGGGCGGAGATCGATCCGGGCGTGGCACCGAAGCCCGGCGATCTCGTGATCGAGAAGCAGACGTATAGCCCCTTCGTGGGCACTGAGATCGACGCCGAGCTCAGGCGACGTGGCATCGACCGTCTCTACGTCACCGGGCTTCACACCGACTGTTGTGCCCGGCACACCTCGGGTGATGCGTTCCAACGGGGATACGATCTCGTGTGGGTGACCGACGCACTCGAGGCGTTCACCGACGAGGCGCATCGGGCGGGCCTCGAGTACTTCCGTACCTGGTATGCGGCCGACCCAGACCGCCAGCTCAGGACGACCGAACAGGTGATTGCGGAGTGGCAAGAAGCCGCGGTCGGCGCGCGCGCGGGCCACTGACCCGACAGCGTCCAGAACCCTCGGGCACTAGGCCGGAGCGGCACGCGGCGCCCCCGTGGCGCCGCGTGCCGTGACTACCAGTCTCGTCATCCTCGCCGCGGGGCTCGGCAGCCGCTACGGAGGCGCCAAGCAGCACCAGGCCGTCGGCCCCTCCGGCGAGACCCTCCCCGACTACGCTGCGTTCGACGCCCTCCGCTCAGGGCTCGAGCGGCTCGTCTTCGTGACCCGCTCCGAGCTCCTCCTCGAGCTCGAGGAGCGGAACCGTGCTCTCCGGGACCGAGTCGAGGTCAGGTATGTGATCCAGCGGCCAGGCGACCGCTTGCTGGGCCACCAGCCTCCCGCCGGACGCACCAAGCCATGGGGCACGGCACACGCGCTGCTGTGCGCTGCCGAGCACCTCGATGGGCCGTTTGGCGTGCTCAACGGCGACGACTTCTATGGGCATGAGGCACTCGCGCTGCTCGCCGAGCACGCGCAGCGCGGTGATGATACTTTCGCCGTGCTGGGTTATCGTCTCAGCGACACGCTCTCTGAACACGGCGGAGTGACCAGGGCCATGTGCGACCAGGACGAGAACGGCTTCCTGCGCGGTCTCACAGAGCTGACTGGGATCGTCGCGACGCACGGTGGCATCCGCGGCCGTGGACTCAGCGGTGCCTCAGTCTCACTCACTGGTGACGAAACGATCTCGCGTAATTGTTGGGGGTTCACGCCCCGCCTCTTCGAGCCACTCGCGAGGGAGTTCGGCGCGTTTCTCGAACGCGATGGCGCCAGCGTGAGCGCCGAATTCCTCCTTCCGGAGGCAGTGCACGCTCTCGTGATCGACGGCCAGGCGCGAGTGCGTGTGCTACCGGTCCGCGAGCCGGGATTCGGCCTCACGCATTCAGCCGATCTCCCCGTCGTGCGTGACGCGATCCGGCGTCTCGTCGCGGCCGGGGTCTACCCGTCGCCACTCTGGAGCTGACGCATGGAGCTCATCGCACTCGACTGGCTCGTCGTTCTCGGTTACGGGGTCGTCGTCATCGCCGTTGGTCTCGCCGTGAGCCGACGAGCCGGCCGCGGTCTCAAGGAGTTCTTTCTCTCCGGGCGGACCCTCCCCTGGTGGCTCCTCGGCATATCCCTCGTCGCCACGACGTTTTCGACTGACACGCCGAACCTGGTCACCGACCTCGTCCGCACGGAGGGTGTGAGCCAGAACTGGGTGTGGTGGGCGTTCCTGATTACGGGCATGTGCACCGTGTTCTTCTACGCACGCCTCTGGCGCCGCTCGGGCGCCCTCACCGACATCGCCTTTTACGAGCTGCGCTACTCGGGTCGACCAGCTGCATTCCTGCGCGGGTTCCGAGCCCTCTATTTGGGCGTGTTCTTCAACGTGATGATCATGGCCTCGGTGAACCTCGCGGCGATCAAGATCGGGGGAGTGCTCCTCGGGGTGGACAAGTACACGGCCGTCTTCGTTGGAGGAGCGGCGACGGCGCTCTACGCGGCGAGCGCGGGCCTTCGTGGTGTCGTGCTCACCGACATGATTCAGTTCGTCCTCGCGATGATCGGTGCGATCGCGGCGGCACACTTTGCCCTCAGCTTGCCGGAAGTGGGCGGCCTCTCGGGGCTGATCTCGCATCCCGCCGTCGCTGGTCGGATCGAGCTCCTTCCCGATTTTGCGAGTTGGGAGACGGCCGCGGCGGTGTTCATCGTGCCCATCGCCGTGCAGTGGTGGAGCACGTGGTACCCCGGCGCCGAGCCGGGGGGCGGCGGATACGTCGCCCAGCGGATGCTCGCCGCCCGGAACGAACGAGAATCGCTCCTCTCGACCCTCCTGTTCAACATCCTGCACTACGGCCTTCGGCCCTGGCCGTGGATTCTCGTCGCGCTGGCTTCGCTCGTGGTCTATCCCGACCTGGCGTCCATCACCGCCCGGTTCCCCCATCTCGATCCCTCGATCGTCGGGCACGATCTCGCGTATCCTGCCATGCTAGTGTACCTGCCACACGGGCTGCTGGGCCTCATGGTCGCCTCGCTCGCCGCCGCGTATATGTCCACCATCAGTACGCATCTCAATTGGGGATCGTCCTACGTCGTCGACGACTTCTACCGTCGCTTCGTGGCGCCCGAGAAGAGCGAGCGGCACTACGTGCTCATCGCCAGGATCTCGACCGTCGCACTGGTCTTCTTCGCAGCGGGTGTCTCGCTCTGGCTCGAGCATGCGTTTCAGGCGTTCCAGATTCTCCTCCAGATCGGCGCCGGCACGGGCCTCATCTATCTCCTTCGCTGGTACTGGTGGCGGGTGAACGCCTGGAGCGAGATCTCGGGGATGATCATTTCATTCATGGTGGCCGTCTACTTGCAGCTCGTGCACCCAGCGCTCGGCTTCACTCCGCTGGCGCCAACGACGGGGCTCGTCCTGGGCGTCGCGATCACGACCGCGGGTTGGATCAGCGTCACCTTCCTGACACCGCCCACGGCACCGCAGACGCTTCGCGCGTTCTACGAGCGCATCCAGCCGCTCGGCCCCGGGTGGCGCGCGGCCGTGGGCGATGCAGTCGATGAGCGAACGGAGCACGGCGGCCTCACAGCCGCGTTTCTCGCCTGGTTCCTCGGATGCGTGTGCGTCTACTCGGCGCTCTTTGCGACCGGAGCGCTGCTCTACGGTCGGTGGGCTCCCGGCGTGGTGTACGCAACAGCGTGCGTGGTGTCGGGAGTCGCGCTGCTCAGGCTGCTGCCGCGGATAATTGGACAGACGGTCGAGGACGGCGGAGGACGGTCTGAGACGGTCTGAGACGGTCGGTGACGTGGAAGACGGCGGGCGTGTTTGGTCAGATAGGCGTCACGTGTGCACCTGGGCCGGGCCGAGCAACGAAGAGCCGATGGGGAAGCTCTTCGGGGCCGACGCGGCCAGCGAAGTAGTGCCGGTCGAGCGCGTCGAGCACGGGGTCCGCGGTCGTGGCATGGGCCAGCGCGACGACGGAACCGCCAAAGCCCGCACCGGTGAGTCGCGCACCCGCGGCGCCGGCCGTCGTTGCGATCTCGACCAACGCGTCGAGCTCTGGCCGGCTCACCTCGAAATCCTGGGCCAGGCTAGCGTGCGACTGGTGCATCAGCCGCCCAAAGGTGTGGAGGTCCGCTCCTGCCATCGCGGCCCGCGCCTCGTGGACTCGTGATCCCTCCGTAACGGCGTGGCGGAACCGGCGGAATGCGAGGTCGGGCAGGAGCGGCGTGGCGCGCTCGAGCCAGTGCGCCGCCGGGTGCCGAGCGAGGAGACCGGCGTAGGAGCCGGGCGGCTCGGGGAGCCCCTCGTGGTGCCACACCGCGGCGAGTGCTGCGCGGCACGTCGCTCCTCGTTCGTTGTACTCTTCGCGCGCGGCCCCAGACTTCTCGGCCCGCTCGAGGCTGTCGGCCACCACGATCCGCCAGTCGGCCGGCACGGGCACCTGGGTGAGGCGCAAGGGGTCGAACTCGATCATGGCTGCATGGCCCGAAACCCCCGCGAGGCAGATTGCCTGGTCCATCCCGCCACCCTGCGTGCCGACGTACCGTTCGCCGAGCGCCATGGTCCTGGCGAGGGCGAGCGGTTCCCAGTCTCGCCCGTTCGCGGTGAGGAGCGCTAGCGCGGTCGCGATCACGAGCGCCGACGACGAGCTCAGACCGGCGGCCACCGGGAGATTGGAAGTGACGAAGAGGTCCGCTCCGCAGGAAGCTTGTCCGTCCGTTGCAAGTGCCTGGGCCGCTGCCTTGACGTAGTTGCCCCAGCTGCCAGCCGGGTCGGGTGGGATCTCCAGGCTGAGTGCGAAGTCGAGGGGTGCGAAGGACAGATCGGCGTTCGTCGCACGGACGCGCGCGTCGGTGCGAGGGCGACACACGATGTACGCGGCCTGTTCGAGGGCCATCGGAAAGACGGGCAGCCCAATGTAGTCGGTGTGGTCACCGATCAGGTTGACGCGACCGGGTGCGCGGACGATCGAGCTGGGTGGGGCGCCTGGGAACGCTCGTGAGAATCCCGCCGTGAGGCGGACGCGGTCGATCGTCCCGGCGGGGGCGCTATCCAGTGGCAAACCGGTCGAGGAAGTCCCGCTCGTCGGTCGTGAGGTGGGTCGGGCCCACGTCGCGAAGCTTCTCCAGAATGCGGTCGAGCTCCTCCCGATTGAGATCGTGCAGACTATCGCGCTGGATCGCTTCCCACGCCTTGACGCGTACCTCGTCGCTCGGGGGCCGGGTGGTCGCGAGCGGTCGGGCGGAGCGCGCCGGGGTCTTCTGGCGTCCCACCCAGCGCACATAGCCATATCCCGCGACGAAGCCGCCCAAGTGTGCGAAGTGGGCGACCCCGTCTGCGGCGCCACCGAAGCCGAACCATACCGAGAGGACCGTCAACGCGAGCACGAGCACCCGAGCCTGGATCGGCACGATACCCCAGATGTAGATGAGGTCGCGCGGCCAGAAGTGTGCGAAAGCGATCGAGATGCCATACACGGCGCCAGAGGCACCAATGACAGCAGCGTGCGGAGCGAAGAGGAATGACAATGCCGCGCCGCCCGCGGCACTCAGCAGGTAGAGAGTGAGAAAGCGCCGACCGCCCAGTCGGAGCTCGAGCCGCGACCCAAAAAAGAACAACATCAGCATGTTGAACGCGAGATGCATGAGGCCGCCGTGGAGGAACGCGTAGGTGATCAGCGTCCACGGGCGCACGAGCACGAGGGCCGGAACGAACGCGAATCTCGGAACGACGGCAGGGAACACGGCGCTCACGAGGAATGCCAGCGCGTTCGCGTAGAGGAGCCGGGCGACCCAGGGCGTCATCGGTGGCAATGTAGCGCGGGGAGCGCGGTTCCGCGCCCGTTACCGTCGCCCTAGATTGCGGGCGCACGGCCAATGCCGTGGCCTCCTGGAGACGAATCATGGAATGGAAACCAGTCGTGGTCGGCGTGGACACCTCCCCTGCGGCCACGCATGCAGCTGCGGTCGGCTGGACGATCGCGTACTCCACCGGGACGTCGTGTCACCTCGTGCACGCGGCCCCGAACGCCTGGGCCGGCGTGGCGGCAGCGGAGGTCCCCGTGGACCTCGAGGTGCTGAACCGCTCGCTGATCGACGACACACGCATCCGTATCGAAGGTGCGCTGCGGGGCAACGTGCCCGATCCCGCATTCGAGCATCTCGAAGTACGGATTGGCCCGACCGCCGCCGTTCTCTCCGAGGCGGCAGCCGACCTCGGTGCTGGTCTCGTCGTACTTGGCGGCAAGCACCACAGTCTGCTGGCCCGCTGGCTGGGCGGGAGCACGGCGCATCACGTCGTCCGGACGAGCGACATCCCGACCCTCGTCACAGGCTCGTCGGCGATCAACATTCGTCGCGTCCTCGCGGCAGCGGACCTGTCGTATGCGGCAGGCCCGACCATCGAGGCGGCTGTCCGCTTCGCCGGCCTGTTCAAGGCGAGCCTTCGCGTGTTGCACGTGGTGGAGCTCGTGCCAGCCCTTCAGGACCTCCCGTCGCCGGTGGACATCGATGAATTGGCAGCGCGGAGCGAGGAGCTGCTCGAGCGCAGCGTCTGGCCGATGATCGAGTACGAGGATTCGGAGCACGTCGTGCGTCGAGGGCCGGCAGCACAGACGATCGCTGCCGAGGCCACCGAGTGGCAGGCCGATCTGCTGGTCGTGGGCTCGCACGGCAAGGGCGCGGTGGACCGCCTGGTCGTCGGGAGCGCGACGAACTGGTTGCTCAATCACCTGCCCACGTCGGTGTTGGTGGTGCCCGTGTTCACGCCCCAGGGCGGAGCGACTTGGCTCGCCAAGCGGCCGAGCTGAGCGGGGCCGCATCTCGCCGGCCTCAAGTCGGTCGGCTAGCCCGAGACGTCAGCGCGCGCGGCTTCCATCCCGCGGCGCTCGTCCACGCCCAGGAGCAGTAGGCCCCCACCGACGAAGAACACCAGCAGCACGGCGACACCAATTCGTTGGTTTCCGAACGCCTGTGTGGCGACGCCCAGGACGAGCGGGCCGAGGAACGACGTGAGCTTGCCCGAGAACGCGAAGAGCCCGAAGAACTCCCCCTGCTTGGCCGGTGGTGTGAACCGCGCCATGAGTGAGCGGCTCGCCGACTGATTGGGCCCGGCGAACAGGCCAATCATGATCCCGGCGACCCAGAGCCAGGTCCGGGTCGGCGCCCAGACGGCGAGGCTGGTACCCAGCGTCAGAGCCACCAGGCTCACCAGCACGGTCGCCTTTCCACCGATTCGGTCGTCCACCACCCCGAATGCGAACGCGCCGAGGCCGGCCGCGACGTTGAGGGCGATGCCGAAGATGAGGATCTCGTCGAACTCCATCCCAAACGTGCCGGCTGCGTAGATGCCACCAAACGCGAAGATCGTCACGAGCCCGTCGTTGTAGACGAGGCGTGCGACGAGAAAACGCGCAGCCTCACGGAAGCGGCCGATTGCCCGCAGCGTGCCCCTGAGCTCGGCGAAAGCGGCGCGCACCCCCGTGGGCCCGCTGGTCGCCGCGGGCTCCCGCACCCAGAAGAAGAGCGGCAGGCTGAAGACGGCGAACCACACCGCGACGAGGAGGTTCGTGGCACGCACGTTGAACCCGTTCTCGGTCGAGATGCCGAACCACGGGATCTCGGGCTGCACGAACCCCACGAGGGCGATCACCAAGCATGCGAGGCCGCCGAGATACCCGAGCCCCCAGCCGTAGCCCGAGACGCGGCCCACCCACTCCTCGGAAACGAGGCCCGGAAGGAGCGCGTTGTAGAAGACCATGCCCATCTCGAACGCCACGTTGGCGACCACGAAGAGGGCGATTGCCGCGAAGATCGCGTTGTCGCTACCCGGCGCGACGAAGGTGAGCGCGATCGTGGCGAGCACCGAGACCACCGTTGTGGCGGCGAGGAAGCGCTTCCGAGCGCCGCGCCGATCGGCGGTGGCTCCGAGCACGGGCGACAACAGCGCGATCAGGAGGGCCGCGATCGTGAGAGCCCGGGACCACAGAGCGGTCCCTCGTATTTCGTCGGGAGCAATCGCCCTGGCGAAGTAGGTCGAGTAGATGTAGGTGACGACAAGCGTCGCGAATGCGGAGTTGGCCCAGTCGAAGAAGCACCAGGCCGCGACGGCCCTGCGACCGGACAGTCGGTGCGTGCTGGTCAGCTGGTCCACACCGGCAGCGTGGCCAGCCGGTCCACGTACTCGGTGTCCAACAAGTCACGTCCGGCGAGAATGCGGTCCAGATAGCGCTTCGTGGGGCGGAGGTCGCCGCGCACGCCGCGCGAGGTGCCGACGTACACCTGGGCTTCGACGAGTGTCCCGTCCGCGGCCCGGCGCACCAGGAGCGTCGCGCGAAAGTAGCGTCCGTCGCGGACTCCCTCTGCTTCGTCGAGGCGCTCGAAGTCCGTTTCGTTGAGCTCGTAGAGCGCGCCTTGCACGGTCTCCCGGGGATCACCAACGAGGTTCGCCCGGCCTGCGCCTGGGTGGGCGGGATCGGGCTTGTTGAACGCGAGCCGGAACCCGGGCAGGTCGGCCCGGACCCGCGAGCGGTAGAGCACACGGTGCTCCGCGCGTAGCAACTCCGGATCGAGATTCGACGCGTAGGCGAAGTAGTGCATCAGAGCATCGGCTGGAAAAGGTAGCAGAAGTTCTCTGCCAGCCGACGCACGAGCGGCCTGGCGCGGTGCACCTCAGGGCGCACCTCGTCACTCTGAGCGATCTCTTCCTCCACCTGGCGGGTCACTGCGGCCACGAAGCCCTCCTCGGCCACCTCGAGGTTCGTCTCAAAATTGAGGTGTAAACTCCGATAGTCCAGGTTCGCGGATCCCATGAGAGCGTAGATCCCGTCTACGACCAGGGCCTTGGCGTGGATGAACGGGGGGCGGCGCTCGAAGATCCGGACGCCCGAGCGGAGCAGGGGCGCGTAGAGGGCACGGCTGGCAAACTCCGCGTAGCGGTGGTTTCCTACTTTGGGCACCACGAGCCGCACGTCCACCCCACGAAAGACGGCGTAGCGCAGCGCCTGGACGATCGGCTCGTCCGGGATGAAGTACGGCGTGACGATCACCAGCGAACGCTCTGCGGACGCGATGGCGGCGAAGAAGACATCGGCCACGGCGTTTCCACCGGGGTGCGGCCCCCCAGGCACGACCTGCACGAGCCCGGCGCCAGATTCCTCATACGGCGGGAAATGAGCCGGGTTGAGCAGGGCGTCCGGGTGCTCGCGGCTGGCGAAGAACCAGTCCTCGATGAACTGGAATTGGAGGTCCGCGACCGCCGGCCCTCGCATGCGGACGTGGTAGTCTCGAATCGGCACTTCCTTCAAATAGCCGCTGCGGTGCCCGTCGTGGATGTTGATCCCACCCACGAAACCGATTCGACCGTCCACGACCGCGACCTTGCGGTGGTTCCGAAGGTTGATCTGAAACCGCCCTTTGAGTGGATGCGCCTGGGTGATCGAGCACACACGAACACCCGCCTTGCGGGCCGGCTGGAAGAAACGCCCCAAGTGGGCCCAGGTCGAGCCGAACCGGTCGTAAAGGACCCGCACATCGACCCCCGCCCGGGCGCGCTCCATCAACACATCGAGGAACTCCTGACCGGTGCGGTCACGCCCGAAGATGAACGTCTGGAGATGAACCGACTCCTTCGCCGCTGCCGCCGCCTCCATGAAGGCCGGGAAGAAGCGGTCTCCGTCGACGAGGAGATCGACCTCGTGCCCCTTGAGCACTCGGTTTCGGCGCACGGCGGAGTCCGTTGCCTTGAAGATCCTGAGCGCGGGGTGCATCTCCGGTTCGAGGCGCCGCATCGAGTCGACCGTGAGGCCCTCGAAGGTCGGGTGGAGCGCAGCACGCTGCTGAAGGAGCGCATTCGACTCGGCTCGCCTCCTGGCGCCGGTGCGGACACGGTCTACGCCGAAGCTGACGTAGGCGATCGCGCCCGCGTAGGGAAGCGTCCATACCACGCCGAGCCACAATACCGCCGACACCGGTCGGTGCTTCGTGAGCAACAGGTCGAAGCTCAGAATCGTGGCGACTATGCCATGAATGATGCCGGCAAGCGTGAGATCGCCCATGGTCAGGAAGAAGTTAATATCTCCTGGGTACCCACGAGGGAGCCTGGAATGCAGAACATCGTACCGGTAGCCGTGGTGGTCGTCGCCCTCGCCGCTTGCGGACGCGGGCCCGGCGTGGCCTTCGACGGCCGCGGCGGGGACTGGGTGGACCTGAGCTACCCCTTCGCCGAAGAGACGATCTACTGGCCCACCGAGCCGCCGTTCACCCTCGAGCGCGTGGCCTACGGCGTGACCGAGGCGGGCTACTTCTACGCTGCGAACCGCTTCGCCGCGCCGGAGCACGGCGGCACGCATCTCGACGCGCCGATCCACTTTGCCGAGGGCCGGCACCACGTGGACGAGATCCCCCTCGATCGGTTCATCGGGCCCGCGGCCGTGGTGGACGTGAGGGACAGCGCGTCTGCAAACGCCGATTACCTGGTCGGCCCGCTGGACTTCGAGCGCTGGGAAGCTGAGCACGGTCGGATCCCGGATGGTGCCATCGTGCTCCTCCGAACCGGGTGGGCGCGTCGCTGGCCCGATCGGGCCGCGTATCTCGGAACGCGCACCCTCGGACCCGACGCGGTTCCCGAGCTGCATTTCCCTGGTCTTGCGCCGGATGCTGCGCATTGGCTCATCGCGGAACGGCGGGTAGATGCGGTTGGCATCGACACGCCCAGCATCGACCGCGGCCAGTCCACGGGATTCGAGAGTCATGTGATCCTGTTGGGCGACAACGTGCCGGCCTTCGAGAACGTCGCGCAGCTGGATGCGCTTCCGGCCACGGGGAGCTACGTGGTGGCACTCCCAATGAAGATCGCCGGGGGGAGCGGCGCTCCGCTTCGGATCGTCGCGTTCGTGCCGGGAGGCCTCAGCGCGGCCGCGCGATGATGCGATCGCCAGGACGGAGCACGACTGGACTCGATGGGTCGGCCAGGCTGGCGTAGAAGCCCCGCGTTCCGCCGTCGAGGAACTCGAGCACACCACGCAGTTCCTGCGCGGACGTCTCCTCGTGTCCGAGACAGTAGCGGCTGAACGCTTTGCACGGGCGAGCGATTCCGACGTCGCTCAGCCACACCGTTTCGCCGGTCGTGGCGCTGACCACGCCGATGCCGGAGCCAAGGCCGTCCAGTGTGTGCACGTGCTCACTCGCGACCACGACGTTCTCGCCAGCCAGTCCATCCTCGACCCGTTCACCGAATCGACCTCGCATGGCGTGATAGTGCGAGGTGAATCCGATCGAGAGCCCACGACCACCGTCGCGAGATCGGCTCGCCGGGTGATCGACGTGATGGACGTCGAGCACGGCGGCGTCGTCCGGGAGCCATCCGACACAGCCCCGAGGGGTGACGTGGAGGTGCTGGACTTCTAGGAGCGGCCCCGGATCGTAGTGGCGGTGCGGTCGCTCTCCCACCTTCAACGGCGACCGCTGGACCTGCAGTCGCACGATCGTGCCGATGTCAGGCTCGTCGGGCATGGCGAAGCGATCTCCCTCTTATCAGGCCGTTCTGAGCAGCAACACCCACATGTACACTGCGTACCCGCCAAGGAGCACCAAGGCGTCGCGCCGGCCGACCCGGAGCCCGATGCGCATCATTGGAAGGAGCGCGGCGGAGAAGACGAGCATCCACCACATGTCGGTGGACGCAATCGCCGGTGCCACCGGCACCGGCCGCACGACCGCCGTCAGACCGAGGATCCCGAGCATGTTGAAGATGTTCGAGCCGATGATGTTGGCGACGGCGATCTCGGTGTGCTTCCGGATCGCCGCCACGATCGAGGCGGCCAGCTCGGGGAGGCTCGTACCGGCCGCAACGATGGTGAGCCCGATGATGCGTTCCGTGATCCCGGCGAGGGCAGCGAGTCGAACTGCTCCGTCGACCAGGAGTCTCGCGCCCGTCACGAGCAGCGCCATCCCGATGACGACGAGTACGACATTGAGGATCGCACTCTGCATGTGTCGGAGGCGAGTGCGAGCCTCCACTTCCCGAGCGAGCTCCTCCTCTTCGCTGTGACGGACCTCGGTTCTGGCGAGCCGTACGACGTAGGTGATGAAGAATGCAAGGGAGACGACGAGAAAAGTGCCCTCGAGCCGGTCTACCTCGCCGTCGCGTGCGAGGAGCAGAGCCACGAAGCTCGCGACGAACATGAACGGCCATTCCAGCCGGATTGCCGTGCCGTGGACCACGAGTGGCACGAGGAGCGCAGCGAGGGCGAGAATGACGCCGACGTTGAACATGTTCGACCCGACGACATTGCCCATGGCCACGTCGGGACTGCCGCCGAGGGTGGCGAAGAGGCTCACGACGAGCTCGGGCAGAGAAGTCCCCATGGCAACGATCGTGAGGCCGATGACGGCTGGAGTGACCCGAGCGAGTCGCGCGAGGGCGGCTGCACCCCGCACGAGAAACTCACCCCCGCCTCCAAGCAGGACGATCCCTCCCGTCACGAAAAGGAGTGCGGTCGTGACGGTCACGCGCACCTCCCCCCGTCGCCCCGTGGGCGAGGTGCGGTGTGGCAGGCGATGCCCAGCGAAAGAGGCACGTTCTCGATCCAAGGCCGCGGGTCGCTCGAAGATGCAGGCGCGCCGCCGGAGCGCAAGCGGCGCCCTTCTCCTCATCGTGGCGAGCCCATACCTTTTCACTATGTCCCGTGCCGTGGGCTTTTGCGGTCTTGCTTTGAGCGTGCTGCTGGCACCGGTTCCCGCCGCGGCACAGCGGCCAGTCGTCTACCGCATTCCGGTGACGGGCACCGTCGAGCTGGGGCTTGCCCCGTTCCTGCGCCGCTCGCTCCGCGAAGCCGAAGTGGCGGGTGCGAAGGCCGCGATCCTCGATATCAACACCCTCGGCGGCCGGGTCGACGCCGCACTCCAGATCGTCGACGCCGTCACGGAGACCGAGATCCCGGTCTACGCGTTCGTCCACCCCCGGGCCATTTCAGCGGGGGCGCTCATCGCCGTCTCGACCGACTCGGTGTTCATGACGGCCGACGCGCAGATCGGTGCCTCCACGGTCGTCACCGAGGCGGGCAAAGCCTCCGAGAAGGCGCAGAGCGTGATGCGCGCGCAATTTCGCGCGCTGGCCGAGCGCCACGGACGCGATCCCCGGATCGGTGAGGCGATGGTGGATGAGGAGATCGCCATTGCCGGGGTGGTCGATTCCGGAAAGCTCCTGACGCTCACGGCAGACGAGGCGGCTCGAGTGGGCTACGCCGTCGAGGTCACCGATTTCGACGCGCTGCTCGATGCCATCGGTCTCGCTGGAGCGGATGTGGTCGACACGCGCGTCAATTGGGCCGAAGGGCTGGTCCGGTTCCTCACGCACCCGATCATCGCGGGCTTGCTCCTCCCGATCGGCGTGCTCGGAATCTTCATCGAGATCAAGACACCTTCGTTCGGCGTCGCCGGCGCGATCGGGATTCTCTCGCTCGGGCTCTTCTTCGGCAGCCACGTGATCGTGGGTCTCGCTGGGTGGGAGGAGATCATCTTGCTCCTGGCCGGGCTCTCGCTAATCGCGGTCGAGATCTTCATCGTGCCAGGGTTCGGTGTCGCGGGGATCGTGGGGATCGGGCTGGTCGCGGCGTCCGTCTTTCTGGCGTTGATCGGGAGCCTCCGAACCTGGCCAGACATCACGAGGGCATCTGCCGTCACCGCATCGGCCGCGCTGATCGTTGCAGCAGTGATCTACGGGTTGGTGCGACATCTGCCGGCTGGCGGGCGCTTCGCAGGCGTCCTACTCGACGCGGCGACCGACCGATCCAGCGGCTACGTCTCCGGTGACGTCCGCGACGACCTCGTTGGCGCCGTGGGCACGGCACTCACCGATCTCCGGCCCGCGGGCACCGCGCGGTTCGGCAGCGAGCGACTCGATGTGGTGGCCGAGGGCGAGTTCGTCTCGAAGGGCGCCGAGGTGCACGTCGTGCGCTCCGAACCCTACCGGCTGGTCGTGCTCCCCACAGACGAAACCGAGTCCGCCTGAGCGTAGGATTCACATTCGGGAGTCATCATGAGTCTCTTTGAGCAGTATGCATGGATTCCTATCGTCATCGTCTTCTCCGGCGTTGCATTCGTCGTCTTCCTGCTCTCGTTCATCCCACTCCGCCTCTGGATCGAGGCGCTCGCGGCGGGCGTGCGAATTGGAATGGGGACACTCGTCGG